>JAGXRQ010000100.1 GCA_018335675.1 Bacteroidota bacterium | reverse complement strand
CAACAAGAACATCAAGAGCCTCTTGCATATGGCAGCTATGGCGGCCGTAAGATTTGACGAAGAACTCAAAGAATACTTTGCTAGAAAGGTAGCGGAGGGCAAAAACAAAATGAGCGTGTTGAATGCTGTAAGGAACAAATTAATCCAACGAATAATGGCCGTGATCAAGAGAAAACAACCCTATTTGAAAAAAGAAGATTATTTCTATCAAAAAAGAAATAATTTTTCTTGTTTATTAACATAGAAATCTTTGCTTTGTTATCTTTGGGCACCACGCCTTGCTGAAGATTTGGATTTTGTTTTTGCATTTACGCTTTTGAAAGGCTTAGAATCTTTTGATTTCTTTTGTGGGTTTGCTCTTTTTGAAAAAGCCTTATTTGATGTGTTTTTTTTCAAACTGTTTGAAGGTTTTTTTATGGCTGGCATTGCCTTCAGGTCTTCTGAACTTGACTTCTCTACTGCTTTAAGAATTAGACTTACCTCTTGTTCAGACAGTTGTCGCCAATCACCTATCGGCAGACCTTTTAATGTTATATTCATTACTCTTATGCGCTCCAGCTTCACAACATCATACTCAAAATATTCACACATCCTTCTAATCTGCCTGTTCAAGCCTTGTATTAAAATAATTCTAAAAGTATTACTTGATTCTTTTTTTATAAAACATTTCTTTGTGCTTCTTCCAAGCATGGGAACACCCATAGACATTCCTTTTATAAACTCATCTGTAACAGGCTTGTTAACAGTTACCAAATATTCTTTTTCGTGATTATTGCCGGCTCTTAAAATCTTGTTAACAATGTCTCCATTGTTGGTAAGAAAAATTAAACCCTGGGAGTCTTTGTCTAATCGACCAATAGGAAATATTCTTTCGCTATAATTCACATAATCAACAATGTTTCCTTTAATGGAAGAATCTGTTACACTTGTTATCCCAACAGGTTTATTAAAAGCAATCAATACAAATTCCTTTTTTTCAACCTCATCAAGCATATGCCCATTAACCATTACACGGTCTCCCGGCATAACCTGATCTCCAAGCTTGGCTTTTTTCCCATTTAAAAATACCCTTCCGGATTCAATATACTTATCAGCTTCCCTTCGTGAGCAAATTCCTGATTCGCTGATGTATTTGTTTAATCTTGTATATGCAAATGCACACATCGCTATTATTGTTTAAAAATCCAAATATTCCAATTATAAAAGTCTCTAAAATGCTGATAATCTATTACGCTGTTTGTAAATTAAAATTTATCAAATACTCAATTCCACAATGGTTGTGCCTGCGCCTCCGCGGTCGGGGTGGTCGTCTCTGTATTTACCGACTTCGGGTATTGTGCTTAACAAATCTCTTATGGCTTCGCGAAGAATTCCATCGCCTTTGCCGTGTATTATCTTTAGGTTTCTTGCACTTAGAAGTATGGCGTCATCAATAAAATGACGTACTTTTCTCAATGCATCTTCGGCTCTTTTGCCTCTTACGTCTACTTGCGGATTAAACTCTACTGCCTTCTCATTTATATCGAATGTAGTTTTAACTTTTGCATGTATTGTTTTATTCTCTTTAAGTTTTTCCAGTTTTTCCAACAATACTTTCATTTTCATACTTCCAAAAGAAACAATAGCTTCTTTGCCTTCAATACTCAATACTTCTCCTGGGGTAGTCAAACCCTTCATCCTAACAATATCATTTTTGTTTATAGGCGCATTTTCAATTTCAAAGCTCTCAACCTGTCCTTTGCCTTTCCACTTTGTTTTTTTCCCACTCTTCTTTTCCGAAATTTGCCCTTCTTCAGATTTGTGTTTTTCAGAAAACTCCTGTATCTCATTTCTAAGCTTTGCTGTTATTTCCTTGTCTGCTTTGGCTTCTCTTATCTCTTTAATAGTTCTTTCAATAATCTTATTACTTTCAGAAAGAATTTTCTTTGCCTCTTGCCTTGCTTCGATAATAATCTCAGTTTTCCTGCTCTCTAGGTCGCTGTTGAGTTTTTCATATTTATCAATCATATCCGAGAGAAAATCGTCGGCAGCTTTAAGTTGTTTTTCCTTGTCTTCAAGCTCCAATTTTTTCAAATCCATATCCTGAAGCTGTCGGTCAAAATCTACTTCACCCGATCCTGCAAACAATTCTGCTCTTTTCAATATTAGTTCGGGCAGACCAATTGTTTTTGCTATTTCAAATGCAAAGCTGCTTCCGGGGTTTCCGATTTTTAATCTGTATAACGGCCGGATATTTTTTGTGTCGAACAGCATTGACCCATTCATAAGCCCGTCATATCTGGAAGCCATTAATTTGAGGTTGGCATAATGTGTGGTTATAACTCCAAAAGCTTTTTTTTCATTCAGCTCGTAGAGAATTGATTCTGCAATGGCTCCACCGATTTTGGGTTCAGTGCCGGCTCCAAATTCATCAATCAAAAACAAACTATTCGAATCAATGTTCTCACAAAAATTCTTCATATTAAGCAAATGACTGCTATATGTGCTGAGGTCGTTTTCTATAGATTGCTCATCACCAATATCAATAAAAATTTTATTAAATATACCTACTTCAGAATAGTTTTCCATTGGTACAAGCAACCCACATTGAACCATATATTGAAGCAATCCGCAAGTTTTAAGAGCTACTGACTTCCCTCCTGCGTTTGACCCGGAAATTATTAGTATTCTCTTATCGGAATTGAGTTCTAAATTAAGTGGTTCTACCTTTTTCTTTTGATTTTTAAATGACAAGAATAACAATGGATGAATGGCATTTATCCAATTGATATAAGATTTTCCAACAACAATAGGTTTTTGTGCATTAATATCAACTGCTAGCTTTGCCTTTGCTCTAATACAATCAATTATTCCCAGAAAATTATATGCAGATTTAATTACCGGCAAAAATGGTCTTACAAAATCAGTAAACACTTTAAGTATTCTTATAATCTCCTGATGTTCTTCAAAATCAAGTTCTTTTATTTCGTTGTTGATCTCAAAAATCTCTTCCGGTTCGAGGTATAATGTTTGACCGGTAGCAGATTGATCGTGTATATATCCTTTCAGTCTTCTTTTATAAGCTGCCGGCACCGGAATTACAAGCCTGCCATTTCTAATCGATAATTCAACATCCTTATCAAGCCATTTTTCTGACTTTGCCTGCTGTAAAAGTTGATTCAGTCTTTTACCTGCTTTATGAGTCAAAGATGCTTTGCGAGCGCGAATCTGAGCCAAATCCTGACTCGCAATGTCTTTTATATTCCCATGATTGTCAATTATACCGGGAAAATAATCTAGAATTTCCTGAGGGACCTCCTCTTGTTCAGCTAATTTACTTAGCTCTGGATATTTATAGGTTTCTTCAGTTTTTCTTTTTAGTAAAAAATCAATAATCTTCTTAATAGTATCAAGCGACAACCATAAGTCCTTTACCTCTTCAAGTTCAAAATAAGTGCCCTCTAGTTTTACTTTTTCCAAAACATTTTCTAGATCGAAATAATTAGATGCAGGAAAAAACTCATTCAGCATTATTAATTGCCTAAACTCATCAGTTTGAGTCAAAAGCCTTCTTATTAAATTATAATCAGTTAAAAATCCAATCTCAGCAACCTTTTTCTTACCTAAAGTGCTTAAACAATAGTTATCAAGTATAACCCTTATATGGGAAAACCCTATTTTAAATTCGAAATCTTTGGGATAAATCACCTTCTTATTTTTTTTGAAAGCAAAAATAATAATAATGCTAATGGGTATTGCTAATAAAAAAATATTAAAACAATTTGCATATTTCAGTAAAACGCGTATATTTGCTCCGTGTTTTGCTTAAACGCTAAGTAAAATACCTAGAGTATAAATTTCACAATTATTACATGAAAGCCTTATTAATAACGATTTTAGCCGGATTTATATGCGCTTTTTCGACTACATTAAGTGCGCAGCATAGTTCCAAAAATACAGGGTCATGGAATAATAATAACACCTGGGTTAATGTTGCTCCTCCATATTCACTTGGCAATAATTCAACAGTTAAAATCAATTGCGACAATACTGTATATGCAAATCAAAGTATCTCTTTTAGCAATAGCGGTATTTTAGATGTTTGCGGGGAATTAAATGTAGAAGGAAATATTGGCGGAAAGAATAATTTGCAGATTACAGTCGCATCCGGAGGAAAACTAATCGTAAATGGAGATGTTGACTTAATGAATAATACTACTTTGATTGTTAATGGCGATATGCAAGTAAATAATTTAACCGGCTTTAATCAAAATACAAATTTTCTACTTGGCAATGGCAATCTTTATGTTTTAGGTGAAATTGAGGGGTTTAATACTAGTTTGTTTGGTGGAAGCATTATTTTTGACCCACTTCCTGTTGAGCTTATCTCTTTTGATGTTTATCAGTATAATAACTCTGTGATAATTGATTGGACAACCGCATCAGAAACTAACAACGATTATTTCACACTTGAAAAAAGTAAAGATTTATTTCACTGGGATATTATTGGAAATATTAATGGAGCAGGAAATTCAAATGAGTTAAAATATTACTCATTTTGTGATGTGAATATATCTGAAGGTATTTGGTATTACAGATTAAAACAAACAGATTACGATGGTAAATATGAATATTTTTCTCCTGTTTCAGTAAATGTAACCTTGAACAATAACCTCAAAATAATAAAAGCCAGCAATTCTCATCACACCTTAGAAATCCATCTCAAAACATCAACAGAGAATGCTAACCTTACAATTTACGACATTTCCGGAAGAATAATAGAAACAACTAAGGTTAATCCCAGCAATACTTCTCAACTAATTCGTATATCAGCTCTAAACTATAAGTCAGGAATCATTCTTATTCTAAATCTTCAAGACTCAAAAGAATTTACAACCCTTAAGTATCAGGTTAAATAATTTTGGATTTTTTTCAGTAAAACCATCACTTTAGTTTTACTATCTTTTTTGAGTATACCCCTGAGTTGGTGTAAATTCTTACAATATACAATCCTGATTGCAATTCTGAAATACTTATATGAGCTTCTTTACCATTAGCTTCTTTTAAATAAGCTAAACCTCCTGTAATATTCCAAATTTCAATCTTAGATATTTCAATACCCGACTTTATCCAAACAGATTCTTTTGCCGGATTTGGGTAAATCAGTATTTCCGGCTTTTCATGAATTGGTTCAACGTTATTATCATCATTATGAAAGAACTCCACATAAATTGAATGGTTGTTATTTACTTCATAAAATGTATAGTAACCAATTGCTCCTTCATTTTCAAATTCAACATCATCATTTGCGTATGATCCGTCAACTAACACATTTCCAATAAAACTACCTCCATCAGCAACCATCATAAAGGTCATGTTGTCGCCTTCATAAACGCCAATATTTCCTGAAGGAAAAATTGAGCCACTCCATCCTCCACTGCTTGCGTAAATATTATAAGCTGTAATAGAAACCCCGTCAAGGCTGAAATTGTTAAAAGTAACCCTGCTTCCGGCATCTGCCGACATATCTTCACCATCAAAGCGAATTCTGATTTTAAAATTAGGGTTATTTCTAACATTCTCAATACCAGCAAAATCAATTTCAAACAGTTGGTAATCTGCAAGCAAATCATATTCTGTTGTACTAAATCCTGCTGATGTCCAGTATGGGCTTTCCGAAGCAGTTGAATAATCAATTATGAGTTTATCAGCAGCACCTTCATTTTTGGCCGCAAATCTAAAAATGATGTCTTTAAAGCCATTAGTTGGTAATGAAAAAATCATTGTGTTTTCGCCTCCATTTCCTGTAAATGGCTGTTTTATTTGTATTGCTCGCATAGTTACACTTTCAAATGGAATTCCATTATTACCTTCAGGGCGATAGTTGATGTTTGTGGAGCTGTTGCGTCTTTCCATTGAAGCTTTCCTCCAACTCGGATGACCTGAATAAAATGGATAACCCTCTAATGCAGATTGATAATCAATTCTTGCTCCACCATACAATCCATAATGTGCATTTATTTTTTCAAGCGGGGTGTCATTAACAATATTATTTCCAAAAAACCAGAAATATATTAGCTGGAGGTCATCTGTTTTTGTGAAAACTGCTTTCAATTCAATGTTAGTTGAAAGATTTATTGAGATTAAAGGATCGGTAGAAGTTGAAGCCCCTTCCCAATGACTGAATTGATATCCTGGATAAGGAACTGCCTCAATATTCATGGTTAGTCCCTTGTAATACTTCCCTGTCCATGGATATGGATGTTTGATTACTCCCATTGTTTGATGCTTAATATCAATTGTATTAATCTTAACATACCCATATAATTCATTTGAAACATCAAGAGTAACGTATGCTTCATCAAATAGTGCAAACTGTTGTTGCAGGTGATTAAACTGGTAGTTGGTTCTTTGTTCGGCAAATTCTTTTAAAAAGTAAACATTTAATAGCCATTCGTTCATTGAAGTTGGTCTCCGCCAGCGATTTATATGCTCCTGCATTTCAGGATCTAACAACGTGCTTATTGAATCAATAACTGAGATTACATGCTCTGCGCTGAAAGTAGTATTTAACAGATCACAATAACGAATAATAAACTTATTTTTAAATTCGGTATTTGAAATTAGTCTTCTCAGAAGGAATGTTGACCATGCAGGATTGGGCCACGACGGGCCATTGGTCGCTAAGGCAAATGCGAGTGTATTATGAGCAGGGCCTTCGTCAACTCCTGGAACATAAAAGAAAGGTAACCCAAAACCAAAATCCGTATCTAGTATCATCCATCTCCATCTACCATCTTTTTCAGCCGGAGCTGTGGGGTCGTAAGTATCTCTATAATACCTCCAATATAATGTATTATTTCCGGGCCAATCTGTATTCATAGCAAAAATATGTGTCAGTTGAAAATCTATAAAGCTTTCATCATCCATCATTGTTTTTACTACTTCATAATTTGCCTGATTTGTCATGCTGTTATTACCTATAAAATCCAACATATTCGTATAATGAGAAGCACCATCAGGATTTCCATCTTTAAACTCTGAGTTATTTTCCATTATAGTCATGTCAAATTCTTCAATGCCATACTTGGCAAAGAGATAATTATCATCATATCTGTCTCTGATATTATGAATGCCCCAATATTCGCCGTTAATAAAAACTATTGCAGGTTTGTAATACTGAGTTTCAACATTCAAATCTTTAGCTAAATACTGTATAAAAGCATCTCGAAAAATTGCCCAATCCCAATCATTTCCTGAATTTCTAAGGATAAATCTTTTAAACATATTCACATCTTTATCAGGAAACAACTGATAGTTTATCCAACTACTGCCATATTCACTTCTTGAAGATACACGCAATGACTTTCTTGGTCTGCTCTTAGTTGTATTACCATGCAGTCTGATTCCAACATCTTCATTAAATGCTTTAATACCATCTTTTTCAAAAAGAGTTATATTCACAGGCCTTTCCCACAAATCTCCATCTTGAAAATAATTTACATAATTGCCGTGAACATAAATACCTATCTCATCATCAAAAAAATTATCCCTATCAGTAGTAATGGAAAAATACGGCAAAGAATATCTATTATTACCTAAAGGATCAACCAAATAAGAATATGAAAAAACTTTTGATGGCGGAGCTTCTGGATGAAAAATTCTAACTCTTACTGTGTTTATCTTAAAAACCTCGCCAAGTGGAGGCTGCCAACCTTCATAATATGGAGGTCCCGTCTCCGAAATATTATTAGTGGGAATCATAGAAATATCATTGGGAACTCCAACTTTACTTGAAATATTAATAGCTGAAGTGTAAAGAGATGAATTTTCATCAGGCACAGAGCCATCAAGCGTATAATATATAGATGCTCCAACAATTGGTGTAACAATATTTAGGTTAAATGCTGAGGTATATGCACCTTCTTGATGCGAAATTATTGGCGGTGGAATTAGAAATTCATAACCGGGACCAATATTTTCAGAACCCGGAGTTGGACTTGTGAAATACTTCCAATTACCTGTGCCGTTGGGATACTTGCCATAAGAATAATCAGTAGGTATAATTATTGGAAGCATCTCATCAACCAACTCTCCTCCAGGCTCTGTTATGATTATCTCCTCCCCCGCTGCTGAAATGCTGAAATTTGTGTGCAAAGGAAATCCCGGAATTATTCTGTTCTTACCCGAAGTCCATATTATCATATATTCTCCGGCTTCAATGGTTACGTTTGGAAAAACCCACTTAAAAGGGCTACCATAATTGTCAGACAATCCATATCCTAACAGGCTTACAGATACAGCACCATAATTATATAATTCAATCCAATCTTCAAAATCTCCATCCTCATCTGCAATCGTTAATGCATTTGATGACATAACCTCGTTGATTGCTATTGTTTGCGATAATGCAATATTATTTGAAATTGCAAGAAAATATATCGCAGTAAAAATTGATAATAATCGTCTCATAGTTTTGTTTTTTATAATGCATAAAGATAATACAAATGAATACTTTGTGCTAATTATCTTGTTGTAACCCATTGCTAATTGGTAGTTTTTTAACTAACTTTGACACTCTTCAAAAAAATATTTTAAAATATCAATGTATTGTACTATGAAAAAATTCCTTAAAATCACGGCAATCGTAATTGCATTAATAATTTCTTTACTTGTAATTCTACCATTTGCATTTAAAGGCAAAATAGTGGAGCAAATTAAAATAGCAATTAATGAAAATGTCAACGCCAAAGTTGATTTCGATAGTTTTAGCCTATCTTTTATCAGAAGCTTCCCCGATGTAAATTTCAGTTTATACGGACTAAAAGTCATTAATAATGCTCCTTTTGAAGGCCAAACCCTTGCTGATATTAAACGACTTTCAGTAACTGTAAATATAATGAGCTTTTTTGGAGGCGATGGATATGAAATTAAAACTATACATCTTGAAAAGCCTTATATAAATGCAATATTTCTTAAAGATGGAAGTGCAAACTGGGATATAATGCTTGAAAGTGAAGATACTGATGAAGTTGATACAGAAGATAATGATTCTGATTTTAAACTTGCTTTAAAACGTATTTCTATAAGAAATGCAACTATAATTTATGACGATAGAGATATGGATTTATATGCAAGATTAGAAAATTCGAATTATACAATAAAAGGAGATTTCACGGCATCAACTACAAATGTTTCTGTTAGAGAAACCACAGCAGATGCTTTTTATCTTGTATTTGAAGGTATCCCTCTATTAAACGGAGTAAATTTTGATTTAAAGGCTGAGCTCGCAGCTGATTTAGAGGCATTTAGCTTCACATTTTTAGACAACATAATTAAGTTCAATGACCTTACTTTGCTTCTTGATGGTAATATCTCTATGCCGAAAAGTGATATTATAATGGATATAACATTTGGCTCTCCTCAAACTGCATTTAAGTCGTTTTTATCTCTTATCCCTGCTATATATTCTAAAGATTTTGCCGATTTAAAAACTGAAGGAACTCTTGCATTCAATGGATTTGCCAAAGGAGTATTGGGAGATGAAACTATTCCTGCTTTTGAGTTCAACCTAATTGTTAATGATGGAATGTTTCAATATCCTGATCTTCCTGCTGCCGTTAAAAACGTTAATATTAATACCAAAATATTCAACCCTGGCGGCTCTGCCGATCTATCTGTTGTTGATATAAGCAAACTGACTTTTACAATGGCAGGCAATCCGGTGGATTTTAAATTGAACCTTAAAACTCCTATTTCTGACCCTCAGATAGATGCATTTTTAAAAGGAAAAATCGACCTTTCAAAAGTCAAAGATTTTTATCCGCTTGGAGAAAATGAAAGTTTATCAGGCATTATAGATAGTGATATTTCCGCTAAGGGAAAAATGTCTAGCATTGAGAAAGAAAAATATAATGAGTTTTTGTTTGATGGAAAGCTTGTTATAACTGATATGAATTACAAAAGTGAAGATTTCCCTCAGGGAATTTTAATCTCGAAAATGGACTTTGGATTTAATCCAAGATTTGTCGAGCTGAAAACATTTTCTGTAAAAATGGGTGAAAGCGACTTTTCCGCAAATGGAAGAATTGATAATTTATTAGGATATATGTTGAATGATGATATGCTGACAGGTAGCTTCTCAACAAATTCGAGATATTTAGACCTTAACCAGTTTTTCGCCGAAGAAACATCTGAAGCAGACACCAAAGAACCTTCTCAAGAAACCGATTCAGTAGAAATGACTGTTATTGAAGTGCCATCAAATATCAATTTTACATTAAGAAGTTCATTTGGCAAGCTGATATTCGACAATATGGAAATGACAAACGTGAGCGGCACAATAAAGGTTGCCGACCAAACAGTTGTTCTTCAAAACCTGCAAATGAATATGCTTGAAGGAAGTATGGCGGTTAACGGACTATATTCTTCAAAAAATGTAAAACAGCCTGAAATTGATTTTAATTTAGACATCAGACAATTTGATATTCAAAAGACATTTAAAACATTCAATACTTTTGCTAAACTCGCTCCAATAGGCGAAAGAGCTGCAGGAAAGTTTTCGGCAGGTTTAACTATAAAATCTTTACTCGACGAACAAATGAATCCGGTGGTTAACAGTATGGCCGGTGCCGGAAATTTCATATCTAACACCGTGAAAGTAACTAATAGTCCGACGTTTACAAACATTGCCGAACAACTAAAAATGGATAGGTTTAAAGAAATAACATTTAATGATGTAAACGTGAAATTCAAATTTAAGGATGGTAGAATTGATGTTGAGCCATTTGATGTGAATTTTGGAAATTCAAAAGCCAACATAAACGGATATCATTCATTCGACCAAACTATTAATTATCTAGCAAAATTTGAAATTCCAAGAAGCGAGTTTGGAGGTGCTGCAAATGATGCTTTGAGCGGACTTATTAACCAAGCTGCAACCAGCGGAATAAAAATCACACCCGGAAATACAGTATTTGTCGGGGCCGCTATTACAGGAACTGTCACAAATCCTAAAGTATCTCTAAATCTGGCTCAATCAACCAGTGATTTGAAAGATCAGGTTATTGAACAAGTGACTGAGAAAATTGAAGAAATCATAGAAGACATAAAAGAACAAGCTAAAGAAAAAGTAGAAGAAGTAAAGGAAAAAGTAAGTGAAGAACTTGAGAAAAGAGCACAACAAGTAATAAAAGAAGCGGAAAAACAAGCCGAAAATATCAGAAAAGAAGCCGCAGTTGCAGCTAAAAAACTACGCGATGAAGCTAGGGCGAATGCAAAGAAACTTGAAGACGAAGCAACAGGTCCAATTGCCAAAGCAGCTGCTAGAAAAACCGGTCAGGAGATGATTGCAACTGCCGACAATAACGCTAAAAAGCTTGAAGATGAAGCAGATGCAAAAGCTAAAAAAGTAATTCTGGAAGCAAACCAAAAAGCCGATAGAATAAGAGCCGGTAAAGAATAGATTGATGATTTTGGGTATTATTTAAACAATCGGCAACTAACAATACTTCAACCGACGTGTATCGCTTCAAACAAAAAAGTAAACAAAATTGTTTACTTTTTTGTTATTTTTACCTAACTTTGGTGAAAATTAATGTTATGCTACCAGAATTAGATAAAATAAGAGGCATTCATCCTGGATATATTCTTAGTAGAGAATTAAAAAGCAGGGGAATTAAAAGTAGTGAGCTGGCTTCTAATATTGATGAGCACAAGCAGACTATAAGTGCCATCCTAAACAAAAAGAGGAAGATAACTCCTTCTCTCTCGATTAAACTTTCAGCAAAGTTTAACGTTGCACTAGATTACTTTATGCTTTTGCAAGCAAGCTATGATGTGAATACTGTCGCTGCTAAAATTTCGACACTTCATAAGCCCAACCTTGATATATTTAGACCAGCTCTTTTTTGGGATACAGATATAAATCAAATTGATTGGGAAAAACAAAAACGAGCTATAATAAAACGTGTTTTAGAAAGAGGAAACACTCAGGAGATTAATGAACTAATTAGTTTTTACGGGAAACAAGAAATATCTGCTGAATTGAAAAATATCGATAACAGCATATTCTCTTCTTTCAATAAAAACATCAGTGACTTTAATTTGTAAATTATTATGCAACTATATTTAAACACTGTTTCAAACCTGTTGTGGAAATCTTTAATTGAACTAATGAAACTAAACGAACTTAAAAACTTTCGTTTAGTTGGCGGAACATCTTTAAGTCTTCAACTGGGACATAGAAAATCAGAAGACATTGATATGTTTACTGATTCGGAATATGGAAGCATTGATTTTATTAAAATTGAGGAGGTTCTTAGAGAAAAATTCTCTTATGTAGATTAGTTGCCAAGTGATTTAATTGGAATGGGGAAGTCTTTTTTTATTGGAAATGAGGCTTCTGATTTAGTTAAATTGGATTTGTTTTATACAGATAATTTTGTTTTTCCATTAATTGAAGTTAATGAAGTTAGACTTGCCAGCATTAAAGAGATTGCAGCAATGAAGTTGGATATTATTGGGAGAGGAGGACGGAAGAAGGATTTTTGGGATTTTCACGAATTATTGGAAAAGTTCTCACTTGATGAGATGATTGAATATTATATCAAGCGATATCCGTACAATTTTAACAGAGAAGAGATTATTAAGGCACTAACAAACTTTGAAAATGCTGAATATGAATTTATTCCGATTTGCCTTAAAGATAAAGTTTGGGAAATTATTAAATTGGACATTGAAGAATTAGTTAAGAAATCATAGCCGAATGCCTGACTTTTTGCTAGTGCTAAATTATACACAAATGCCTGTTAATCGATTGATTAACAGGCATTTTTAGTAGCGGGAACGAGATTTGAACTCGTGACCTCCGGGTTATGAATCCGACGCTCTAACCACCTGAGCTACCCCGCCGTTTGAGGTTGCAAAAATAATAAACTTATTAAAACTTAAAACTTTTATTCTGAAATTTTTATTTCGTATTACTGTTTAATGCTTTCCCTTTACCAAACAGCTTAAACTTAGAAAACTGCGTGAGAAATAGTCCAAACATTACGATTATCATCCCAAATATTTTTGACACTTCAATGCTTTCTTTTAATATTATTAGCGCAGAAAGCGTTGTAACCACAGGAATTAAATTTGTAAATATGGAGGTTTTAGCAATTCCAAGTGTTCTAACCGCAGATGTATAAAACATAAAGGCCAATGTTGAACCAAAAACAGCCAAAGCAACCAAAGCTCCTACTACTTCCATTTTAGGAACAATTGTAAAAAACTCCCTAACATCAAAAATTAAAAATACAATCATAAACATAATTGCACCTAAGAAATTCTGAGCTGTTATTATCGTAATTGATGAATATTTTACAGTGAGTTTTTTCAAGAAAACAACATTAATTAAAGCAGATAATACAGCAAAGAAAAGCAACCCTACACCAAGCGGCGATGCGACAAATTTGAAGTCAGCATCTAGAATCATAACCAATACACCAAAAAAGGAAATTATAAAGCCAAAAACATTAATAAGTGTAATTTTCTCGCCGAATGCTATTAATCCAAGCAAAGGAGCAAAAAGCGGTATAGTGGCAATTATAACTGATGCCACTGTAGGAGAAACATATAATAATCCGAAATTTTCACCAATGAAATAACAAAAAGGAGTAAAGAAAGACAGCCAGAAAAATGCCATATAATCTTTCTTATCAATTTTTTGCCCCCACCCTTTTAACTTAACAATGGTAATCATCAAAACTGACGCTATTGTTAATCTAACAAACATTATTGTTAAAGGCCCATATACCTCAAATACAATTTTTGTCCATACATACGATATACCCCAAAAAGTTATTGCCAGTAGTAATAGTATGTATATATAATGTTTTCGTATGGTTTCCATATAAATTTTTCAGCCCGCAAAAGTAAGAATAAGATTCGGAATCTGTCACCTAAGTGCAATCTATTTCACAAAAATTGGATTTTGGGGGAGTGGTTATGGAAGGGTGACAGGAAGGTGACAGGAAAGTGACAGAAGGGTGACAGGAGGGATAATGTTACAATATGATAATGACTTAATTATCAGATAAATCTTGAATCCCTATCTCCGGAAGAGATAAATGTTTATAAATGAAGAGCATCACGCAACTACGCGCTGCGATGTGAAGATTATGATGGGCTTTGCAGTCTGGTGCCAGCGCAATTGGTGACCAACATGAAATAAACTATGGGTAAAAAAAATATTTTCACATAAATGTTAATTTTTACAAAATAGTCAAAAACATTTTCTAATTTTAAAAGAGTTAATCTGGTTAAAATATTCAATAACAAGCTTGATGTCAAGCATATACAAAATTCTAAAGAATAAAAAACATCAGATGAAAAAACCTATAATCGCTGCAATCCTTTTTGCAACTATTCTAAAACTATCAGCCCAAAATATTGAAGTCAATAGTGGTGTTAATTTAAATAGTTTCTATAGCTATAAGACTGTATATAATTCAATATCTGAAACAAAAATCGGATATAATATTGCACTAAGTTATCAAAACGCCAAACCTATAAAAACAATAATTAGTATTGGGTTTGAAAAATATAGTGGTGGTTTTGAAGCTTTAGAAAGCGGAGTAAATTACGGACGTTTTATCAACGCAGATATTGAAAAGAGTGTTGCTTCCTTGTGCATTATGCCTTTTAATTTTATTATTGCAGAAAAACTTGATTTGAATGTTGGGGCTGTTGTATCATACTTATTGAAAGAAAGTTTTCAAGGAGAATACAGTTGGTGGCAAGGAGGCGAAGGTGGCAGGTCTGATTTGCAGGATACATATCAGCAATATAGCAAAAAATGGCATTATGGACTAAAAATGCGAATAGCCTATAATTTGAATATGTCAGAAAATTTGTTTCTCACTCCACAATATCATACATATTTTGGAATCAATAATGAGTTTACACAATTCCCTAAAAAAGCAAAGTCTTTTAGAAATTATTTCTGTATTGGTCTTAAGATGATTATTCATTAAAAATTTATATCAAATAATTCACAGATGAAATTATGAGAAAAAAATTTTTTATTTTCTTGATTAGCATTATGGTAAGTGCTGCCAACACTTATGCCATGTCTGAAAATAGTGATTTGCCAAAGGCCGAGTCAGATTATAAAAAAAATAGTGCTTATCTTGAACTTGGGGGCAACGGAATACTATACAGTATTGGGTATGATAGATTATACAAAATCACCAATTATTCAAAACTTACACTCGGTTCAGGTTTAACATACATCTTTTCGGAATATTATAATAGACATAGACTATGGGCTTCTCCACAAATCAATTATTTAATAGGTGAAAAAAAATTCTTAGAAGTTGGTATTGGTTTAACTATTCCTGTTATTACGGATAATTACATTAATATGCCTCCTTTGATTGGATTTTACAGATTAGGATTTCGGTATCAAAGAGAAGATGGTGGGTTACAGTTCAGAATCGGATTAACGCCTATTTGCTTAGTATCAGAAAGCAGATTATCAATAGCACCTTGGGCGGGTATTTCAATAGGCTGGACATTTTAAACATTTTAATCCCATAAACGCTAAACACCAAATCATGCACCAAAAAGTAACTGGCAAAGTAGCATATACTGCAAAAGAAACTATTAGGTTTTGTAGTGCAGAGACTTATAATACCTTTACTATTGAGCTAGATTTGGCGTTCAGGGTTCGGCGTTTTTTGAATATCGGATTTGTTTAGAAAGGACATGGGAACCTCCGAAGAATGAGGAGTTTCCATCATCCTGGGGATAATTCCTCGCAAAAGCCGCAAAATCAAAAACACTCCAAAACTCCAAAGGCAGTTGCGAAATGATTTGGCGGTATGGATCTGGCTTTGCGAACTTCGCGGTTAAACTTTTGCGAGCTTTGCGTGGAACTTTTTCTTTTGAAAAAACTGCATACTATTTCAAAATAATAATTAACTAATTATTCAAGAACTAATCAATAGGGATGAAAACATATTATGTAAAACATTCGTTTCGCTCCTTCGGAGCTTGCTTATGAGAAATATACCGCCTGATTGGTTGTGGATTATTTAAGGATAAATTAAGGTATTGTTACAGGGAATCTTTTCCTGAGTGAAAAAACTTTTTAATTAATAAAATAAATTGTATATTGCAGCATAAGTTAATAGAAAAAACACCCAGATATGGCAAAGCTTGTGCAGTATACACTTGAGTTTCCAATACGTACATCATCAAAATTACTCTATTTAATGATAAGCACACCGGAAGGGCTATCGAGGTGGTTTGCAGATTCAGTTGATGTGAAAGATGATATCTTTATTTTTAAGTGGGAAGGCTCCGAGCAAAAAGCAAAAGTAGTAAGTCATAAAGAAAATGATTTTATCAAGTTTCAATGGCTAAATGAAAACAAGGATTATGTTTGGGAAATGAAAATTCAGCAAGGCTCTATTTCTACCGAAGTAGCACTAATTATAAGCGATTTTTCTGATCCTGCTGAGCTTGACTTTAATCAAAGGCTTATGTCTTCTCAGGTTACATTATTACAAAGGCATTTTCAAAGCGCTTAGAACTTATCTCAACCTTTCAATCCCCTTTTACTAAAAGCTGAACCAGCCTTGAACAATCTCCTTATGGTTACGAGAGTTCTTATGCTTAAACTCATTTAGCTTTGGGAAGTAGTTATAATCCTTCTCGTACTTAGAAACATTTTTTTGAATATCTTTCAGAGCAAATATTACTGTATCTAATTCGGCATCTTTCATTGTAGGATGAAGCGAAAGCCTAACCCAGCCGGGCTTATCAGATAAATCGCCTGTATTAATTTTAGAGGTTATCTGTTTTGAATGTTCGTAATCTACGTTTAATAAAAAATGCCCGTATGTTCCCGCGCATGCACAACCTCCTCTAACTTGAACTCCGTACATATCGCTAAGCAATTTAACCACAAGATTATAATGAATTTTTTCAAAGTAAAAAGAAATAACACCTAGCCTTTCCCTTTGCTTATCAGCAAGAATTCTTAATTCAGGAATTTTATCTAATTCTGCAAATGCTTTTTCAAGTAACTGTTTTTCTCTGCCTAATATATTGTCAACATCCATTTGATTCTTTAATTCAATGCATAGGGCTGTTCTAATGGCCTGCAGAAACCCCGGTGTACCACCATCTTCTCTGGCTTCAATATCATCAATGTATTTATATTCACCCCATGGATTTGTCCAATCAACTGTGCCACCCCCCGGATTATCAGGTATAGTAGCATGATAAAATTGTGAATCAAAAACAAGGACACCGGAAGATCCCGGACCTCCTAAAAACTTATGAGGAGAAAACATTACAGCGTCTAATTTCTCCATTGGATCATCCGGATGCATGTTAATATTCTCATAAGGTGCAGAAGCAGCATAATCAGCCAAACAAACTCCATCATATTCATGCATTACTTTGGCGAGCTGATGTATTGGGGTATGCAAACCTGTAACATTGCTGCAAGCAGTAAAAGACCCAATTTTTAATTCTCTGTCTTTGTATTTTTCTAACTGAATTCTTAATTCCTGTGGATCTACCAAAAGATCTTTATTAGGATTTAAAACTACAACATCTGCTATTGTTTCAAACCACGATGTGTGGTTTGAATGATGTTCCATGTGCGACACAAACACCACCGGCCTTTGCCTGTCTTTTAAGCACTTATTATTGTTTAAAGAACCGCAAATTCTTAATCCTAAAATTCTTTGAAACTTATTAATTACAGTAGTCATACCACTACCGGCAGTAATTAAAACATCATCTTTGCCTGCATTAACATGTTGCTTAATTATGCTCTGTGCAAGATGGTATGCATTAGTCATTAAATTTCCGGTTTCACTTGCTTCTGTATGAGTATTTGCAACATATGGTCCGAAATTATTACTTATAGCTTCTTCAATTGGTCTATAAAGTCGTCCGCTCGCAATCCAATCTGCATATATAAGCTTCTGCTTTCCATACGCAGTTTGATATTCAGCATCTACACCAATAATGTTCTTTCTAAATTTGGAGAAGTATTGTTCAAGATTTTGCATCATTATTTTTTTATGCAAATTTTGTAAAAAAAATTGAATTAAATTAGCCTTCCGTAAAATCAATATTCATTAAGAACAAATTCTGACTATTTTCGTTATAAATATTAACAATTCATAATCACTATTGGAATAATTTTTGATATTTATTACCTGTTTTTCAGCACATTACAATAATATTATTATTATGAAAGCCAACCGTTTATTCAAATACATCTTCATTATCGCATTTGCTATTTGTTATACAACCAATGCTAATGCGCAAGGTTTTGGTAGAAACAAACCCAATTATACGACCTTCAACTATAAATTATTTCAATCGCCAAATTTCGAATTTTATCACTACTTCGAAAATGACTCTGTAATAAATGCAATCGCCAACACTTATGAAAAATGGTTTGTTCGTCACCAGCAAATATTCAAAGACACATTCGAAGAGCGCAACCCAATTATTATATACGCAAATCATCCTGATTTTCAGCAAACAGCTGCCGTTGGCGGAAGCATAAGCATTGGCACTCAGGGCGTTACAGAGGCATTGAGAAACAGGGTTGTAATGCCTGTTTTGGAAACGAATTACCAGACCGACCATGTAATTGGGCACGAGCTTGTTCACGTGTTTCAATTCAGAGCAATGTTTGTTCACGACACTCTTGGATTAAATTCCATTAGGAATTTGCCGTTATGGTTAGTTGAAGGAATGGCTGAGTATTTTTCAATTGGAAGTGTTGATGCACATACTGCCATGATTATGAGAGATGCATGGTATAATGATGATTTCCCGTCATTAGAAGATATGACAAGGAATTATAAATTCAACCCTTATCGTTTCGGACATAGTTTTATAGCATTTGTTGGCAGAACTTGGGGCGACTCCCTAATTGCCCCGTTGTTTAGAAACACAGCACGACTTGGCTATGAAAGAGGAATTGAAAGAGTTGTGGGCTTACCGGGAAAAACTGTTTCAAACATATGGAAACATGCAATTGAAAGTCACTTTTCTCCAATGGCTGAAGATTCTTTAAGACATGTACCTGTTGGGGATAAAATAATTACCCAGAAAAATGCCGGAAGAATAAACATTTCGCCTTCTTATAGTCCTAATGGTGAAAATGTTGCATTTTTCTCAGAGAAAGACTTGTTTTCGATAGATCTGTTCATTGCAGATGCTCACACAGGAAAAATTAGAAGGAAACTTTCCAGCTCGTTGCGAAATAGCGATATTGACGGATTTAATTTTTTCGAATCGGTTGGAACATGGTCGCCGGATGGGAAAAAATTTGCATATGTTATTGTAAAAAAAGGTGTAAATCAAATTGTAATTACCAGTCTTAATAACCGTTTTAGAAGAGATAAACATATTAAGGTAGACGGTGTTGGAGCTCTCAACAACCCAACCTGGTCGCCGGATGGAGAATACATGGTTTTCAACGGACTTGCCAATGGAGTTTCAAATTTGTACAAACTCAAAATAAAAACAGGAGAAGTTACAAACCTCACCAACGACAGGTTTTCATACATTCATGCAAAATGGTCACCCGACGGAAAATATCTGGTTTTCTCAACCGACAGGCCACAAACTGCTCAATTAGAAAAAAACAATAACTTTAATTTCAACCTGGCAATGATGAACGTTTCCACAGGAGAGATAAAAGTTTTTGACATTTTCCCAGATGCAGAAAACGTTAACCCTGTTTTTTCACCCGACCAGAAAGGGATATATTTTCTATCAAATAGTGATGGCTTTAGAAACCTATATTACTATGAATTAGAATCAGACGACCTTTATAGGCTTACCGATTATTTCACAGGCATTAGTGGAATTACGCATTTATCGCCGGCAATTACCGTAGCTCAATCAACAGGAGAGATTGCATACAGCTATTATTCTAAAGGTGATTATGTGATAATTAATGCTAAACCTGAAGAATTTAGAAGGGTAAAAGTCGACCCGCTTCACACAGACTATACTGCAGCTACTTTGCCTCCACTTGACAGGCAAGGAACAAAAATTGTCGACAAGCAACTTGCTCAGGAACCCACTAGATTTCAGCTACCAAAGGATTCTGTGGCCATGATAAAATACAAACCAAAATTTGCACTAACCTATATTGGCAACACAGGGGTTGGAATGTCGACCAACAGATATGGAACAGGAATGTCGGGCGGAGTTTCAATGCTCTTTAGTGATATTGTTGGTGAAAACCAATTATACACAATGCTTGCCATAAATGGAGAAATATATGATTTTGGAGGAGTTTTAGGATATTCGAATCAAAAGAGAAAAATTATCTGGGGTGGATATGCATCTCATATTCCTTATGTTTTTGGCGGTATCAGATGGCTTTATGATGAAATTGTAATTGATGGACAAAGAATTCCAGTTGAGAATTTACAATATGTAATACAAAGAACATTTGAAGACCAGATAACAGCTTTTGGTTTATATCCAATCAGCACAACCAGAAGAATAGAGCTAAGCGGCAGTTGGGCTTGGTATTATTATCGACTGGATGCTTTTAACAGATATTACTACAATGATGGTGGATATTACATTTTTTTGGGTGAAGAGAGAGAAAGGTTACCGGCACCTGATGGCTTTTCCTTGCAAAGGTTAGGAATTGGATATGTGGGCGACAATTCATATTTCGGACTTGCTTCTCCAATGAAAGGTCAAAGGTATAGGATTAATGCGGAAAAATATTTTGGGCGCGTTGACATGGTAAGCTTAACGGCAGACTATAGATGGTATTATTTCTTTAATCCTCTAAGCATTGCCCTTAGAACTACCCATTACGGCCGCTGGTTGATTGATGAGAAAAAAGATGATTTGTTTTATCCTCTGTTTTTAGGATATCCGGGATTTGTTAGAGGTTATGAATATTCTGCAATATATTACAGAGAGAGAAGCACTGAGGGTGACAATTTCTTTTTGAAATATATAGGCGACAGAGTATTATTGGCAGGTTTCGAGCTTAGGCTGCCTTTTACCGGACCCGAAAGACTGGCTTTAATAAAAAGTGGATTTCTATTCACCGAACTTGCCTGGTTTGTTGACGGCGGAGTTGCATGGAGTGAAGGCCAGACTATAACATTCAACACCAATAAACTCACACCCGATAAAAGAGTGCCTGTTTTCAGTACAGGACTTTCTATAAGAATTAATCTGCTAGGCGCATTAATTATAGAGCCATTTTATGCATTTCCTTTTACAACAACAGAATTTAATCACAAAAATGGAACTTGGGGACTAAACTTTATTCCCGGATGGTAAAATGATTATAATATTTTAAGTTAAAAAAATGGGCTTCAAATTTTGAGTCCATTTTTTTATAAGCATTACTACGATTTTTTATCAATTATTTAAATTAATTTTTTAGTTTTGCCTCTGCAATTTAAAATTTAAATCTTAAAACTATGACAGACAAAATGAACAAGACTTTAAGGGATTCAGCCGCAATGCGTTGGCTGGTGATGTTGCTCATTAGCGGTTTAATGTTTGCAACCTATTATTTCCAGGATTTCTATGCAGGGTTGAAAGACTTGATGGAGTCAGAATTTGGCTTTACAAGTGAACAGTTCGGTAGAATTATTGGGTTAACAACCATAGCCAACGTGGTAGGTATGATTATCGTTGGGGGTATTATTCTTGATAAATTTGGTATTCGCGTTGCTGGTTTTATGTTTGGGGGCTTGGCTGCTATGGGTGGTCTTGTTTCTGCATTAACTGCTTCTGGTGTAATTTTTAGCGGCAATCCGCTTCTTGGTTTAATTATCGGTAGAATTTTATTCGGTATCGGTCTTGAAGTAGTTTGCGTTATTGTTATGCGTGCCATTGTGAAATGGTTTAAAGGATACGAAGTGGCTCTCGCAATGGGTATAAACATGGGCTTCGGACGTCTTGGGTCTGCACTTGCTATCGCAATTTCTCTTGATATTGCTGGTGGTGTTGTTTCTCCTGCAGTAACATTTGCAGCTACGCTTATCGGTATAGCTATGATAATGTTCACTATCTATACTTTCCTTGATTATAAAATCGACAAACAAGATAAGAAAATTGCCGGTGCATCTGATACCAAAGCTGAGGCATCAGAAGATTTCAAATTCTCAGACCTTATCAAGCTGGTTAAAAACAGTTCTTTCTTATACATCACATTATTGTGTGTAGCGTTCTATTCAGCTGTTTTCCCATTTATCCAATATGCACCTGACCTACTAGTAAATAAATTTGGATTTACTTATGTATTGCCTTTAGGTGGAGACGTAACTCTTTTTGGAAGCAAATCTATAGGTAACGCTTTTGTATATGTAGTAGTTTTTGTTTTTGCTTTAAGTTTCACTCTTATTCCAAACAACATAAGCAAAGGAAAAAGATTAGCAAGATTAATTATTCTAGCTTTATTCGCTGTTATTGTATACATAAACAAAGATCTTATTGGTATTTGGTTACAAAACGGACCAAAAACAGCTGCTCTTATCCCACTTGGAACTATCATCTTTACTCCGATTTTTGGTAGTATTGTAGATAAAAAAGGTAAAGCAGCGTCTCTTATGATGCTTGGAGCATTACTTCTTATTTTTGCTCACGTTGCGCTTTCACTATCTTCAAGCCCTATATTTGCTTACTTTGGATTATTAAGCCTTGGTATTGCATTCTCTCTAGTGCCTGCAGCTATGTGGCCATCTGTTGCTAAAATTGTTCCTGAAAACAGACTAGGTACTGCTTATGCTTCTATGTTTACAGTTCAAAACTGGGGATTAGGTTTATTCTTCTGGGGAATTGGTGCATTATTGATTGCTATTCCTGTAAATAAAGACACTAAAAACGAAATTGATGAATATAGAGCAAGCTTTGTCGTTGTGGATAATGAGGATGCTTTTCATCTATTTGGTTATATTGAAGATAAAGTAAATCAAGAATTCTCTGATAGTATTAACATAGAAAAAGTTAATTTGATTTTGCCTGATATTCAAAAAGAAATTTACGAAGTTTTTAATGTTAGAACAAAAGAAGAAGTAACTGAAACATTACAAAATATAAGAGAACAATTACTTTCTATTGCCAAAGAGAGAAATGATTCTGAAGAATTAAAAAAAGTTGAAGATGAACTAGATGGTCTAAAAGAAAGTCTAGAAAAAAACGGTAAATTATCGGGTGGAGAAATTAGCCAATTAGTTAAACTTATGCAAGCAAATGACATATTGAAATATTACGATTACAAAATTCCAATTCTAGTTTTGGTATTCTGTGGTTTGATTTCAATATTCCTAGCCTTCAAACTTAAGAGAGCTGACAAGAAACAAGGTTTTGGACTTGAGCTGCCAAACGTTAAAAAATAGTTTTCTTAAACTTTATAAAAAAGCCTGCAGTAAAGTAACTGCAGGCTTTTTTATTTTTACGTTTTATAATGTTATTTTCACACCAAAAACACCCTATACATAACCGCCAACCCCAAACCTCCTTATAATTATCCGCGCCCCCAAACTATCCCCTTATACCCTTATACCCTATACCTTATACCCTATACCCTATACCCTATACCCTATACCCTATACCCTATACCCTATACCTTATACCTTATACCCTATACCCTATACCCATCCTACCTAAAACCTCCACCTGATTTGAGCTTTTATTTCGCTTCTTGTATTTCCTTGAATTTCATCAAGGCCAGAGCCAATTGTAGTTCTATTGGAATAATATGTCTGAGCATATCTTACATAAAGGTCTATATTTCTTGTAAGGCGATATCTTAGTAATAAATATGCTCTACTTCCTTTATCACTGTAAAATGGAAAAGAGAAAGCATATAGAACATCATTTTCATAAGCATAAATCCTTGAATCGTAACCATCTGTATCAAACAATGCATATCTTACCGTTACACCCCACGGAGTTGATTTTGACTTATAAACAACATCTTGATAAATCAAATATCCTGTTTCCTGAGTTTCACCAAAATTGTAGTAATTCAGTTCAATTCTGTTTTTAAGAGTGATTGTTGGCGTGACTGCTATACTTGTATTAAACCTTAAATTTTGTCTAACTGCATCATCAAGATATCTGATATTAGTTTCCTCTCTGGTGTTGAGCGGTTTGTTTTTTATCTTGTATCTAACGTACATTTCCACTCCCCTTCTTGGCCTGTGGTTTATTTGAATTAAATAATCGTACCCTTGAGAAGGAGAATAAGTTCTATACTTCATCCATGGAAACGAAAAATGGTCGGCGTATGCTGAAATACTCCATTCTCTTGAAAATCTAGCTTGAAGACCAAGATACAGCCCTTTCTCATTATAAGTTCTGGAATTCTCACCAAAAGCAGCACTATACATTGATTGGTAATCAGCTGTAATATCTCTGTGAATAGCCGACAGAGACAGTACTTGTCCAAGACTCATCATTACACCATTTAGCAATGCATGACCACCATTTTCGCTTTGAGCATATTCGCCAAAGAAATTGAAATTTCTGAAGATATAATTATAATCCAATCCAAAAACGTAGTTGCTTTTTGAATTAAAGTCAAACTGATTGTAGTAAGATAGGTTTCTTTTAAAATTGGCATCGAATTCTTGATAATATCCGGTTGCTCCAATTGAAAGATTTCCAAAATTATATTTTAAGTTACCTCCTGCCATCATTTCACCGAGGGCATTTTTATATTCAAGTTCGCGAGGGGTACGATGATTTCCTGATGTATAAAGACTTGAAAACTCAAGATCTTCTTGGTCAAGAGTATCAGTTGGAAGCATATTTGCATCAATTCTTTTGTAAGAGAAAAAAGTAGAAACTTCAAGATCGCTAAACCTCAATGTAGCGCCCACACCTCTCATGAAATTCTGCTGATCAACAGAAGTGTACTGTCTGAATCCTAGTGCATTTTTCTTAACATTAATTGCGTCTGCACTTTTGCCAAAAGCTAAGCCTGTCCAAAGCGCCAAACCTTGTCCGAATTGAGCTTGAAAATCACCGAGAGCAAGAGTTTTTAACTTACCAAATTCCCTCAAATACACATGGGCAGAATAAAAATCGTAACCATAAGGCTGAGAACCTCTGAAAAATTCCTCTCCCGGATTTTTCTGGGCAGTCATTCCAATACTGATATTATTATAATAGGTAAACCTATACCTTTGGTATAGCCTATAAGGACTGCCTAAGTACCTGGCATTTGGATTAGCTTCCAAATCTTCTGGTTCTATTGGTGAAAATCCTTTTTGCTCTTCAAGGATTCTCTGATACCTGAGAAAGAATTGACTTTTACCATTTTTGATTATATCATTTAGGGTTATTTGTCTTTTGGCAACACTTTCAGCAACCGTAACATATGGCAAAATAAGTTGAATAGTTTCAAAATCAAAGCCATCAACTGTTTGTAGTTCGTATATACTCAGCAGCCCACCATATTCGGCTCTGTGATTCAATAAATTATTAATCTGGATTTCATTTAAAAATATTAACCTTCTTAGGTCGTCTGCTCTGGCTGTGTTAAGATTAATAGGATTTTGAATAAAAACTTCCAGCTGTTCAATAAAATCCGAAATATCAATATCATCTCCAGCTTCAAGGTCTTCAAAAACACTTTCAATTCTTTCAATTATTTGTTCATTACTACTACCTTCTTCGGCTTCTTGCTGAATGGGAATAACAGGAGGTTGAATAGAATCATTCTCAGTCTGGGCAAGTGAAGGAGCTGCTACAAGGCAGAAAATAAAAATTAATAACCCTGCTGCTTTATAGGCAAATTCTTTAAATAATCTGATAATTTTTAAGAGCATATCCTTGATTATTTAAATTGATAAATCAGACTAAACTGGGGAGAGTAGCCAAGTATATGATGGTAAGATGAAGAGAGATCAAGTTGAAAGTTGCTGAATTCCAGCCCAAAGCCAAATGAATTTGACATAGGATTAGTTCCGACGCCAACTCTTAGATAGATTGGATCTATCACTCTGTATTCCAAGCCTGCTTTATAAACAGCTTCAAGATTAATATCCTTTTCTGTTTCAAAAATAAAAATCACCCTATCGGAAAAAGTATAAGAAAAACCACCTCTCATTATTGTAGGAATTCTTTCTCCGTCATAATCAGCAATTTTTGTTCTGGTTGGATTGAACAGATGAAACCCAATATGCAGATTTTCGATTAATTCATAAATAACGCCCATCTCGACAGTAACGCTGGACTTGCTACCATAATCCTCCCCAATTGAAAGATGATGATAGTTTAGTTGAACACCGGCAGAGAACCTTTCTCCGAACATCCGAGAGTATGCCAATCCG
Organism: Bacteroidota bacterium; assembly: GCA_018335675.1. Classification (GTDB taxonomy): domain Bacteria; phylum Bacteroidota; class Bacteroidia; order Bacteroidales; family UBA7960; genus PWND01. Next base: position 23,103 of record JAGXRQ010000100.1, on the reverse strand, counting down.
ACTTTATTTTCATTATATAATGAATATCCAAAATGCGTGAAGCTAAGTCCAAAAACACCGCCGGCAGCAGGAACAGCCAGAGCACCGGCCCCAAGAGTAAGGTCTGGGATTAGATATCTGTTTTCTGCGTAAACACCAGCAGTTATATTATCAATTCTTGCAAGACCGGCTTGATTATGACTAACTGCCCACAAATCGAACAAAGTAATTGCAGCATTCCCCATTCCTGCCTGTCTACCTCCAAACAGATAATTTTCATTAGCGGCATATAATTTCAATGAGATTGAAACAATGCAAAACAGCACAAAGATTTTTTTCATCCGTAAATAATACGTTTTAATTTGTCGGATGGAACTCGCATGATGATTTTCATCCTTGTTTGTGTTTAACGAATCATGCTCGTTTCATAATGAATATTTTAAAAATTAAAACCGAAACATCATATATATGACGTTTCAGTTTGAATTATCGGATTGCAATTTACAACAAATAAATTAAAAAACCTCAGTAAAGCTTTTAAACTCTGAACTTAAAGTTTTCTTTCTTAAGGTCTTCATTTGCTTGAATAACCTTTTTCTTAAGGTCTTGCTTAAACTTCTCAAGTTTCTTTCTAACGCTAGAATCGGTATGTGCAATAATCTGAGTTGCAAGAATTGCAGCATTTCTAGCACCGTCAAGAGCCACAGTAGCAACAGGAATACCAGCCGGCATTTGAAGAATTGACAATATAGAATCCCAACCGTCAATCGACAATGAAGATCTTACAGGCACCCCAATAACAGGTAAAATTGTGCTGGAAGCAACAACCCCGGGCAAATGAGCTGCACCACCTGCTCCGGCGATGATTACCATTATACCACGTTTATGAGCATTTTCAGCAAATTCAATTACTTTATCAGGCACGCGGTGCGCTGATAATGCATTCAGTTCAAAAGGAATTTCTAATTCGTCAAAAAATTTTGCAGCTTCCGACATGATTTTCATATCTGAAGTACTGCCCATAATGATACTTACTAATGGCTTCATCTGAATAATTGATTAATTGTTACACAATAAATTTTTCTATTTGGCAGATTTGTTCTACCACATTTACCAAGCAAAAATATACAAATTTGAAATCATTTTATGATAAAAAAGAAGCGAAATTTATTAATAATTCATAACAACAGAATTAGCATATTTAAACATATCTCTTAAATCTTTTCCGTAAATTTGCTTTTTAAAAAACTATTAACATGAAAAAGTTTATTATTGCTTTCATAATTATTGCTACTACAATAACAACTGCCACATCACAAAATACTTCTGAGAAATATTCCAGAGTTAAAATACACCTTGAAGGAAGAAGTATTATTGAATTAGCAAGTGTCGGGATTGCTTTGCAACCTTTTGATTTCAAAATTGGTGAATTCTTTACAGGCGAATTTGCTGAATTTGAAATTCAAAAAATAAAAGACTTAAACTTCAAAATTGATGTTTTAATTGAAGATATGTCAGCTTATTATCAGGAAAGAAACAAAGGCCTTGATAAAAATGTCGTTTTACAAGAAAAAAGATTAGAACTTAAAGGCTCCAAATACCCTGTACCAGACAACTTCACATTAGGCTCAATGGGTGGATTTCATACATACTCAGAAATGATAGCCGACATAGACCAAATGAGAGAACTATTCCCCAACCTTATTAGTTCTAAAACAGCAATTAGCGAAACTCTAAGTATTCAAAACAGGCCTATCTACTGGGTAAGAATGTCAACAAACCCAGAGATAGAAACCGACAAACCGAAGGTATTATACACCGCACTGACTCACGCAAGAGAGCCCGCAAGTATGCAGCAAATGCTTTATCATATGTGGTATCTGCTTGAAAACTATGGCACTGACCCAGAAGTTACATATCTGATTGACAACCTTGAAATGTATTTCGTACCCTGTGTTAATCCTGATGGATATATTTATTGCCAAACAACACATCCAAGTGGTGGAAGTATGCACAGAAAAAACATGAGAGTAAATTCTGACTCAAGTATAGGAGTTGACCTAAACAGAAATTTTGGTTATATGTGGGGATATGATAACCTTGGCTCTTCGCCAACACAATCATCATTGACTTATAGGGGAACAGGCCCATTTTCAGAGCCTGAGACTCAAAACGTTAAAATCCTTGCTGAAACTTTTAATTTCTCTTTAGCGCTCAACAATCACACATATAGCGACCTACTTATTTATCCTTGGGGATATGAAGATTTGCTTACACCTGATTCTACAGCTTTTATAAAATTTGCTCAACTGTTGACAAAAGAAAATAACTATACTTATGGAACATGTTATCAAACCTTAGTATATTTTGCAAATGGAGGATCAGACGATTGGTTTTATGGAGAACAAGCTACCAAAAATAAAGTATTTGCTTTTACTCCGGAAGCCGGTTCGCCTGCTGATGGATTTTGGCCAGCAATGAATAAAATTATTGACATTTGTGCTGGACACGTATTTATGAATAATGCACTTGCACACCTAGCATTATCTTATGCTGAAATTACCGATACAAGCCCAAAATACATAATTGATCATACAGCAACTGTTTCAGTTGAAGTTACAAACCTAGGATTAAACAATCCTGCTAATTACACAGTAACAGCTTTTGCTATATCTGACAATATTCTAAGCGTAAGCAATCCTATTGTGCTAACAGATATGGAATTGCTTGACACAGCTACTGCTGAATTTACAATAACATTAGATCCTTCTGCAACTGATGGCGATAATATTGAATTAATTATTTCAACATCTAATGGAGCTTACGAATGGGAAACCCCAATTACCAAGTATTTCGGAGTACCTCAGGTTGTGTTTTTTGATCCTTGCGACAATATGGATTATTGGACTAGCATGAAGTGGGGTGTTAGCACCTCAGTATATTTCTCTGAGCCTGGTTCCATAGCTGATAGCCCTTCAGGAAATTATACAAGTAACCAAAACACCAGCATTACTAGCAAGGCAGCTATTGATCTTACAAATTATATTGTAGCAACACTAAGCTTTATGACCAGGTTTAATGTTGAGAAAGACTGGGATTATGTTCAATTACTCATTTCTGATAATAATTGGGCAACATGGCACCCTCTAAGTGGCAAATATACACAAACTGGAAATCAGGTGCAGGCGCCCGGGCAACCAATATATCATGGAAATCAGGATGAATGGGTTTTAGAAGAGATTGATATTACTGAATTTACTGGCTCAGAAGTATGGCTTAAATTTGTTTTTGTTTCTGATGGATATGTAAATCTTGAAGGATTTTATTTTGATGATTTAATGATAATGGCATTGGAGAAAAAAGAGGATGATGACGATGATGATGACAACAATATATCAGAATTCAATCCTAATGCGAGTATTGTTTATTACAACTCAAATTCTGAACAAATAATTATTAGGTTTCCTAGTCAGAGAGTTTTTGGAAATATCAATGTTATGATAACTGACGCTTCAGGTAAAATAATAAATAGCAAAAACTACAGCGATGTATTTGAACTGTCTATACCTTTTTCAAAGCAGAAGCCGGGCACTTATATAGTTAATATATCAGGAGATTATAGCATAAGTACAAAAATAATTGTAGTAAATTAGTTTTGACAATGGTAGGCATTGATGCAGGTTCCTTATCAATTAAGGTCGCATTCAGAGAGAACGGACACATAAAATATTTCAGGAAAGAACATTCGGGAGAGCCATTAGCTGCCTTTGAAGAGTTAATTTCAGAAAATTCTTTTTCATTGAATAATGATAAAACCATTATAACAGGGAAATATTCTTCATTACTATCTAAGAAGTACAACATTCCGATAATATCACCAATTTACTGCCTTGTTAAAACTCTTGACAAACAAGAGTTTGACGATGTAAAATACTTTATAGATATTGGGTCGTCGGGTTTATCAGTAATTGAGGTAAAAGAAGGGAAATTTCACAGATACGATACCAATTCCTTATGTGCTGCAGGAACAGGAGCCTTTCTTGATCAGCAGATGTCAAGGATGGGACTTACTTATGATGCCATTCAGAATATTCCAATTATTGAAAATCCGCCAAGCGTAGCATCACGATGTGCGGTGTTTGCAAAAAGCGACCTTATCCACAGGCAACAGCAAGGTTATAGCATTGATCAACTTTGGAATGGCTTGGTTAAAGGACTTGCGGAATCGGCATTTACAACTTTATTTAGAGGGAAAATTATCAATAATAATGTTTTTCTGATTGGAGGATTGGCAAATAATAAGATTTTTCTTCACTTTTTTCAAAAATTACTCAACAACAGCAGCTTGATAGTTGCTGAAAACCCCGACTTCTTTCTTTCAGGTTCGCTTATAAAATTTCTTAACAACCCAAAACACCTCAATGAACTCAAATCAATAAGCAAGGATGCCTACAATGCTGCTTATGAAATGCCTTTATCATTTAAAAACAGAACCGAAAAGGCTCACACTCACTATTTAGACAGCTTAAATAATGAAGTGGATATTTGGAATCTTGAAAGCAATGAAACTTATGATGTTTTTGCTGGCTTAGATATTGGGTCTACAAGCACAAAAATAGCTGTTCTCAACAAAGACGGCAATATTCTATTCGGGCTTTATACAAGAACAAAAGGCAACCCAATAAATGCTTTCAAAAATTTGCTTGAAGGAATTACCTTATTGCAAAATGAAAGAAATATCAAATTCAATTTTAAAGGATTGGGAACAACAGGTAGCGGTAGGAAACTTGTTGGTCAGTTTGCAGGTGCCGATATAGTTAAAAATGAGATTACGGCTCATCTTAAAGGTGCTATTAAGGAGTTTCCTAATGTGAAAACAATATTTGAGATTGGAGGGCAAGATTCAAAGTACATTTTTGTTGAAGACGGTTGGATGAAAGATGCAAACATGAACTATGTTTGCGCAGCAGGAACAGGTTCATTTTTGGAAGAGCAAGCAAGAAACCTAAATATAGCTCTCGACGACATTCCTGAATTCTGCAAAAATGCCCGACCTCCAATTTCAAGTGACAGATGTACTGTTTTCATGGAGCAAGATGCCAATCAGTTATTAACAAATGGCTATGGAAGAGATGAGGTAATGTCATCAATTCTTTACTCTGTGTGTAAAAATTATTTAAATAGAGTAGTTCAAAACAGAACAATTGAAGAGCCTATTTTATTCTTAGGTGCAACCGCAAAGAACTCAGGTCTTGTTGAAGCATTTGAGAATGTAATTGGGAAAAAAATACAGACATCCCAATATAGTCACTTAATGGGCTCTATTGGAATTGCTGAAATGCTTAGAACAAATCCACCCTCAGAAACATCTTTTAAAGGTCTTGAAATTAAAAACAAAGAAGTTAGTCTAACCGAAGATAACTGCCTACTTTGCAATAATAAATGCCTCATTACATATATGAAGATAGAAAATGAAACAACAGAATCTTCGTGGGGATATATGTGCGGGAAAGAGCCTGATGCTGAAACTATCAAAACCAACAATCATCTTGATGCTTACAAGCATTTATCAAGAACCATAAACTCAAAAAATGTTTTATCAGATGCACCTGTAAAAGCATATTTACCTAGGGCATTACAGTATTTTACATACCACCCTTTCTGGCGAACGTTTTTTAGTGAGCTTAATATAAATCTTATTCCTACTCCGGAATCTAATGAAGAAATAAATTCACTTGCAAAAACATATGCTTTGTCTGACTTTTGTTATCCTCTTAAACTTGCAATAGGACATGCTATGTATTGTTTGAAGCATGCGAATTTACCTGTCATAATTCCTTTTCACATTCAGGATACAGCAAATCCTAAAGCGTTAAACTCATACTTCTGTCCATTATCTCAGGCTTTTCCTTCAATTTTAAAAAGTGCACTTGGTTATAACAACATTAATGCAGACAATATAATTTGCCCCGTAATTGATTTTTCGAAAAATGAAGATTATAACATACAGCAACTCGAAGAAACAATTGGCAAATCATTTGGGATATCAAGCAAAAAAATTAAGCATGCATTTCGTATTTCGAAAGAAAAAGATAGCTCCACTAAAACAGAGCTAAAGAAATATGGAAAAAACTTTATCGAAGAGAGAAATACAGGAAAACCCAGATTTGTAATTCTTGGAAGAGGATATAACATACTTGACCAGACAATTAATTTGGGAATCCCTTCAACTGTTGCAAGATATGGGTATGAAGTAATTCCGATGGATATTTTACCTGTAAACAGGGAAGATATAACTGAAGAGTACAGAGATATGTATTGGTCATACGGCCAAAGAATTGTTGTTGCATCAAAATACATTAAGGAGAGAGAAGATTTATTTCCTATTTTTCTTTCAAACTTTAGTTGCGGCCCCGATTCCTTTTTGCTAAATGCATTTGAAGAAATTATGGGTTCTAAGCCATCGTTAATTCTTGAATTAGACGAACATGGCGGGGATGCAGGTTATATGACCAGACTTGAGGCGTATTTCGACAGAGTGGAACATTATTTTAGTTCCAAAAAAAGCAACATTACAGAAGTAAAAATTGAAAGCAAGATAAAAAATTCATTTGCCGGCAGCAAAGTATATATTCCACCAATGCATCCAATAGGCTGTCGACTTGTAAGTGCGTCTTTAAGAGCTTATGGGATAGATTCTGTGCCACTCGTTAAAGAAGATATTGAAACATTTACAAAGGGGAGCGCATTTGTAAGAGGTTCTGAATGTATGCCTGCAACTTCTACTATTGGGGCATTTTTAGACAAGATTTCAAAAGAGAATGGCAGTGCAGCCGATAATGCAGCCCTTTTTATGCCATGTGCAAGTGGTCCGTGCAGGTTTGGACTATACGCAAGACTTCACAACAAGATTCTTCAAAACAGCAATATAAATGCCTCAATAATATCACCAAGTTTCGACGATAATTATGGAGATATAAAAGGCGCAATGAGAGTGCATTTTTTGAAAGCAATGATAGTTTCTGATGTTATTTTCAAACTTGGTTGTAGATTAAGGCCATATGAGAAAGAAAAGGGATCGGTTGATGAAATTCTTGAAAATGCCATTAAAAACATGGAAGATGTTTTTGAAAAAAAACAAAGCATTTCTGATGCTTTACGAAATTTGAATTCAAAACTTAAAAAACTAGATTATACAAACGAGAAAAAGCCTTTAATTGGAGTTGTAGGCGAAATTTATGTTAGAAACTCTCCGTTTTCTAATTCCTATTTAGTGAAAAGTATTGAAGATAATGGCGGAGAGGCATGGGTTGCCCCTATGATGGAATGGATACATTATTCTGCTGAAATGAAAACATCCAAGAACATTCTTGACTTTTTCTCTAATTTTATTTCAAACAATTTTACTATAATTCTCGAAAATAAGTATCAAAGAATTTTTAGTAAGTTTTTATCTGACAGAAAAGAACCTCCGATCAAAGAGATAATGAACATTGGAAAAAAGTTTGTGCCCGTTGAAGTAGAAGGCGAGCCTGTTCTGACAATTGGCAGAGCTATTGGTTTTGTCGACCAAGGAGCAAAGCTTGTTGTGAATGTTTCTCCATTTGGTTGTATGCCAGGACAAATTTGCAGCTCTGTGTTTAAAGATGTTTCGAATAAATATAATATTCCAATAGTGTCGGTATTTTATGATGGCGAAACCGATTTTTCTGATTTAATTGGAACCTATATTAGTAACTCATTATAGAAAAAGATTGTATGAATTGAAACCTTAACTGCCGACTGCCGACTATCGACTGTCGACTGTTGACTGCCGACTTAACACTATCATATGAAATGGTTGATTGAATTTCTCGAAAAGAACCAAATACCTTGTCAGTGGAAGTATCTTACAGGATATGATTGCCCTGCATGCGGATTACAAAGGGGAGTTATAGAACTTTTTAAAGGAAATATACTGGAAAGCATTTTTGTTTATCCGGCATTATTGCCTATGATTCTTTCATTTTTGCTAATTTTCGTACAAGCATACAGAAAAGATAAATTATCTTTTTTGTTTTTAAAAATTTCTATTATTTTTACACTAACTTTAATGTTTGCAAATTTCATTTACAAGCTATTTTAATTACAAACTAAAAACCAAATTTTATGGAAGTTAAAAAACCAAATGCACCATCAGCAGTAAAAGCATTAGTATTCGGAATTATCTCATTGGCAACAATGTGCTTACCAATTGTTCCTCTTGTATTTGGAATTCTTGGTTTTAATTTCGGCAAAAAAGCAGTAAACGAATGCACATCAAATCCTGAAGCTTATGGCGGTGAGGGAATGGGCAATGCAGGTAAAATTATGGGTCTTATCGGACTTATTATTGGAGCTGTAGGAATCGTAGTATGGATTTTCTACTTCTCTGTTTTAATTGCATTATTTACTGGCGCATCTTATTATGGCTATTAATTAATTGTCATAATTTACAAAAAGAGGCCGTCTCATAAATCGAGGTGGCCTTTTTTTTATTAAAAAGCGCTCTTTATTCTATGAATAAATTCATCGAAAATATTCAAATTTGAGGCAACAATCTCTTTCCCGAATATAAAATCGCCTCCTCCTTTAAAGTCAGTTACATTGCCTCCTGCTTCTTCAACAATTAGACTTCCTGCAGCTACATCCCAAGGGTTAAGACTGTATTCGAAAAAACCTTCAAACCTTCCACAAGCTACATATGCTAAATCAACAGCTGCACTTCCTAATCTTCTAACACCATGAGAATTTCTTAAAAAGTAAACAAACAACTCCATATAATTATCCAATCTAGAGTAATCATAATATGGGAAACCGGTAGCTAAAAGACTGTCTTGAATTGTTTTTGCATTAGAAACAAATATTTCCCTACCATCTAAATATGCACCCCCACCTTTTACAGCATAAAAACACTCATCGAGATTTATCTCATAAACAACACCTATAACTACAGATTCATAATCCATTAAAGCAATAGAAATACTAAAACAAGGCAATCCATGTATAAAATTGGTAGTACCATCCAAAGGATCTATAACCCAATTATACCTCTCCCCCTTTCCTGACTCTGTTCCTTCCTCTGCAATAAAACCTGCCTCAGGAATAAGTTGCTTTAACTTAAACACAATTTGCTCTTCGGCTTTTTTATCAACATAAGTAACAAAATTGTGAAGACCTTTAGATTCAATATCATCAGATTTAATTTTATTAACCTCATCTCTAAGAAAAATTCCGGTTTTTCTAGCTATCTCACAAACAGAATCACAAATTTTTATCAATTCAATCATTTTTATACAATTAATCTAATTACAATCCTTGTTTTTTATAAAGTTACACAGTGTTTCACAATGTTTTCACAATGTATCACAGTGTGTTTTTCAATGTGCACCCCCGTGTGCTCTGTGAATCAACGTGGTTTTAAAAGCAGTTTTCAATCCTTACAATCTCATCATCACATTGGCACATTGGCATATTATTTAATTGGCATATTGCTCTTTTCACTTTTAGTTTTTAGTTTTTAACTCTCAATCACATTAGCACATTATCACATTAGCATATTGGCACATTATCACATTATCACATTAAACACCCCTTCATCCAAATCACTCAATACAACTTCGGTAATTTGGTTTACCAGCTTATCATCAAATTTCGTTTTCACTTTTATATAATTCTCAGTAAAGCCATACATAAAGCCCTTAATGTTTTCTTTTTCCCAAAGAACTTTTTCTTTTCTTCCAATATTATTAAAGTAAAACTCTCGCTGTTTCAATTCAGAAAGTTCGTGCATCCTTTTTGATCGGGAACTTTTATCTTTTCCGGCAACCCTTTCCTTTATATTCAACGCTCTTGTACTATCTCTCTCGCTGTAGGTAAATACGTGCACATAAGAAACATCCGACTGCTCAATAAATTTTAGAGATTTTTCAAACAACGCCTCGCTTTCGGAAGGAAAGCCAACAATAAGATCAATTGCTATACATGCATGAGGGATTAGCATCCTTATTTTGTCGATTCTGGATGAAAACAGCTCAGTAACATATCTTCTGCCCATATCTTTAAGAACTTCATTGCAACCAGCCTGAAGAGGAATATGAAAATGTGGCATCAATTTTTCATTTGAAGCAACAAGTTCAATTATTTCATCACTAAGAAGGTCAGGTTCAACTGATGAAATTCGGACTCTTTCAATGCCTTGAATTTTCACAAGTTCATTCAGAAGTCCATAGAACGATTCCCCATTATTTTTCCCAAAGTCACCAATATTAACACCTGTAAGGACAATCTCTTTTATATCTGCTTTCGTAATTTCTTCTGCAACCTTTATCGTTTCTTCAATAGTATTGCTTCGGCTTTTACCTCTGGCTAATGGGATTGTACAATATGCACAAAAATAGTCGCACCCGTCCTGAATTTTAAAAAATGACCTTGTTCGTCCATCAATAGAATAAGTAGGATTAAATTCAGTAAGATCTTTGTACTCAGGCTTTTTTACGGGAATAATTTTACTTGAAGAGTTAAAATCTCTAAGATGCTCCAATAAATTGAACTTCTCAGCATTTCCAAGCACAAGACCAACGCCGGGAATTTTAGATAGTTCTTCTGAATTAATTTGAGAAAAACATCCAATTACAGCAACACATGCATCAGGACTTCTTTTAACAACTTGATTTATAAGAGATTTACATTTCTTTTCCGCTTTTTTTGTAACTGAACATGAGTTGATAACATAAAAATCAGCCTGACTCGAAAAGTCAACAATCTCAAAACCCTTTTCGGAGAATGACCTGCTAATATCCGATGTCTCACTGAAATTCAGCTTACAACCCAAAGTATGAAATGCAATTTTTCTCAACATAAAATTTCAAATTCAACCTATACCCCTTATACCCCTATACCCCTATCCCCTTCAACACTTCCGCAAACCTATCTACCTCTTCAATCGTATTAAATCTGGAAAAAGAAACTCTCACTGAAGGTCTTTCAGGATCGGCGCCTATTGCAGTTAGCACATGAGACCCTTTTCCTGAGCCAGAATTACATGCACTGCCTGTTGACACTGCAATACCTTCAATATCAAGCTTGGCCAACAACATCTCGCTATTATATGTTTTTGGTAAGGAAATATTCACTAATGAATAAAGAGATTTTTCCATCGGGCTACCATTTACAAAAGCACCAGGAATCTCTGTTTTTAGTAGATTTAGCAATCTCTCTTTTATAGATGACACATAAGCTATAGTATCATTCATATTCTCAAGAGCAAAATAAAGGGCTTTTCCCATTCCACTAATTCCAACAACATTTTCTGTTCCCGCTCTCATTTTTCTTTCTTGCATTCCACCTGTTATAAAAGGTTTAAAAAACGAACCAGATCTAACATACATAAAGCCAACCCCTTTGGGTCCATGAAATTTATGTGCGCTTACAGCTGCAAAATCAAACCCGAGCGACTGAAAATCAAGATTATATTTACCCGCCGTTTGCACAATGTCTGAATGAAACAGAGCCCCATTCTCTTTACATAGAGGAGCAACCTCATTCATTGGAAGCAAAACACCGGTCTCATTATTCGCATGCATTAGCGATACGACTGCATTTTTATTGTTTTTCAATAAAAACTCCAGGTGCGACATATCAATCTGCCCCATATTATCAATATCTACAAATTGAACTTCCACCGGCAGAGATTTGCAAATACTTTCTAAAGTATTCAATACACAAGGATGCTCGGTAGGACTAGTAATAAACACTTTGCGATTAAGGTCTTTTGCACACCCCCAAAGAATAGCATTGTTTGCTTCAGTACCTCCAGAAGTAAAGAAAATTTCAGCCGGTTGAACATTCATCTTCTTAGCAATTAGTGCTCTGGCCCTTTCCACCTCAACCCTTGCCTTTCGTCCGAATGCATGCAAAGCCGATGGATTACCAAAAACTTCCTTTTGTAATAAGTACATATGCTCTGAAACTGAATCAAAAACAGGAGTACTTGCCGCGTTATCAAAATAAATCATATATCTTGCCGTTAGAATAAAGAGTTTTGCAAAATTACTCAATCTGAATTGTTTGAAATGCCTAAATTTTCAAAAATTACATATGTTATTTTGATTGAATAGAATAATGAATTAATTTTACCAATCATTTTTAAGCCGGATGAAGTGAGTGATAGTTTAATTATCATACCAACATACATAGAAAAGGGGAATATCGAGAAGATAATTCGAAGGGTATTTTCATTGCCAAAAGATTTTCACATACTAGTTATTGATGATAATTCACCTGATGGAACAGCCGATATTGTAAAGTCGTTAATTCCGGAATTTGCAGGAAAATTGCATCTTGAAACTCGCAAGGGTAAGCTTGGCTTAGGAACTGCATACATAAAAGGGTTCAAATGGGCACTAGAAAGAAAATACCAATTTATTTTCGAGATGGATGCCGACTTTTCTCACAACCCTGATGATCTTATCAAACTTTATGATGCATGTGCAATAGAAGGATACGATATGTCAATCGGATCAAGATATATCAACGGAGTAAATGTTGTTAACTGGCCCATGGGCAGAGTTTTGATGTCGTTTTATGCATCGGCTTATGTGAGATTTATTACGCGAATGAAGGTAAGAGATACTACTGCAGGATTTAAATGCTATACTCGAAAAGTGCTTGAGGCTATTGATCTTGATAAGATAAGTTTTATTGGTTATGCTTTCCAAATAGAAATGAAATATACCGCGTGGAAACTTGGCTTTAAAATTAAGGAAGTCTCTATAATATTTACCGACCGCTCTGAAGGAACATCAAAAATGAGCAAAGGCATTTTTAAAGAAGCTATTTTTGGAGTAATAAAATTGAGAATCAAGAGCATTTTCGGCTATTACAGAAAGTATAAAGCAGCTGTAGCTGCGGCAGACAAATAACTTTCCCTAAAAAATCACCTTTTATGTCAAAACACCTTTTATTGAGAAATGCAAGAATAATTAATGAAGGTAGCGACTTCAAAGGTCATATTTATATTATTCAACCATACATTGAGTACATTTTTAATGAATCAGAACAGATCCCTGAAAGCATATTAAACCTATGTGAGATTATTGATGTTAATGACAGAATTGTTATTCCAGGTGTTATTGACGATCAGGTACATTTTCGTGAACCAGGGCTCACTCATAAGGGGGATATTTTTTCAGAATCAGCTGCCGCCGCAGCCGGAGGCATTACTTCTTTCATGGAGATGCCAAACACAAATCCTCAAACAACTTCACAAAAAGCTCTGGAAGAAAAATTCAAGATTGGCTCTGACAAAAGTTTTTGCAACTACTCTTTCTATATTGGTGCCACAAATAACAATCTGGAAGAGCTTAAGGCCACTGATATTAAAAATGTTTGTGGTATTAAAATTTTCATGGGTTCCAGCACCGGAAATATGCTGGTTGATAACTCCGACAGCTTAGTGAAAATATTTTCTTCTATTACAAACTTTCCCATCACTGTGCACTGCGAAGAGGAAAGCATTATACAAGCGAACACGAAAGCAGCGATTGAAAAATTTGGCGAAAATATACCGATAGAATATCATCCAATAATTAGAAACAGTGAAGCATGTTTTACCTCCAGCAAAAAAGCAGTAGAACTCGCAAAAAAATACGACACACGACTTCATATACTACATTTGAGCACTGCTAAGGAAATGTCGCTTTTAGATAATAGTCCATTATCCGAGAATAAAAGAATAACAGCAGAAGTTTGTGTTCATCATTTGTGGTTTTCCAGTGATGATTACAAAACAAAAGGCAGTCTGATTAAGTGGAATCCTGCAATAAAAGGTATATCAGACAGAGAAGAACTTTGGACTGCTTTACTTAGTAATAAAATTGACGTAATTGCTACTGACCACGCTCCTCATACATTTGAAGAAAAACAAAACATCTATACAAAATGCCCATCGGGAGGACCTTTGGTTCAACATTCACTCCCTTTGATGCTTGAGAATTATAAAAATGGTAAGATTAGCCTTACTAAAGTTGTGGAAAAAATGTGTCATAATCCCGCAATTTGTTTTAATGTAAAAAATAGAGGATTTATTAAAAAGGGATATTTTGCAGATTTAGTAATTGTTGACCTAAGCAAACAGTGGATAGTTGATAAGAAAAACATACTTTATAAATGTGGATGGTCGCCTTTCGAGAATCAATTATTTAGCAGCACTGTTGATTACACAATAATTAATGGAAGAATAGTTTATAGCAATGGCATTCTAAATGACAACTATAGAGGAATGGCTTTGCAATTTAACAGATAAAACATTTCTAATGAAACATTATAGAATAGTTACATTAATCTTTTTGATTGTATTTTCATCATGTTCGTATTTTGAAAAACACAGTACTTGTGAAGACATAATGGAGAAAGAAAAGTTTGTTGCTGTTATGACTGATGTTTATATGATTGAAGCATATTTTGAAATTGTTCATATAAGCAGTGATGCTCTGCAAGATTCAATTGCAATATATTATAACTCCTTATTCAGAGAACATGACATTACACGAGAGCAACTAATTAATGCTATTAATTGCTATGTTTTAGAAAGAGAAACAATAAATAAGATTCACGATGACGTTATAAACTCATTGATTTTGATGGAGGAGAAAACCACCGAAGATTAAATCCACATTAAAAGCTCTGTATTATAAATATTCTTCAATAACAATCTCATTAAAATCTATTACAGTTTTGTAAGAGTAGCTGAAAGATTATCTAGTACTGCTCCGTCGTTTGTAGAATAGCTCAAAGAAATATCATTTGAACTTGATCTAAATGAACCACTTCCTGATACAGTTATTGAATCATCACAAATTGTTTGGCTTGGAATTGTGACACTATTTCCAGACACATAAGCATAAACTTTTTCTGACGAACCCATGTTGAAAAAGTTAGAAATAATAATTTCATCAACGTCATCATTGCTGGCAGAGATATTAACATTATAAGTCATTGGAGGAGGTCCATAGTATGAACTAAGTTCAGAAACTTTCCATGTACCAAGAAATTTATTTCTTGCATTTACATCTTCAATTTCACATGAAGAAAGGCTAAACAGCAATGAAATTCCAAAAATCAATAATATATTTTTCATAGAAATGCTTCTGCTCATAGCAATTAATGAAGCATATTTGTGTGAGTTTCTCTTCATGGTTTTAATTATTTAGTTTGATAAAATTAATAAAAATCATACACTTATGAAAGACTGAGCTTCAATTAAAACAATTCATCAATTACATTATCATTAACAAAGTTTGGAAGAGTAACTTTCAGTTTTGGTTCTTCTTCCATAGCACGTTTGATAGCAAAAACAGCCTCATTATTTCTTGCCCAGCTTCTTCTTGCAATACCATTATTAACATCCCAAAAAAGCATTGATTTTAATCGTCGGTCTGCTTCATAAGTACCGTCTAAAACCATACCAAAGCCACCATTTATCGACTCGCCCCAGCCAACACCACCGCCGTTATGTATAGAAACCCATGTAGCACCTCGAAAACTGTCGCCAATAACATTTTGGATGGCCATATCGGCAGTAAACTGAGAACCGTCATAAATGTTGGAAGTTTCACGATAAGGAGAATCAGTACCTGAAACATCGTGATGATCTCGTCCTAGTATAACAGGTGCCGAAATCTCTTTCATTGCCACAGCTTTATTAAAGGCTTCTGCAATTTTGATTCTACCTTTAGCATCAGCGTATAAAATTCTAGCCTGAGAACCTACAACTAGTTTGTTTTCTTCAGCTTGTTCAATCCATCTGAGATTATCGGCCAGCTGAAGCTTTATTTCATCCGGTTCGGTTTCAAGCATTTCTCTAAGGATATTGGCTGCAATCATATCAGTCTTCTTCAGATCTTCGGGATCGTTTGATGCACACACCCATCTGAAAGGTCCAAAGCCGTAGTCGAAGCACATTGGTCCCATTATATCCTGAACATAAGAAGGATATTTATAGGTGCCATCTTCATTAAAAACATCAGCTCCTGCCCTGCCGGCTTCTAGAAGAAATGCATTACCATAATCCCAGAAGTACATGCCAAGTTTGGTCATAGCATTAATCGCAGCAACGTGTCTTTTTAATGATTTTTGAAGCATTATCTTAAACTTCAAAGGGTCGTTAGCCATCATATCGTTTGCCTCTTCAAATCCAAGTCCGGCAGGATAATAGCCGCCGGAATAAGGATTGTGCAGACTAGTTTGGTCAGAGCCCAATTCAACCTTAACTTTTCTTTCAGCAAATCTTTCCCAAAGTTCTACGATATTTCCTTGATAAGCCAGAGATACAGCCTCCTTGTTATTTTTAGCTTCCTCAACTCTATTGATTAGCAAATCTATATCTTCATAAACTTCATCTACCCATCCCTGAGAATATCTGATATTAGTAACCTTGGGATTAATTTCTGCAACAACACCTATTCCTCCGGCAATAACTGCTGCCTTTGGTTGCGCACCAGACATTCCACCCAAACCACTAGTAACAAATACTTTTCCTGAAAGGTCGCTTGAATTTTTATCAATTCGACGAGCTGCATTCAGCACTGTAATTGTTGTTCCGTGCACTATTCCCTGAGGGCCAATATACATAAAGCTTCCTGCGGTCATCTGCCCATATTGAGTTACACCAAGGGCATTAAATTTCTCCCAATCATCGGGCTTGGAATAATTAGGAATCATCATACCATTCGTAACAACAACCCTTGGAGCATCTTTATGAGATGGGAAAAGACCCATAGGATGACCACTGTATAGAACTAACGTTTGTTCTTCAGTCATTTCAGCCAGATACTTCATACAAAGTAAATACTGAGCCCAATTTTGGAATACAGCTCCATTGCCACCATAAGTGATTAGCTCATGAGGGTGTTGAGCAACAGCATAATCAAGATTGTTTGATAGCATAAGCATGATAGCTGCTGCTTGTTTGCTATTATGAGGGAACTGATCAATACTTCTTGCATATATTTTATAATCAGGCCTCAATCTGTACATATAAATTCTGCCGTAAGTTACAAGCTCTTCGGCAAATTCAGGAGCAAGGACAGAATGATGTTTTTCAGGAAAATATCTTAAAGCATTTTTTATTGCCAGTTTTTTTTCGCTAGTGCTAAGAATATCTTTCCTTTTCGGAGCATGATTAATTTCTGGTTCGTAAGGTTTTGGAGAAGGCAATTCGTCCGGAATACCTTGAAGTATTGATTTCTGAAATTCTAATAAATTCATTTTTCTTTGTTTTTTTTGGAGCAACAAAAATAGCATTTTTGTGCTTTAAGAAGCATGCTAAAGACTTTAATTATTCAATGATTATTTACACTTCTCAACTCTAATTATCTCAACAGTAGCAAAATCCCAAGAAAAATTATCTTCATGGGTCTCAGCAATAGTAATGCCTTCAGCTGTAAATCTGAAATTTGTTTGGAATCCTCTTTTAACTTGCCCCGGCTCTAAACAAACAGTTTGCTCTTCGCTAGAAAAGGCCAGAATTCCATCTCTGTAAAATCCAACTGATAGTTTTGCATTTACAGCATAAGTGTTAGTATTCGTAAGTTTGATTATTAAAACAGCATCGCTATTTTTATTAAAAAAATTGCTTCGTCTCCAACGATTCTCGATTTTCAAACCATCTTCTTCCCCATGTTTTGAGAATCTTATTTGAGAAAAACTGCTTGCAGTGTTTGCAAAAAATGCGAAAAGCATTGTAAATAGGACAAATCTAATTGTTTTCATATGAGAGAATTTTAAGTTTTTTATTCTAATTGATTTCCAATTCCATTTTAATATTTCCTAGTCATTCAAAAAACGATATTACATCAAAAAAAGTACTCTCAAAATTATACAAAATCAAATTTCATTTAAAAACATCAAACCTGATTTAACTATTATTGGTGAAAAATTATAACTTTACAATCGGTAACAAACGTATAGGAATTAGAACTACAAAAGCATGGAAAATCACGAATTTTATCTTGAAGAAGCAATAAGGCTAGCCAGAGAAAATGTAAAAACCGGGCAAGGAGGTCCGTTTGGTGCAGTAATAGTAAAGAATGGGGAAATTATTAGTGCGTGTGCAAACAAGGTTACAAGCACCAACGACCCAACGGCGCATGCAGAAGTTGTTGCCATTCGTGAGGCCTGCAAAAAGTTAAACTCTTTTCAGCTTGATGGTTGTATTATTTACGCAAGTTGCGAACCTTGCCCTATGTGTCTTGGGGCTATTTACTGGGCACGCCCAAAGATGTTAGTTTTCGCCGCTGAAAATACCGACGCAGCTAAAGCCGGCTTCGATGATTCTTTCATTTATAAAGAGATTCCTTTACCTCTAGAAAAAAGGAGTATTCCAACCGTAAAAATACAACACCGGGACAGGTGTACGCCTTTCGAAGAATGGATTAGCTTTGAGAATAAGGTGGATTATTAGTGATAAGATACTATGAGGAACTAAAGGATATTCTTATAGAAAAGAGTACAATATAAATATGGATAGCTTTTCTAGCGTTTTAAACTTGTTTTATTTTACATGTTGTAAATAATTCTCACAATAACATCGAGACAAATGAATAAAATAAAAATCTTTGATCAAAAGCAAATTAGAACACTTTGGGAAGAAAAAGAAGAACAATGGTACTTTTCAGTCATTGACGTGATTGAAGTGCTCACAGATTCAGTGAATCCTAGAGATTATTGGTTTAAAATGAAGAAACGAGTTTCTCTGGAAGGTGGAACTGAACTGTCGACAATTTGTCGACAGTTCAAACTAAAAGCGCCAGACGGGAAAATGAGAATAACAGATACCGCTAACACAAAGAGTCTTTTAAGAATAATTCAGTCTATCCCGTCTCCCAAAGCTGAACCTTTTAAGCTTTGGTTAGCGCAAGTGGGGGCTGATAGGTTAGATGAGATTGAGAATCCTGAACTGGCAACTCAACGAACCAGAGAATTATATAAAGCCAAAGGATATCCTGAAGAATGGATTGAAAAAAGAATGAGAAGCATTGCAATTCGAGAAGAATTAACTGATGAATGGAAACAAAGAGGAATAAAAGAACAAATAGAATACGCTATACTCACTGCAGAAATTTCTAAGGCTACTTTTGGGCTGACACCTTCAGAATACAAGAAAATCAAAGGATTAAAGTCTCAAAATTTAAGAGATCATATGACCGATCTGGAACTCATATTTTCCATGCTAGGAGAAGCTTCTACAAAGGAAATAGTAATAAATACTAATCCAAAAGGTTTCGCAGAGAATAAAAAAGCAGCTAAAACAGGTGGGAAAATTGCAGGAAATGCCCGTAAGCAATTGGAGCTAAAATCAGGAAAAAATGTTGTGAGCAGTGAAAACTATTTACCTGCAAAAAAGACAAAGAAAGAATTAAAATAAATTTTATTTGAACTTTTTGTTTATAAAGAAAAAACATAAAGTTTGTTAGAAAAATTAACGATTTTCTACATACTTCAAAATCTCAGCAACCAGGCTATCAACCTGAGAATATAAGGCTTTTTCATCAATATTGAGAACATTCCTGTTTTGCATTACTATTTGGCCATTCACAATAACAGACTCAACATCAGAACTTTTCATACTGTAAACAACGAGAGAATAAACATTAAATAGCGGGTGAAGGTGGGGCTTGCCAAGGTCAATTATAATAATATCGGCTTTTTTGCCTTTTTCTATTGATCCAATTTTGTCATCCATACCCAAAACCCTCGCACCTCCAATAGTAGCCATTTCAACAACTGTGCGTGCATCAAGAACTGTAGGGTCGTTTTTATGAAGTTTATGCAGCAATGCGGCTGTATTCATCTCATCAAACATGTCGAGATTATTGTTACTTGCAACGCCATCTGTACCTAAACCTACTTTACCGCCGGCAGCCAAAATATCCGGCACAGGTGCCACACCACTTGCCAGTTTCATATTGCACTCAGGATTATGAGCAATCCCAACCCCTTTCTCAGCTACTATCTTAATATCCTCTTCTGTTAGGTGAATACCGTGGGCCATAATCATATTAGAGCTTAATACCCCAAGTTTATTAAGATACTGAACAGGAGTAAGCCCGTGTTTACTCATAATCTGATCAAACTCCTTTTTTGTTTCTGCCACGTGAATATTGAAGGGTACATTGTATCTGTCAGCCAGAGCTTTGGACGCAACAATCAACTCTCCCGATGAGCTATAAGGCGCATGAGCAGCCACCCCAATAGTAACAAGAGAATGTCCTGCCCACTTTTTAATCATCCTTTCAGTGTAGTTTATCCCATGTTCAGGCGACTCACTATTTGGCACGGCAAAATCTATCAAACCTTCAGTTATAACAGCTCTTATACCGGCTTTTTCAACAACATGAGCAATCTCATCACCAAAATAATACATATCATTAAAAGTGGTAGTGCCGCTTTGTAACATCTCGACAATAGCAAGTTTGGCTCCCAGACTAACATTTTCTTTGGTTATAAACTCAGCCTCAACAGGAAATATATGATCATATAGCCACTCGTGCAACGGAAGATCATCTGCAAAACCTCTGAAGATTGTCATTGGAGAATGAGTGTGAGTATTGATTAGCCCGGGCATTACTAACCTGCCTTTTCCATCAATAATTTTAGGAGCTTTAAACATGCCTAGCAATTCATCAGAATTACCAATAGCAACAATACTATCGCCGGCAATCACAATAGCGCCATTTTCAATAACTCGAAAATCAGCATCCATCGTAACTATAAGAGCATTGGAGATTATCAGATCAGAGTTATAACCATCTTTTGATTCGCAGCCCGTATTTAGTGAAATAATTCCCGACATTAGTAAAGTTATTAGGTAGATAAATGATTTTTTAAACATGATTGACTTTAATTTTTATGATTAACAAACAGTTTTGAAATTTGTTCTTCATCTTTTTTTAAAGATCGCTCAGTGAAAATCAATAATTTCTTTCGTGCAAAAATACTGATTTTATTAATGCTTTAATGCATTACAGCCAAAAATGCCAACAAATTCCGCTAATATTATTGTTATTATACGCCGTAATTGTATATTTGTTTTGATAAAATAAGACAACTCACCAAAATACTGTAATATGATAGCAAAGATTAAAGAAACCGCAGATTTTCTAAAAGGTAAAACAAACTTCACTCCTGAAGTAGGTATAATTTTAGGTTCGGGCTTAGGCGGACTTGTAAAAGCAATTGACATAAAGCACAGCTTCGAGTACGGTGAAATACCAAATTTTCCGGTGTCAACGGTTGAAGGCCACCACGGACGATTGATTTTTGGCGTTTTGGAAGGCAAAAATGTTATTGCAATGCAGGGGCGTTTTCACTATTATGAAGGATATCCTATGCATGAGGTAACTTTTCCTGTTAGAGTTTTAAAGCTTTTAGGTATAAAGGCATTATTCCTTTCCAATGCAGCAGGTGGCTTGAATAAATCTTTTGAGGTTGGTGATTTGATGATAATACGCGACCATATCAATATGTTTCCCGAAAATCCATTAAGAGGTAAGAATTTAGATGAGCTTGGAACCCGATTTCCGGAGATGAGTGAGGCATACGACAAAAAGCTTATTGCAAAAGCTCGTGCAATTGCAAAGAAACACAACATAAAAACCCAAATGGGTGTTTACGTTGGCAGCGCAGGTCCAACCTTAGAAACCCCGTCTGAATATAACATGTTCAGAATTCTTGGCGCAGATGTAACCGGAATGTCAACAGTTCCCGAAGTAATTGTAGCAAGGCACATGAACATTCCATGTTTTGCTATTTCGGTAGTAACCAACCTTGCAGAACCCGAAATAACCGACAAGCCAACTTCGCATGACGAGGTGCAAAATGTAGCTGAAGTAGCCGAACCTAAACTAACACTGATATTTAAGGAGTTGGTGAAGGGGGTGTAGGGTAAATCAAACCAACTTCTTCACAACATCTTTAAACTCTTCATCATCTAGTGGTTTGGTTAGGTATTCATCCATTCCGAGTTTTATATATTTTTCCCTGGCGCCTTCAAAGGCATTGGCGCTGAGTGCAACAATTGGTGGAATGTCTTTATACATTTGCTTGAGTTTCTGGGTGGCGGTAACGCCATCCATTACAGGCATTTGAATATCCATCAGTATTAAATCAAATTCTCCATGTTTGTAACCTTCTATGGCCTGCTTGCCATTATCTGCGGTAACAACATTATGCCCCATTGAATTAAGAATAAGCTTGACAACTTTTTGTGTAGTCGCTTTATCTTCAACAAATAATATATTCAAGGATTTTTCTAATCTAAATGAGTCCTCAACGAAATTTGATTCGCCATAATCTGCAGCATTAACAAGACCCGCCTTAAAAGTAAACCAAAAAGTGCTTCCTTTATTTATTTCAGTTTCATATCCAATTTGACCACCATGTCGATCAACTATTTCTTTACAAATAGACAGTCCAAGCCCTGCTCCATCAATATTTCGAATATCACTCTGATCTATTTGAGAAAATGGCACAAATAAATGTTTTTGTTTTTCTTTACTAATGCCCTGGCCGGAGTCGATAACTTCAACCTTTATCTCAATTTCATTTCTTACAAAATCTTTTGACAGCAATTTTGCCTTTAAAGAGACCTTTCCTTCATCTGTAAATTTAACAGCATTTGATATGAGATTATTAATGACCTGAATAATTCTGTTTTGGTCAGCAACAATTATTGTAGGAATTGAAATATCTGAAATAACCTCAAACTCAATATTCTTATTGCACATATTATCAAATAATTCCTGTGCATTAATAATAAAATTTTTAAATCGAATTGCTTCCTTATGAAGTTTTAAATTGCCCTCCTCAATTTTTGAATAGCTGAATTCAAGTCACAAATGCAACTTTTTGTTTAATCAAATTTAATGATAAAAATTCAATTGGTGATAAGAACCCCAATTTTTTTCTTGGTCTGTTATTTAACTTGTGTTGAACATATTGAATTTGTTGATTAGTAATATTTTCAAAAGAAGACCCTTTAGGAAAGTATTGCCTGATAAGCCCATTTATATTTTCATTAGCACCTCGTTCCCATGAATGGTAAGG
>JAGXRQ010000099.1 GCA_018335675.1 Bacteroidota bacterium | reverse complement strand
AGTCCTTTAGGCGACCACTTTAGAAGATTAAAGGCAAGAGCCGGCGCAGGGAAAGCAGTTGTGGCAACAGCACGAAAACTGTCCATTATCTATTATAAAATGATAATCAACCAACAAAGTTTCAACCCAAATGCGCTACTTGAATTTCAACAAAAATATAAACAAAAGAAAATCAATCAGTTAAGGATGAAATTAGCTAAACTGGAAGCTGCATGAACGAGGAAGTTATATAAGAGGTTATATTTTTACGTAAACAAAATATTCTACTAAGGTTGAAAAATTGATAAGGTTTTGTAATTTTGTTGTTTTAGCAGGTATTTTGAGTTTTTTACGTGGATTGTTTTCTTGTTGCGCATCAAATAATGACTATCGCTTTTTCATATTACTTATTAAATTTGCAATAATAAAAACAGCAGCAACTCGTTAGAATTGAGATAACAAAAAAAACTGTATGAAGTACTTAAAGTATATGATTTTTGTTCTGGCAATATTATTAGTGCCGGCAAGTTCGTGTACACCCAAGTATAAGGCAAGCTCAGCTCAAAGAAAAACTGAAAAGGCTCAAGAAAAAAGGAAAAAAGAAACTGAGAAAATGATACAAGAGGGACAAAAGAAACATCTGAAAGCCCAAACAAGTGATGCCAGAAAAAGGATGAAGCAAACAAAAAGAAAAAGTGAAGATTGGAGCGGAGTAAAACAGCCTTTTTATAAACGTTGGTGGCGTAAGGTTTTTAAATAATAATTATAAAACTTTTATTTTCATATAATTGATTATATCTTTGATAAAAAATACCATTAATGGAAGACCTCATATATATAATACTTGCGATTGTTTGGATAGTTGTTGGGATTGTTGGTGCAAACAAAAAGAAGAAAGCACAAGCGGCACAGCCAGCAAAGCCAGTAGAAGCACAACAAGCACCCGAGTATCAACCTCAACCTCAGCCTGCCAGAGATATGGAGACAATGATTGAAGATATCTTTGGAAAAAACTCGCCAATTGAAGAAACTGAAGAATCTTTAGAAACTCTTAGTGAAAGCTTGGAGGAATATGTTGAACCTGAGGAATACAAATTTGAATATCCTGAAATGGTATATCCTGAAAACAAATATGAACAGTTTTCGCAAGGATATAAAATGGATCAAGATTATGAATTTGGCTCACAAGATTTTGAAAGCATTGAAGATATGATTAAAATGCTTGAAAAGGAAGATGAAAGCAGGCCAGAAGTAGTTGACCTTGATTCATCAGATCATATGTCAAATTCAGATATAATTGATTCAGATTATCTTTCTGAATTTGTAAGCAACCCAAAAAAAGCGATAATATATTCGGAAATTATTAACAGAAGATATTAAAAGTTTTTTTTAGTTTGTACTATTTTATTGCATATATTTGCATTAGATTTTAAACGATAATAATTTGCTCCGATATGGGTTACACCTAACAATTATCGGGGTGTTTTTTTTAAAAAAAAATTCTATTACACTGGTTGTCAGTTTGTTAATTTAACTCAGGCTGTCAACTGTTTTTTTTTACCATTTTTTTCTGTTTAATGAAACTGGCATTATGCCTAAATAGAGATTTATAAAGTAATTAAGATTATCATGAACGAAGTTAAGTATTTCACAAAAGATGGCCTGCAAAAGCTTAAGGATGAGCTAGAAAAGATGAAGTCTGTAGAAAGGCCTGCTATATCTCTTATGATAGCTGAAGCGAGAGAAAAGGGCGACCTTTCAGAGAATGCTGAATATGACGCTGCCAAAAATGCACAAGCGATGTTAGAACTGCGTATCTCAAAACTTGAAGATACTCTTAGCAATGCAAGGGTAATTGATGAAAGTCAGCTAGATAATACTAAAATCTCTATTCTTTCAATAGTTAAATTACACAATTTGCAAAACAAAGCAATAGTTGCTTATACACTTGTACCTGAGAATGAAGCTGATATTAAAGCCGGAAAGATTTCTGTTAATTCTCCAATCGCAAGGGGGCTTTTAGGAAAAAGTGCCGGTGAGATTGTTGAAATTACTGTGCCTGCTGGTGTTATGAAATTTGAGATAATTGAAATTTCAATGTAATTCTAAATAGCATAACTATCATATCAACCAAAACCATAAAACAATGAGCAGTATTTTTTCAAAAATAGTAAATGGAGAGATTCCCTGCCATAAAGTTGCAGAGAATGATAAATTCCTTGCATTTCTTGACATAAACCCATTGGCAAAAGGTCACACACTTGTAATTCCAAAACAAGAAATTGATTACATTTTTGATATTGATGATGAGCTTTATAAGGAATTGTTTTTGTTTGCAAAACAAGTTGCACATTCAATAAAAAAATGCGTTAACTGCAAAAGAGTTGGCATTGCTGTAGTTGGACTTGAGGTGCCTCATACTCACATTCATCTTGTTCCAATAAACAGTGTTTATGATATTGATTTTAGCAAACCAAAGCTAAAGCTTAGTAACGATGAGCTAAAGATGATTGCTGAAAGAATTGGATCTAAAGTAGTTTTATAATTATCATTTTATTCTGTCAGGATTCTGACTTAAGAAAGCTTTCCACCCTGTATATGAAGTTTCTTCAGACTTAGCTATTTTTTTGTTCTGGAAATAGTGGCATAGAGCAACGCCTAATGCATCAGTTATATCCAATAGTTCCGGAACCTCTTTTATAGACAACAATTGCATTACAAGAGAAGCCAATTGTTCTTTAGAAGCACTGCCCTTTCCGGTAATTGATTGCTTTATTTTTCTCGGAGAATATTCAAAAACCGGAACATCCCTGTATAATGCTGCTGCAATTGCAACCCCCTGCGCTCTGCCAAGCTTAAGCATAGATTGAACATTCTTTCCGAAAAAAGGACTTTCAATAGCAAGCTCGTCAGGATGATATGTGTCAATTACCCTCAGGGTTGTTTCAAATATTTTCTTGAGTTTTAACTCATGATTTGTAAGTTTGCTTAACTTTAGCACATCCATCGTAAGGACTTCAACATTGGACCCTTTAACACAAATAATTCCAAGTCCCATGTTATTAGTGCCTGGGTCAATTCCCAATATTATCCTTTCGGTGGCCATTTCTATAATTCGTTACAATGAAAAAAAACGAGAATAAGGGTTTAGGCGCAAATGTAATCAATTTTTTACTTAAATGGAGTAATGTATTTATTGCTGCCGCAGCCTTTGTATACATATTTTACATTATCTCATCTATTCCAAGCAATCAGATTTCTATTTGGTATAATTCCATTGAAATTTCAACAACATCAATATTCTTAATAATTCTAACGATAGCATTATCTTATATAAACTGGTTGCTTGAGTCTGAAAAATGGAGAAGTCTAGTAATTCATATTCAACCAATTAGTATCAACCTAGCTTACAAAAGCATTTTGTTTGGATTAACACTGGCTATGATTACACCAAAAAGAATAGGAGAATTTGCAGGAAGGGTTTTCGTTCTAAACAAAGACAACAGAATAAAAGGCTTGCTATTAAACGCGCTAGCCAGCATATCTCAGCTTTCTATAACACTAATTTTTGGTATAACTTCCTTAGTATTTGCAATGCTTTATCTTCAGTATGATAATGTCTTTATAAACGAATGGAATGTTATGATAATTTCCATAGCTCTTATCGTTTTATTTGTGATAAGTTTAATAATAATCTTCTTTGAAACAATTTCTAAGAAATTAACATCAAGAATAAAGTCACAAAAATGGCAGAGTTACTTGGCGGCTTTCAGCCTTGTTAAGAGAAAAACTATTTTTAAGCTTTATTACCTAAGCCTGATGAGATATCTTGTTTTTATTTTTCAATTCTACATACTTCTGCATATATGGGGTTACAAAATAGAATTACTGCCTGTACTACTATTAAACAGCATAATTTATCTAATTATGATAATAATTCCGGTATCTGCACTCTCCGAATCAGGAGTTAAAAGTTCAGTTACATTATTAATATTCGGTGCTTTCCCAATTCTGTCGGGCAACTATAATGAAGCAGCATTAATTAGCGCTTCGCTTTCTATTTGGATAGTAAACCTTGTATTGCCTGCGCTTTTGGGTGCATTTATTTCATTTTATGAAGACTTTAGTTTAAAAGATAAACTAAAGAATGAGGTTATTGATCGTTGTTGAGATATTTTTGTTAGTGTGATATTAAAGTTATGACAACAATAATACTTTATGCATTAGTAATATTTATTGCGAGTATATACTGTGGTTTTATTGCAGTATATACTTTGTCGTGGATATTATTACCAAACTATAGAAAAAGCAAAACGACCTCCTACCCTATTATATCTATAATAATAGCTGCGAAAAATGAAGAGGACAATATTTCAAAATGTCTTGACTGTTTAATAAAACAAGAATATCCTGCCGACAAGTTTGAGGTTATAATTGTAAACGATCATTCAACGGATAAAACAAAAGATATTGTTAATGATTTTATTAAAAGATATAAATCGCATTCCATTATTCTAATTAACAATAAAGAGGATAAGTCGGGGAAGAAATCAGCTATAACTGAGGGCATAGCAAATTGCAAAGGAGAGTTGATAGTAACTTCAGATGCCGACTGCATTATGGGCACTAAATGGCTATCAAGTATTTCAGACATCTACGTTTCGACTTCCCCAGATATGATACTTGGTCCAGTTTGCATAACACCCGGCAAAACAATTTTTTCAAAGCTGCAATCGTTGGAGTTTATGAGCTTGGCAGGCATCACAGGAGGCTCTGCAGCATTAAACAATCCGATAATGGCAAACGGTGCAAATTTGGCATTTAAAAAAACTGTATTTGAAAATCATGGAGGATACAAAATTGGTTCTGATTACGCTTCCGGTGATGACATTTTTTTATTACAACAAATAAAAATGCGAGAAAACAAAAAGATTATATTTTTAAAATCATCAGAAGCAATAGTATATACTAAGCCACAATCTTCGCTGTCAGGGTTTTTCAGGCAAAGAGCAAGGTGGGCCGGAAAAGCAAAAGGTTATCACGATATAACAGCGCAAATATTAGCATTAATTGTGTTCCTTTTAAACATTCTAATTCTATTAGGGTGCGTTGGTCTGATATTTAATCAGGAAGTTTTTGCCCTTCCACTAATTATTCTTACAGCCACCAAATTCATTATAGATTTTCCAATAATAGCATTATTTGCAAAATTTTTGGGATATACAAAACTGCTATTTTTATATCCAATAACTTCAATTTTGTATCCCGTATATATTTTAATAACAGGATTACTATCATTCACAGGTAAAAACAGCTGGAGATAAGACGATTATCATATCCATTTAGAAAAAATCAGGATATTTGTCAAATTCAGTAAATGATAAAAACTATTCTATTTTTACCTTTTGACATTTTATTTTTACGATTTGAGAAATGAAAATATAATAAGCACTATAAATTTGTTGCTAGAATGTCAGAACGTTTAAAGGCACAGGGCTTATTAAATACGATCAAAAAGCTGGATATCAGCGTGGATTGTGCGAAGTAAGATTGCCTCAAAAGAATAAAGGTTTCCCAAAACGAATTATTCTCACCAAAAGACCCTGTGCTTTTTTTTATTTTCAAAAATCTAAAATAGTCCTGAGTCGGAAGTCGTAAGTCGTAAGTCGAAAGTCGAAAGTTCAATCTGAACAATCCATACAATCTTTTTTACCCCCCAAGCCCCCTAAAGGGGGAGCTGATGACATCGCCTTGCTGCTTTACAATCCATTCAATCTTTTCTTTAGCTTCGGGAGCCTCAGCCAACATTAAGCTGCAAGTTGACTTTCGACTTTCGACTGTTGACTTTCGACTACCGACTACCGACTTAATTAAGATTTTTCTTAAATTTGCCGAAAAAAACTATGACAGCTTTATTAATAGTATTGGCAGTAATATTTGTAATAATATTATTGATTGCATCAGTTTACAACAGTCTTATCAGGCTTAAGAATCAGGTCAAAAATGGTTGGTCGCAGATAAATGTACAATTAAAGCGACGTTACGACCTTATTCCCAACCTAGTTGAAACAGTTAAGGAATATATGCAACACGAGAGAGAAACTCTGGAAAGCATAACGCGTTTGCGCTCTCAGGCAATGCAAACCACAAGCGTTGAGGATAAAGCAAAAGTTGAAGGCATGTTGACACAGGCTTTGGGTCAGTTCAAAATTGCGGTAGAAAACTATCCAAATCTGAAAGCAAACGAGAATTTTCTTGCAGTGCAAGAAGAATTAAAATCAACAGAAAACAAAATTGCTTTTTCCAGGCAGAACTATAACGATCAGGTTTTGCATTATAATAATAAAATAGAGATGTTTCCATCGAATATCTTTGCAAACATGTTCGGATTTAAACAAGAACCTTTCTTTGAATTAGAAAATCCGGAAGAAGGTAAGGCTGTGAAGGTGGAGTTTTAGGATAGTCCTGAGTCGGAAGGGGGCTGGGGGGTTGGTGGAACTAAGGTATAAGGTATAGGGTATAAGGGTATAAGGAAAAAGGAATAATTTAAACAAAAAAATCATGTGGGAAGTAGCTAGGAAAAATCAGCAAAAATCAATGTTTCTGGTAATAATAATGAGTATAGTATTGCTTGCATTGGGATATTTTATAGGTTTAGCTATAAATCCGGTTGACGGTGGATTCTTTGGTATTATAATAGCAACAGTTATATATTTCATTCTACTGCTAATCTCATTTTCGCAAGGAAAAGCAATTATATTAAGAATGAGTAATGCTAAAGAGATTCAGCATAAAGACAATCCCGTACTTTTCAATATAGTTGAAGAAATGAGCATAGCTGCCGGAATGGCCAAAATGCCAAAGGTTTATATAATCGACGATCCTGCTCCAAATGCTTTTGCAGCAGGAATGACTCCCGACAGCAGTGTTGTGGCTGTAACGAGCGGACTTCTAAACATGATGAACAGAGATGAACTTCAGGGAGTTGTGGCTCATGAAATATCACACATAATAAATCGTGATATCAGGTATCTCACAATTGCTACAATTATGGTTGCTTCAGTTGCCATAATATCTCAGATATTTTTAAGATCAATGCTATATGGTAGAGGTGGCAGCTCAAAGAAAGGAGACGGAAAAGGACAAATTATACTTATAATTATTGCTGTTGCATTCGCGATTATTGCACCTATTGCGATTCGACTATTATACTTTGCATTGTCGAGAAAAAGAGAATATCTGGCCGATGCATCAGGCGCAAGACTTACTAGATACCCTGAAGGACTGGCATCTGCGCTTGAAAAAATTGGAGGATCTACATTAGACCTTAAATCTGCAAACCAAAGTACAGCACCAATGTATATTGCAAATCCGCTAAAGCCAAAGGGACAAAAACTAAAAAACCTTTCAAGCACCCACCCTCCTCTTCAGGAAAGAATCAGAATTTTGAGAGCAATGGGCGGCAACGCATCTCTGGAGGATTATCAAACTGCATACAAATCAGTCAGTGGTAAGAGTGCAGGATTTATACCGAAGAAGTCCTGAGTCCTGAGTCCTGAGTCCTGAGTCCTGAGTCAAACACAAATGTTTGCAGCTCCCCCTTTAGGGGGCTGGGGGGTAAAAAAGATTGCAAGGATTGTGCAGATTGTATGGATTAGAAACCTTAAAGCGGAGAACTTTTCTCCGTGAACCTCCGTGTTCTCCGTGTCTCCGTGGTTAAAAAAATTTCCACGCAAAGGGCTAAGATTTCGCGAAAAACGCAGAGATAACTGATGCATTAATCAGTAACAATCCGTATAATCCGTGTCATCCGTGTTCCAATTAAAAAATCCGAAACCCTTTAGAGGTTACAGAAGGTGACAGGAAAGTGACAGGAATGGTGACAAGGTCTTCCAATAAAAAAGATTAACCCATAGGCACATAAAAAACATAGGCACAATAGGAAGATAATTACCCCTGTGTAACTCTTCTGTCACCCTTCTGTAACTCTTCTGTAACTCTTTCCCACCATTACACTCCCAAAATATCATATAATTTCATACATTTGAAAAAATTTATCAATCATTCAATTTAAAACTTCTAATACTATGAAAAAACTTGCAATACTTTTAGTTGTCATTTTATCAATTACTGGATGTAAGGAAAAAATCACTTTAGAAACCAGCCCTATTAGCGAAGCAACTATCAATTCAGTTGCAAATGAACTAAAAACAAAGTATGATGCTTCCCTTCACTACAGGATAGAGAAAGGTGTAAAAGCCACAGCTAACCTATGGCGCGAGTCTGATGGTAGCATTGAAGACTTTGAGGTTTTTTGTAGCGAAAATTTCATTGCTGACGATGAAGAGCTTAACTATGTTTTCCAAGCAATGGCACACAACTTCGAACATCTTAACGGTTATATGAATAGAATTGTGCTGGAACTTAACCGCGCAGTGCACGAAGATACGGGGCCTTTGCACAAAATTGACAGACTTTTTGGTGCATACAGCCCTTCTGCTCATATTCAGGATGATTTTTATGCCAACAAAATTGCTTTTATAATTACATTAAACTTCCCTTATTATTCGCTGGAAGAAAAAAACAAACTAGGTGGCAATTGGGATGGTCGCCAGTGGGGATTTGCCAGACTTGGGGAAATGTTTACAGCCAGAGTACCTGCCCAAATTCTTCAAAACTATAATGAAGTTTACTCTGCTTCAAGACTTTACATTTCTGAGTACAACATATTTGCAGGGAAACTGCTTAATGATGAAGGCAAAACTCTTTTCCCTGAAAATATGAAGCTTCTTGCTCACTGGAATATAAGAGATGAGATAAAATCTAACTACGGGCAAAATGGCGGATTAGAAAAACAGGAGATGCTTTATAAAGTAATGTTGAGAATAATAAATCAAGATATTCCCAAAGAGGTTATAAACAATGATGAATATTTGTGGAATCCTTTCAGCAATGAACTATTTAAAGATGGAAGTAAAATAGAGTTTACTAAAGAAGGAAACATACGATATGAATATTTGCTCAACAACTTCAAAGCACTAAAACAAATGGACCCATATTATACCGACCTTGATACTTATATCAAACGAAGGTTCGATAGCAGTATGGAAATTACGATAGAGGAAGTTGAGGCATTGTTTAAAGAATATGCAGCCTCTCCTCTTTTAAGAGAAGTTGGAAAACTTATAAGTGAAAGAATGGGGAGAAACTTAAGACCATTCGATCTTTGGTATGATGATTTTGTAGGAAGAGGCGGAATGTCTGAAGAAGCATTAAACCTTATCACAAAAGCAAAATACCCAAATGCAACAGCAATGAAAAAAGACCTGCAAAGAATGCTGTTGCACTTAGGATTCGACAAGCAAACAGCTACATTTATTGCCGACAGGGTTGATGTTGATGCTGCCAGAGGAAGCGGTCACGCTTGGAGAGCCTCAATGCGCTCTATGCCATCTCACCTAAGAACACGCATTGGAACAGACGGAATGGACTATAAAGGATATAACATTGCAGTACATGAGTTTGGACATAACGTTGAGCAAACTATAAGTATGCACATGGTTGATAATTATTTCATAACAGGAACTCCAAACACTGCATTTACTGAAGCATTGGCATTTATGTTTCAAAGAAGAGACCTTGATTTGCTAGGATTTAAAGAAAAAGACAGCACCAAAGAAAATTATGAAGTGATAGATATCTTTTGGGATAATTATGAAATGATGGGTGTATCATTGGTTGACATGAAGGCATGGCAATGGCTTTACGAAAACCCCAACGCAACAGCAGAAGAACTTAAGGAAGCTGTTATAAGTATTGCAATAGAAATCTGGAATGATTATTATGCTGATGTTTTTGGAGAAAAAGATATTCCCCTTTTGGCAATCTATT
The DNA here is from genome assembly GCA_018335675.1 of Bacteroidota bacterium. Lineage (GTDB taxonomy): Bacteria > Bacteroidota > Bacteroidia > Bacteroidales > UBA7960 > PWND01. Next base: position 32,386 of record JAGXRQ010000099.1, on the reverse strand, counting down.
CACACATGATACAATCGCCACTATATCTAATGAACTATCCATATGGTAGATTGATAATGTTTCAACTTGAGGACTATATAAAGGACAAAAAGTTTGCTGAAGAAGTTTTAAGAATATTCGCAATTGGCAGATTAACACCACAACACTGGATGCAAAAAGCAGTAGGCCAACAAATTAGCAACAAACCACTGTTTGATGCTGTAGAAAAAGCGTTGAAAGAAGTGAAATAGGTGTGGGCGTGGAACTATAGTATAATATTTACAACCCAGTAGAGACGCGATGCATCGCGTCTCTACTGGTTATCTCTACATCGCGTTTCTACAGGGTTTATTTATATCGCGTTTCTATTGGAATTAGGCAATGCGCCTGGCCATTAAATCATTAATCTTACAAATCTTAAATCTTTTCAATCCAGCAATTCCAACATAAAAGCATACTGAAGTGCTATTTCATTAAGCCTTCTGAAGCGGCCAGATGCTCCTCCGTGACCGGCATCCATATTGGTAGTTAAGAGTAATTTTGTATTGGCAGTGTTATATTCTCTAAGCTTGGCAATCCACTTGCTTGGTTCGAAGTACTGAACCTGACTGTCGTGCAAACCTGAAGTAATAAGAATATTCGGATAGTTTTGTTTGGTTATATTGTCGTAAGGAGAATAAGACAACATATAATCGTAGAATTCTTTAATTTCAGGATTACCCCATTCGGTATATTCAGCAGTTGTGAGAGGAATAGTTTCGTCCATCATTGTAGTTACAACATCTACAAAAGGCACAGCGGCGATAATTCCCTTAAATAATTCAGGTGCCATATTGGCAACAGCTCCAATCAACAATCCACCTGCAGATCCGCCTTGAGCAAAAAGCTTGTTGGAATTGGTATATTTTTCATCAATTAAATACTTTGCAAGATCGATAAAGTCATAAAACGAGTTCTTTTTATTGAGCAATCTACCAGCTTCATACCATTTACGCCCCATCTCTTGTCCTCCCCTCACATGAGCCATTGCAACAACAAAACCTCTGTCGAGCAGACTAATCCAATTTGAATTGAATCTAGGCTCAACACTTGATCCATAAGAACCATATCCGTATAATAATGCCGGATTGTTTCCATCTAAATTAATTCCCTTTTTATAAACCATTGTAAGCGGAACCTTTTCACCATCTCTAACGGTCACAAAAACTCTTTTCGTTTCATAATTACCGGCCTCAAAACCTCCCAATACTTCTGTTTGTTTCACCATATTTGTTTGTCTCTTCAACATATCATAGTCGAAAATAGTTCCCGGAGTAGTAAGCGAAGTATAGTAATAGCGTAAAACGCTTGCGCTAATATCAGCATTTACATTTAGAGCAACAGAATAGGCCTCTTCATTAAAATCAAGATAATAATCTTGTTTCATAATAAAGTCAATAATTCTCAAACCTCTTAAAGCATTATTTCTCTCTTGAAGAACCAGATAATTCTCAAATACCTCCATTCCTTCAAGAAATACATCTTCTCTGTGAGGAATTACTTCCTGCCAAAATTTTCTGTCAGTTTTGGCGGCGGTTGTTTCCATTAGCCTGTAATTCAATGCCTTATAGCTTGTTAAAACATAAAACATTCCATTAAGATGTTCGATTTCATAAGCAAACTCCTTTTCTCTTGGCGAAAACACCTTAAACTCCCCTTGCGGATTATCGGCTTTAAGAATTAATATCTCATTACTAAGAGTTGCTTGAGATTCAATTTTAATATAATGATCATCTTTTGTGCGGGAAACTCCCATGTAATAATAAGTTTCATCATTCTCATAATAAACTACAACAGGAGCATCATCTTTTAAAGTATTATATCTTTTTATTCTATCATATCGGAGAGTAACAGGGTCTATTGAATTAAAGAAAACAGTGCTATTGTCAGCAGCCCAAACAACATCTCCACCAACTTGAGATATACCTGTAGGTTTAATTTGCGCAGATTCCAGATCTTTAATTTTAATAGTGTATTGCCTTCTTCCCAGCGTGTCGATAGTAAAAGCAATTTTAGAATTATCAGGAGAGATATCATAATCTCCAACACTGAAAAATGAGTATCCCTTAGCCATTACCGGCACATTAAGAATTATTTCTTCATTTGCTTCGAGATTACCTTTTTTTCTACAATATATTGGGTATTCGCCACCATGTTCATACCTCGTATAATAGAAATATCCATTTTTGAAATATGGAGCTGATTCATCTTCCTGCTTTATCCTTCCCTCCATTTCCTTGTATAGCTCGTCTCTGAGGGACTTGCTTCCCTCCATCATTTTTTCTACGTATTCATTTTCGGCATTTAGATATTCTATCACTTTGGGATTATTTCTGTCATTCATCCAGTAATAAAAATCTATTCTTGTATCACCGTGCAAAACAAGCGGAGTTGCTATTTTTTCAGCTACAGGCGCTTGTATTTCCGGCCATCCTTTTTTTACATTAGAACAAGAAAAGGCTACCAAAGCCAACAATAAAATAAATAATGCTCTCTTCATAATATGAGGTGTTAAATTTTTACAAATGTAAAGTTATAATGGAATTATTTTTCAATTATAACAACATCCTGAAAACTAATTTTATCTGATACATTGCCACTTGCCCAGTAACCATAAATAATTTTGTTAAGCGAAAGAGAATTATCGGCTATAAGTTTATCAACAATAAAATCTTCCTTAAAGGCAACATTTGCAGATTGAACTTTCTCATCCATAAGATAATAATTGCCAAAACACTTATCAAATCTAAATTTATTGCCTTTAGAGAGAGATAAACTATCGTCGTTTATAACAAAGAAAGTAGCAAGACATTTTCCACCCTTCTTAAGCACCCTATGAATCTCTTTCATATAATTATCTACCTCATCAGGCAGCATATGGGTAAAAACAGAAACCAGAAAAACCAAATCGAATTCTTCATCATTATAAGGAAACACAAACTTTTCAGCTTTCTCTCCTTTTGAAGTATAGAGGTCGTTATAAAGATTTACTTTTTGAAAGTTAAAATTAGGAAACTGCTTAGAAATATTCTTCTTACACCAGCTAACGCCGGAATCAACCAGGTCAAATCCTTCGTAACTTCCATCGGGGAGAAGATATGAAGTAAGCGGTCGGGCTATTCTACCAATACCACTTCCAATGTCTAGAACCCTGTGATTCGGCATTAAGTTGCAATGCTCAATAAAGAATTTCAGAAACAGATTGCCGGTTTTAACATAATCGCCAGAGCCCGTATAAATCATACCTCTAGGAGGCACAAGGTTTTCTTTTTTGCCAGAGATACCATTGTACAAATCGACAGGTAAAAACACAGCACGTCTTACCAAAAGTCGAAAAGACGGAGGAAGCATATAATAAAAACGTCTGATCATTCCAGAATTTATCAGTACTTAATAAACTTTTTAACTTCAACTAAATTTCTATTTTGAATTTTCACAAAATAAAAACCATCAGGAAACTGTGAAATATTAATCGATTTAAGAATATCAACACTTTCATTCTCAAGTTTATCCTGATAAAGAATTTTACCCTGAATGTTTGTAATGAAGATGTCGCCACCTGCAAAATCATTTGAAGCAGAAACATTTATAAAATCATTAGAGGGATTTGGATAAACAACAAAAGTAGGTATAACAGTAGGCTCAACCGAAGTATTATCAACAAGTTTTACTTCAAAAGAATAAAAACCTTGAGGAGCAACGTATGGTTTATTAATTGTTTTAGAGTTGCCATTTGTAGCAGATATATAATAATGAACCATCATACCTTCTTCGAGTTCAACATCATCTATAACAACACTGTAAGTATCGCCTTCGAGAGTCATATCAACACTACCAAAAGTTTTTGCATCATCTATAGAATAAAAAAGTTTAACTGAAGATACGCCAGACGGACTAGTAACTTTAGTATCAAAAACAAGCTCATTTTCTTCGAGTAAAACAAATCTTTTTCTAGCATGAGAAATGTGGATTGGATCGTTAGCTGCAATTTCTCTTGTTATGCAATGAATAGCACCGGCCAAGGGAATTACGGCAGTCATATTTATCCCAAAAACATCATATCCCGGCATTGCATCGCGATAAATTTGCAAAGCTGTTTCGTCAAGATTATGATTATACTGAGGTACCAAAACAATTTTATTGAGAATTAATGCATTGGTATAGGTTCTATAATCAGAGTTAGGCGGATATTGACCATTAGAATTTGGAGCCATTGGTATTCTAACAACATCATAATTTCTGTCGAAACATGTTTGATAGTTATCCAGAACATAATTCAGGTTATTTTCAATATAAGGACCATCAGAAACACCCGTAGGAAATTTTGCTACAAGTAATGTTTCTTCATCAAGTAGCTTCATGTGCATGTCTATATGACTGATAATATCATAAGGAAGCTCATCCATTTTAATATATCTGTTTATACCCATATACTGGTATTTTAGCTGATCTATTTGAGTCGCACTATATGAAGGATTTTCAGTTTGAATAAGCTTAGAAGAAAAGCCTGTGCCATGACCATCGGTAAAGAAGTTGCCGCCTGTTGCAATAAGCTGTCCACTCGTGCCACTAAGTTCAAAGTAAGATGCACCAAGATAATTTGCAATATACGCTGGAATTTGATTATCATCGGGGCGAGAAGGTCTATTGTACAGCCAATCAACAATACCCAAAGAGCCATCCTGAAGATAAATGCTTTGAGGGCCATAATCTCTTACCCAAATAGAGTTAAAAGATGGTTGAAGCATTACGATATTCGTCATATTTACACCACCGTTAGATAAATATGTTTGTACATTACTTGGATTACTGGTTAAGATATAAACTGTTGTAGTTTCTTTTGCTCTTCTAACTATTTCTCTTAATTCTTCTGAAAAACCAGCCCATGTAACAATAACCCCTTGAGCTTCTTCCCACTCTGCTGGAGTTCTTGGAATATTTGCTGGAGGAACAGCTGACTTGGAAACAGGAGGATTATTAATGAAATCATGATAAATTTCTTTTTCTTGATCTGTTAGCCCTTTTGGTAAAGGCTGTTGGGCGTACAAAAAGTTAATTGTCAAAACAAACAAAAACAATTTTAAAGCAAATAATTTTTTCATTTCAATTTAGATTTGGTTAGTTTCAGTTAGTATTTTATTTCAAAATTATCGAACTCAACAATTGGGGTTTTAGTAATAATTACTTTTTCAACTCTAGCCCAATCTGGACCCTTTTTACAATAATCAATAAGAGTATCTAAATCATTTTCTTCTCCGGTTGCTTCAACATAAACCGAGCCATCAGTCAGGTTTTTCACAAAGCCATTAAGCCCTAGAGATTTTGCATTTTCTTTTACAAAGTACCTGAAACCGACCCTTTGAACTTTCCCATAGACCGTAATTGAAACAGATTTTTTACTCATACTTTTTTTATAACAGAGATAAAAGAAAAGTCGATCTAATTTATAAGCAAAAGAAAGCAAAATGACCTTATGTAAATACTAATAAATCAAAAAAACAGAGTATTTAACAACTTTTGAGAGTTATTTGCGGACTTTTATTCAATATCATTTCAAAAAGTTTAACTGTTGCAAGACAATCACCTGCAGCCCTATGCCTGTCGTTTATGGAAATATTAAGGTTTTCACATAATCGGCCTAAGCTATAAGATTCAAGCCCCGGAAATGCCTTACGACTCAGCAGCACTGTGCATAACTTTTCCCTTTGGTATTCATATCCAAGTCTTCTATACTCCTGGGCAATAAAACCATAATCGAAAGTAACATTATGAGCTACAAATACTCTACCTTCAGTAATTTCAACAATATCTTTTGCAACCTCATAAAATTTCGGAGCATACCTAACCATCTCATCAGTAATGCCGGTCATTTTAGTTATAAAGGGAGGAATGTTTCTTTCAGGATTTATGAGCGACTGGTAGCTATCAACAACTTGAAGCCCGTCGTGAATAAAAACTGCTATTTCAGTGATTTTATCTCTTCGTGGATTGCCTCCGGTGGTTTCAATATCAATAATGGCAAACATCAGGTAATAGTAACAAATTTTATTTCAATAATTTCAGACTGCAAAGATAAGAAGTTTAAAAAGATAAATCCGGTATTGAATTATCTAAATCATTTTGCACAAATATTTTTTACCATATAAGGCATATAAGAAAATATAAGGATGTCATTATCCACAAATTAAGTAAATAGCAATTCGCAAATTTTCACTAATTGCCACATTGACACATTGACACATTGACACATTGCCACATTGGCACATTGCCACATTGGCATAATAACAAATTAACTCATTTGCTAATTAATCTACAAACATTAACTTTGCATGCATATTGAATCACACAAAAAACTATAATGGCCATATACGAAAAGCTTACTAATATTGCTAAAACAGGGAAAAAACAATTAGCAGTGCTGATTGACCCTGATAAGGCAAATTCTGATAGTATTTCTTCTCTTATTAAGAAATGCAATTCAGCAAAGGTTGATTTAATTCTTGTTGGTGGCAGCCTAATCAAAGGCAGTGGTTTTGAAAGTTGCATTCAGTCTATTAAAAACGAAACTGATATTCCGGTTGTAATTTTCCCGGGAAGCGTATTTCAAATTAGTTCAAATGCCGATGCAATTCTGTTGTTGTCGTTAATATCGGGAAGAAATCCTGAAATGCTCATAGGAAACCATGTTATAGCCGCTCCTCACATTCGTCGTGCCGGCATTGAAGTTATTCCATGTGGCTATATGCTTATTGAAAGTGGCAAACTCACAAGCGTTGTTTATATGAGTAACACTTCTCCCATTCCCTATGAAAAGAACGACATTGCTGTTTGTACTGCAGTAGCAGGCGAAATGCTCGGACATAAATTGATATATATGGATGCAGGCAGCGGTGCCGAAAAAAGCATTTCTGCTGAAATGATAAAACAAGTGAAAGCAAACATTTCTATCCCTTTAATTGTTGGTGGTGGTATAAGAGATGTAAAAACAGCACATGACCTTTGGAACGCCGGAGCAGATGTTGTTGTAATTGGAAATGCTTGCGAAAGTAAGCCGGGGTTGATTGAGGAGATTAGGATAGGTATCGGGTATTAGGTATTAGGTTTTAGGTATCAGGCATTAGGTATCAGGTGTCAGGTGTTAGGTGTTGGGTGTTGGGTGTTGGGTGTTCATTTTCCCGATACCCGATACATGATACCCGATACCTGAAACCTAATACCAAAACCTAAAAAACGATTTTAGAAACTTATTATATTTATTCTTAACCAAAAAAATATGAACTACGATATAATAGTAATAGGAAGTGGCCCTGGAGGATATGTGGCTGCTATTAGAGCTTCGCAGCTTGGACTTAAAACTGCTGTTGTTGAGAAATCTGAACTTGGCGGCATTTGTCTTAACTGGGGTTGCATCCCCACAAAAGCTTTATTGAAAAGCGCAGAAGTTTTTAACTATCTTAAACATGCTAAGAATTACGGAATTACTATAGATGCAGAACCTAAGGCAGACCTACCGGCTATGGTTCAGCGAAGCAGGGAAATTGCCGGAAACATGAGCAAGGGCGTTCAATATCTTCTTAAGAAAAATAATGTTGAGGTAATAGAAGGTTTTGCAACATTGAAGCCGGGCAAAAAAGTTGACGTAAAAAACAACTCCGGAGAAATCACTGAACTATCAGCAAATCATATTATCATTGCTACAGGTGCTCGTTCACGAGAGTTGCCTGCATTACCTCAAGATGGTAAAAAAATTATCGGCTATCGCAAAGCTCTTGTATTAGACAAACAACCTGAAAGCATGGTTGTAGTTGGATCAGGTGCAATCGGGTCTGAGTTTGCGTATTTTTATAATTCTATTGGTACAAAAGTTACACTGGTTGAATTTATGCCTAACATCGTTCCTCTTGAAGATGAAGAAGTTTCAAAACATCTTGAAAGAGCATTTAAGAAAGTCGGAATGAAAATTATGACTTCAAGTACTGTTGAAGCTGTTGATACATCAAGTGATAAATGCAAGGTTAAGGTTAAAACAGCCAAAGGAGAAGAAATTATTGAAACTGATATTGTTCTTTCTGCTGTTGGTATTACAACCAATATTGAAGGAATAGGATTGGAAGAAACGGGCATTAAAGTTGAAAAAGGTAAAGTGATTGTTGATGAGTTTTACAAAACAAACGTTGAAGGCTACTATGCAATTGGTGATATTGTTCAGGGACAAGCACTTGCACATGTAGCATCTGCGGAAGGGATTACCTGCGTTGAAAAAATAGCAGGCTTAAATCCTGAACCTATTGATTATAATAATATTCCGGGATGTACATATACCAACCCAGAGGTGGCAAGTGTTGGATATTCTGAAAAAGCTGCAATTGAAGCTGGTTATGAAATAAAAGTTGGAAAATTTCCATACACTGCATCAGGCAAAGCAACAGCGGCAGGAAATCGCGATGGGTTTATTAAACTTATATTCGATGCCAAATATGGAGAGCTACTTGGTGCACATATGTTAGGCGCAAATGTTACAGAAATGATAGCAGAAATTGTTGTTGCACGAAAACTTGAAACAACCGGCCATGAAATAATTAAAGCCGTTCACCCTCATCCTACAATGTCTGAAGCGATTATGGAAGCTGCAGCTGCTGCTTACGGTGAGGTTATTCATATTTAAAAAAATCTGAAACTGATGTGTGGCATCTGCGGAGTTTATTATCAAAAAGAAAGCAATATTCAGCATAACAGAGCGGCCGTTGAAATGGCCGTTTTGTCGCTTAATAAGCGAGGTCCTGAAAATAGCGGTATTGCTGAATTTGTCGGACATGCAATTTTAGGACATGCCCGGCTCGCGATTATTGACACTTCATCTGCCGCCAATCAGCCGTTTACCGACCCATCAGGAAGGTATACCATTGCCTATAACGGCGAAATATTCAATTTTAAAAAAATAAAACAAGACCTTTCAAATCAAGGACTTAGCTTTAATACAAGCAGCGACACTGAAGTTCTGTTATACAATTACATCCTAAAAAAAGAAAAATGTCTTGATGATTTGCAGGGTTTCTTCGCTTTTGCCATTTATGATAATGTTGAAAAATCTATTTTTCTTGCGAGAGATAGATTTGGAGTAAAGCCTCTGTTTTATTTATTTGATGGGGATAAGCTTATGTTTGCATCAGAGCTAAAAGCTATGATTGCCCTTGGCGTTGAAAGAAACTTAGATTATTATTCGCTTGCAAACTATCTTCATCTTAATTACATTCCGGGAAATTACAGCATCTTCAAAAATGTTTCAAAGCTTGCTCCCGGACATTATATGAAAATCTGCAAAAACGATATCGCAGTAAAAAAATATTTTGAGATTAATTCTAGTATTGCTGAATACAACAGCCTTTCATATAATGATGCACAGAAAATACTTCAAGAAAAACTTGAGGATGCTGTGCAAAAAAGGCTGGTTTCAGATGTTCCTTTAGGTGCATTTCTAAGCGGAGGAATCGACAGCAGTGTAATTGCTGCTTTGGCAGTAAAGCATAAGCCGGATTTAAAAACATTCAGTATAGGATTTAAGGATGAACCAATGTTTGATGAAACAAACTATGCAAACATGGTTGCAAAAATGCACAAAACAGATCATACTGCATTCATTCTTGATCATAACGACCTTCTTGATTGCCTAAACCCGGTGCTCGAATATACCGATGAGCCATTTGCTGATTCATCAGCTCTGGCTGTTTACATACTAAGTAGGCAAACAAGACAACAAGTTACAGTAGCATTATCAGGCGATGGTGCCGATGAAATTTTTGGCGGTTACAACAAACACATGGCAGAATACAAAGTAAGGCAAGGAGGAGCAAAAGCTCAGCTCCTTAAAACAATGTCGCCTTTTTTGGGAATTTTACCTCAATCAAGAAACAATCCGCTTTTAAACAAGTTTCGTCAACTAAACCGATTCAGCAAAGGAATGTCGCTTTCAGATATGGAAAGATACTGGCAGTGGGCCGGATTTTTGGATGACAAAACTGCTATTAAATATTTTAAGCATGCAATTGAGAAAGACGTTCTTCAAAAAAGAAAAGAAGAAATACTTTGTCACTTAAGCACTAAATCTGATTTAGATTCAGTACTTTTACAGGATACCGCCATGGTTTTGACGGGAGATATGCTTACAAAAGTTGATATGATGTCGATGGCAAATTCTTTGGAAGTTAGAACGCCTTTTCTCGACCACGACCTTGTTAATTTCGTTTTTTCATTACCATCTGATTATAAAATCGATAAACATAGCAGAAAAAAAATATTAAAAGATACATTCAGAACGATTTTGCCTGAAGAAATACTTAGCAGGCCTAAACATGGGTTTGAAGTTCCTATGTTAAAATGGTTCAAAAAAGAATTGAGATATAGAATAGAAAACGAATGGCTTGCTGAAGATTTTATTGTTGAACAGAACATATTTGAACCCAAAGTTATTAACAAGCTTAAGAAAAAGCTATATTCTGCCAACCCTGAAGATTCTCATGCAACTGTTTGGGCACTAATTGTTTTCCAGAATTGCTGGAAGAAATGGACGTTTTGACAATGATATATGCCTGTTAAGTGTGTATTTTTTTTGTATAATTGTAAAAAATGGAATAAGAATGCCAAGAGTTTTAAGGATATTAAACCGATTTAATCTGGGTGGCCCAACCTATAATGCTGCTTACCTGACAAAGTATCTTTCAACAGATTTTGAAACTTTGTTGGTTGGTGGCGCTAATGATCCTACTGAAAAAAACTCAGAATTTATTGTAAATAACCTTGGTATAAGTCCAATTAAAATTCCGGAAATGCAGAGGGCAATATCTCCGCTAAAAGACTATCAGGCATTACAAAAACTGAAAAAGCTTATAAAGGAATTTAAGCCGGATATTGTGCATACTCATGCTTCAAAAGCCGGCGCGCTAGGAAGACGAGCTGCCATTGCATGCAAAGTACCTGTAATTGTTCACACATTCCACGGACATGTATTTGATTCATATTTCAGCGAATGGAAAGCTTCTTTTTATAAAAGACTTGAAAGAGGTTTAGCCGCAAAAAGCTCTGGAATAATTGCCATTAGTGATATTCAAAAGGAAGATCTTTCTGTTAAATATAAGATTTGCCCACCAGAAAAAGTGAGAGTTATACCTCTCGGTTTCGACTTATCAAAATTTAGAGAAGATACCGACAGTAAGAGATTTGAATTCCGACAAAAATATCAGATCTCTGACGATGAGATTGCTATTGGGATTGTTGGAAGGCTTGTTCCAATCAAAAACCACAAAATGTTTCTTGAAGCATTTAATATTTTGAAATCAAAGAGTAATAGAAAGCTTAGAGCATTTATTATTGGTGATGGAGAATGCAAGGAAGAAATTCAGGAGAAATCCAGAGAATTAGGGCTTGATTTTGTTAACGGCGTTGAAACTTTTAAAAAAGCTCCGGTTACTTTTACCAGCTGGCTTACAGATATGGATGAAGTTAATGCAGGAATGGACATTATTGCACTTACCTCATTAAATGAAGGCACACCGGTAAGCCTAATAGAAGCTCAAGCCAGCGGCAAACCAATTGTATCAACAAACGTTGGTGGAATTGAAAATGTTGTAATGCCCGGAAAAACTGCTCTTCTCTCATGTAAAAACAAACCTGATGAATTTGCCGACAGATTATTAGAGCTCACAGATAATGACGTTTTAAGAAAAGATTTTTCTAATAACGGTTGGGAATTCGTGAAAAACAAATTTCATTATACAAGGCTGGTTAAGGATATGGAAGAATATTATTACGAGCTACTATCAAATACAAAAAGCAAATATTTTAAATCTGCTGATATTTCTGAAGATTCTACAAATTACTGCAATCCCTGTATGAATAAGTTTAAGTATTAAGTCTTGAGTTGTTAGTTGGTAAATCTCATCTATACATCCGACATCTAATATTACAGGAAACTATTCAAAAACTTCAATTAGCATCAATATTTTTTAGACAATTCGCAAAGACTTTGTAACTTTGGCGCTAAAATAATTAATAATCAATGAGAAAATTATTTTTATTGCTAATTGCTTCAGCGGTTACATTTTCCTCTTGCAGGCTAATTAATCCTGAGCAAATGCTACGTACACCTACTAATTATAATTATTCATCTTTTAATGATGCTGAGCCAGTCAAAGAATATCGTCTTGCAGCAAATGATGAATTGTATTTTCGATTATACACAAATGACGGCGAAAAGCTTGTAGATCCGATAGATCCTTTCATGGAGCAACAAAAGCAACAGCACACATACATTGTTGAATATGACGGACTTGTAAAATTTCCGGTATTAGGCAGAGTAAATATTGAGGGGATGACAATAAGAGAAGCTGAAAAACATCTAGAAGATAGATACTCAGAATATTACAACAAGCCTTTTGTTTCTTTAAAGGTTGTAAACAACCGAGTTATTGTTTTCCCGGGAGGAAGAGGTGGCAGCGCCAAAGTAATTCCACTTGAAAACTCAAATACTACTTTATTTGAGGCATTGGCTCTTGCAGGGGGAATTGACGATGGAAAAGCGCATAAAGTAAAGCTGATTAGAGGAGACTTAAATAACCCTGAGGTTTATCTTATTAATCTTTCAACAATTGATGGAGTAAAAAATGCAAATATGGTTTTGCAGGCTAATGACATTATTTATGTTCAACCAAGAGCTAAAGTTCCTCAAAGGATACTTGAAAACGTAACACCATATTTAACATTGCTTACTTCGGCATTACTGGTTTATTCACTGTTTAGGTAAAAACATGACAGCATCAAACTACAAAAAAATATCTACCTTAAATGATGAAATAGATCTTAAGCTATTTCTATATATTGCCAGAAGAAACTTTATTTACTTAGCATTGTTTCTCGCAATAGCATTTACAGGCTCCTATTTATTTCTCAGATACACCCCCCCTATTTATCAGGCATCGTCTATAATTCAGATAAGTTCGGATGTGGATAAAAAGAATATTATGCCGGCATCAGGATTTTATGATGATGATATTGCAAAAAAGATTGAGCTTTTGAGATCATCAATTTTCCTGCAGAGAGCTTTATCAAAATTACCTCTTGAAACTAGTTATTATAATAAGGGCAAGTTTTTGAATTATGAATTATATAAAAGCACTCCGTTTATAGTAGAGTCGAAGATTTCAAATCCTACTATATACGGCAAACCTATTTACCTTGACTTTATTAATGACAGCAGCGCAGTATTATCATATAAGATCAATAACGATAATCAGAAAAAGCAAGATATTAGAACAGGAGTTTGGGAGGAATTACCTGAGTTTGCTATAAAAATTAGAATAATTGATTATGCTTCTATAAAAGATCATCAAAGTCTTTTCAGCAGAAACTCTCACTTTTTCATTCTAAACAATCCTGAAAATATTGTTGCTTCATACGTTGGAAACATCAAAGTAAGCGTTCTTAATGCGGCAGCCAAAACTATCCGAATAACCAGCGACGGGGAAAATGCTCAAAAAACATCTGATATTGTTAACATTATTGCTGAAGAGTTTAACATATACGACCTTGAGAAAAAGGCCGAAAGTGCAAATAATATCCTAACATTTATTGACAAGCAAGTATTTGCAGTATATGATAAGCTAACCGAATCGGAGCTTGAGCTTGAAAGCTTCAGAAAAAAGCATGACATTTCTGAAAGTTCAATTATTGGAATTTCGCCAATGCAAGACAGACTGAATGAATTTCACAATCAACTTCTTTCACTGGAAATGGAGCTTAGTATTTACAGCGATATTGAAAACACTCTTAAACAAAAAGACAATGTCGACATATACAAATTAATCTCTGTGCTTGCAGTAGTGGATTTTAAAAATAACATTTCCAATATGCTTAAATCCCTTCATGATTTACTATTAGAAAGGGAAAAGCTTTTGTATGAAGTTACTCCAAGTAGCCGGCAAATATCTGCAATTGATTATCAAATAGATATTCAGAAAAAATATCTTGTTGAAAGCATTTCATCAATAAAGGCAAGCATTGAAACGCGCAAGAAAGACATAGAAAATAAGATTGAAAGTTATTCAAAGTTTCTATCTTCCCAACCGAGCAAATACAGCATTATTGAATATACCAGATTACAAAGAATCTATTCAATAAATGAAAAATTCTATAATCAACTTGTTGAAAAACAAGCAGAATATTCAATTGCCATCGCCGGGTTCGTGCCTCAAAGCATAATACTTGAAAAATCGAGAACACCCGGAGCTCCAATTAGTCCAAAACCAAAAAGCATATATATCAGTAGCTTATTAACAGCCTTTTTGTTAGGAGCAGGATTAATTTTCATCAAGTACTTATTTTACAATGAAATTCCTTCATTGAATGACATCATAAAACATACAGATACACCAATACTAGGAGTAATTCCAAAATATAAATCGGTTATTCCTCAAAGCCAATTGCTTGTTCTTCATAAACCAAAATCAATTATTGCTGAGGCTTTACGTTCAATCAGAACTAATCTCCAGTTTATTGACAATAGTCCGGGAAGCAAACTAATTGCTGTAACATCTACCATTTCAAGTGAAGGCAAAACATTCCTTGCTATGAACCTAGCCGGAATTCTCGCATTCAGCAATAAGAGTGTCATAGTTATTGACCTTGATATGAGGAAACCCAAAATCCATCATGGTTTCGGAGTAGAAAACAAACATGGTGTAAGTACAATTCTTTCCGGTTTAGACAGCTATGAAAATTGCATAAAACATTCAAAAGTTAAGAATCTGGATTTTATTACTGCCGGACCTGTTCCTCCAAATCCTTCCGAGCTTATACTTGGAAATAGCATGGACGAACTAATCAATAACCTGAAAGAAAAGTACGATTATGTTATTGTTGACAACCCTCCTGTGGGAATAGTTACCGACGGGATGAAGAGTGTTATGATGGCTGATTATCCTATTTATGTTTTTAAAGCTAATTACTCAAAAAGGATTTTTATCCAAAATGTTAACAGGCTAGTTGCTGAAAATAAGATTCCTAATCTCTCCATAGTATTAAACTCTGTAGACAAGCAGTATTCAAGCTATGGATACGACAAAGGCTATGCCTACGGTTATTATGGAGATTATGGTTATGATTATTATGATGAAAATAAGAATGTTTCTTTTGCTTCTTTCAAAAAAGTTTTTAGTGTATTGCAATTTAAGTTGAAAAAGAAATAGCGAGAAATGAAATTTGTTGAAACAGGCTTTAAAGGCTTAATTGAGATATATCCGGCAATATTTGAAGATTCGAGAGGAGGCTTTTTCGAGTCGTGGAGTGAAAATGTATTTTCTGCAAATGGTATTAATTACACCTTCCAACAAGACAATCAAAGTGTTTCAGCAAAAAATGTATTAAGGGGCTTGCACTTGCAAATTCCTCCTTTTGAGCAAGGAAAACTTGTAAGAGTAGCTTTTGGAAGGGTTTTAGATGTTGTTGTGGATATTAGAAAAAGCCAGCCAACCTATGGCAAATATTTCAAAATTGAATTGTCAGCAGACAAAAACAACATGCTTTGGATTCCTCCGGGATTTGCTCATGGATTTTTAACACTTGAAGACAATACAATTTTTTTATATAAATGCACAAAAGTGTATAACAAAGAAAGTGAGAGAAGCATAATTTGGAACGACCCTAATCTAAATATTGATTGGGGCTGCGACAATCCGATTATCTCTGAAAAAGACAAACAGGCAGTATTATTTAAAGAATTTGAAACCCCATTTAATTAATTTTTATTGAAGATTATTTATGGAAGAAAACTATTATTATATTCTTGGGATATTTTTCGTTGCAGCATTAGGATTTTCACTAATAATTAACCGCATATTGTTGAAGTTTGTGAAAACACTTGGGATTAGAAATCAGCAGGGAACTGTAATAAGATGGAGCGCAAGCTCAAAACCGGCCTTGGGAGGTATTTCTTTTTACATAATATTTTTGTTTTCAATTATTATGTATCCTTTCGAAAGAGAAGTATCAGGGTGTTTTATTCACCCTCAGACATTGGGAATATTTGCCGCAAGCACAATAGGTTTTCTTCTAGGACTCTTTGATGATGCTTATAACACCAAGCCCTGGCTTAAGTTCTTTTCTCAGGTTGCATGTGGAGTTGTGCTTATTGCAACAGGCATTTACATTAAAATATTCGATAATGAAATTTTGAATTATACCATTTCAATATTTTGGGTTGTTGGAATAATGAATGCAATAAACCTCCTTGACAACATGGATGCTATATCTGCCATTGTTTCAATCGGTATTCTTTTGGGGATAATTGCTATGCTTATATTCAGCAGTGAACTAAATCACAAAATGGCATTTCTGATTATTGGGGTTCTTGCAGCTTTAATAGGTTTTTTATTCTACAATTGGCACCCTTCAAAGATGTATATGGGAGATACAGGGAGCCAATTCCTTGGGGTTTTTCTGGCAGGGATTGGCATAGTATTTTTATGGAACGGACCTAACTCTGAAGGTGAAAGCAGCTCTTGGATGCAAGTTACAGGCGTATTAATGGCTTTTGCTCTGCCAATAATTGACACAACAACTGTTTTTATCAAAAGAATTCTTAAAGGAGGCTCTCCTTTTGTTGGGGGAAAAGACCATACAACACATCACCTTGGATATCTTGGACTTAAAGACAACCATGTGGCAATGGTTTTTGCTCTGCTGTCAATTATTTTTTCAGGATTAGCTTTTGTTATATTCGAATTTATAACCTTTACTAATCTAAAGAGCTTATTCTATTTCTGGGGATTCTTCCTGATTGTTTTTATTTCTATGTTTATCATAGCTAACAAAAACAAGCATCTAAACTAAAAGTTGATTTTAAAAACCACATCCAGAAAAGGCTTCTCGGTTTTTAGATTATATCCTATGCGTGGGCCAAACTTACTGAGGTTTACAGTGCGAAAGAAGTTTACATCCAACATCAAATCAATACCGCATGTCATAAATTCTTCCTGATTCTCTATCAATATTTCAGATTCATTCGGAACTTCTTTAATCCCAATAGCATAATCAAAAAACATATTAGCACTTATTCTTTGTAAATAAAACATAGAATTTATACCCCAATCTGGATATGCAATAGGATATGAATAGTCTAAATATAATGTTTGAAGTTCTTTATGCTTCTGCATTGTAATGCCTCGTGGATAATTTAAAAAACTCTGATAATTATAATAGCTGTTTCCTGCCGTCATTGTTTGATAACCCATTGTAACCAATAAGCTATGATGCTTCATAATTCCAGGCAGATAAGTAGAACTTCTAATCCCTATTGTTTCTCCAAGATTATAGCCTAGGAATGGGCTATGCCTGAAAGAGATATCTAAAACTTGCCCTAATCTTGGATTCATATCCCTTTTAACTGACGCCCTGTATAGATAACTGTGCAAACGATACTCAAGTGAATGAATGCTTTGATTTTCGAGCAGAACATATCTTGTTTCTGTAGAGTTTAAAATAGTATCCCTGTCAGGAGAAAAACTAATATTTCTGTAAGCAGCAATTGGTGTTATCCCATAAAAATAATGCCCTTTACTAAAAGAAAACGGCACATACGATCTAAAAACTTTTGACTGTTCAGTGTATGCAAAATTTACATCCATAATTGGCTGCTCCCTTCTTCCATAATCGTAATAAGCTGAGATTACAGGATAAAGGCCATGATAACTATAGTCAACAAAATACTTACCCGATTTTTCATTCAAATCATATTCATATCCTGCAAAAACAAAAGATGTACTTAAGTCATTCTGAAACAAAATAGATGCACCGGGCTTTATCTTCTGTCTTGCAGCATCAACAACAACCGGTGCCCAACTGTGAGGCTTAAATAAATTCAACAACTTACTATATTTCCTAACATCATGTTCTTTGCGGATAATAGTTTCAGAGCTAACAACGCCCTTCTCCTGCTTTGCGAGTTTATCTGCGAAATTAACTGATAGGTTTTCGACACCCTCAAGAGGTAATATTTTCATATCTGCAATGTTGCCAAATGCAGGTTTATAACCATCTGCAGTATAATCTGAAAAGACAAACTTCATCCCTGACGGTGAAACAGAAAAATCTATTCCTCCATATGCAGTTGATACCAATTGAGAAACTATTTTGCTTTTTGGGTCTAATAAATAAATATTGTCGACTCCTGAAAAAGCACCATTAAAAACAATCAGATCTTCCCAGAATATCGGCTTAGATATTTCAGTATGAGAGGGATTTAGAACTGTACTAAAATTGCCAAGTCCAACATCAACAACATCTATTCTTTTACCACGGTTATCAAGAGCAACTACTAATATCTTGTTTCCGATATTATTCCATGCGGGACTCATTAAAAAATCGTTGTTGCTATTGTTAATGCGCTTAATTTCCTCACCTGTATTTGCATCTATAATAACTATAGATACTTTGCTTTTTTCATCAACTTCTATAGCAGCTATTAATTTGCCATCGTATGATAAAGCTGGTGAAAATAGTTTTGTCCCGTGAGTAAGTTTTTCTTTTTTACCCTTTTTAAAATCAAAAATAAAAATTTCAGAATAAGATCTATGGTTCCACCTAGGGTCTCTCCTGAACTCATTCCAAACAAGTTTGCCGGCATTATAATTAAAAGAATTTGGGAACACTCTCCCCGCAATAAAAAGCTTCTTCTCGTTTCCAAGTTTATCAATAATTACAACGCTGCCAATATCTTCCAATCCAGACTTATAAGCAATTACAGATGTCTCGTCTAGATAGAAAATATTTTTATAATCTGTATAAAGTTTATTTTTAGGAGCAGTGTGAATTACTTTTGAAATATTGGTATTTTCAAGTTGTTTATTCCATTCTTCTGCCAAGTAATTCATTGTATTTGAGTAAAGCATATTAGAATTACTTCCTGTTGCCTTTTTAATACCCCATGTAAAAGGCACTACACTATATGGGTGCTTAGCAACCTGGTTAAGCACAGGCGACCATACATTTGCACCATATTCTATTCTGGCGTATGCAACCAGATTATATCCCAATTCGTAATGATTGGGGACATAGTCTTTAAATGAGCCATACATAGCTTTGTCGAAGGAATAAATTCTCTTTGATAATACCTGAGCCCTAAGTCCTTGTTCAAACACAGGCAATCTCCCTCTACCACTGTTTGTAAGAGCAGTTTCAGCTACTACAGCATCTCCTTCAAGAAACCAATATGGAATATACATACCGAGAACAGCACCAACAGCCTGTTCTCCAAGCAGCCATGAAAGAATTTTTGTTAAGCCCTGATTAAGTTTATCAACTTGTACAACATGCCTAAACTCGTGTACTGCGAGAGACTCCATCCAATCGTGGGCGTCATTATTTTGCGGTGGTGTAGTAAAAAGCTCCATTCTCCTGGGAGCCCACGCTACAAAACCATTAGAAATTACAGTTTGATTATGAACAATAACAGTAATTCTTCTAGGTTTGTGTTCCAAACTTTCTGAAGCAATATCATAAGCATAATTCAGAATATCGGCAATATAAAGAGCATTTTCCTCATACTCTTCCGGGAACACTATTTTGAAATTCTTATTTTTAATTTGCTTCCATTTTAAGCCCCCTGGATCTTGCCCCTTAATATAAAACTGGGAAAATACTTGATGAGAAAATAGCAAAATTAAAATTGCAATTGTAAACCTTTGTATTTGCATTTATTATAATAATTTGATTTAGTTTATCATCTGATTGTTCAACTTTGAAGCTTTTCAAAATACTTCCAAAGCTTATCATCAGGCACGGGAGCAATAATTTTAATTTCAGTATTTTTTATAGGATGAAGAAAATTAACCTCTCTGGCATGCAGGTTAATGCTACCATCAGGATTTGATCTTGCAAAACCATATTTTAAATCACCTTTAATACAACATCCAACTGCTGATAATTGTGCTCTAATTTGATGATGTCTGCCTGTAATCAATTCCACTTCTAAAAGATAATAACCATCACTTTTATCTAACACCATGTATCTAAGCTCAGCTTTCTTTGCACCCTCAATTTCTTTATTATATACGTATGATTTATTTTGAGACTGATTTTTTTTAAGATAATGGATAAGGTTGCCTGACTCTTCGGGGGGGGGATTTTTAACCACTGCCCAATACTTCTTTTTCAAAGTTCTGTCCTGAAGCATTTTATTAAATCTTTCAAGAGCTTTGGATGTCTTAGCAAAAACAACAGCACCACTCACAGGTCTGTCAATTCTGTGTATTACACCCATAAAAACATTTCCGGGCTTATTATACTTAACTTTAACGTAGTCTTTAAGAAGTTCAGACAGAGGCTTATCTCCGGTTTTATCACCCTGTACAATTTCAGAGGGAAGTTTATTGACAATTATTATATGATTGTCTTCGTATAAAATTCTGTCTTTGAAATCATTTATCATAAAATTTGATTGATTATATCCACCCTATATCCTTATACCATTATACCATTATACCATTATACCCTTATACCATTATACCATTAACCATACCCTATTTCCACCAACCCCCCAGCCCCCTAAAGGGGGAGCACCCGAGTTTATTCCTTTTTCCTTATACCCTTATACCATATACCTTATAACCATTAACCATACCCTATCAATACTGCTCCCTCTCATTAGGAAAATCTCTGCTTTTTACATCCTTAATATAAGCTTCAACAGCTCCTTTCATTTCCTCATAAAGGTTATGGTATCTTCTCAAAAATCGAGGATGAAATTCCTGATTAATTCCAAGCATATCATGTATTACAAGCACCTGGCCATCGCAGCCGGCACCGGCACCTATGCCTATAGTTGGAATTTTTATAGTATTAGTAACTTTTTCTGCTAGCATTGCCGGAATTTTTTCGAGCACTAAAGCAAAGCAGCCGGCATTAGCAAGTTTTTGAGCATCTTCAAACAACCTTTCCGCTTCATCATCTTGGGTTGCTCTGACAACATATGTTCCAAATTTATTTATAGATTGAGGTGTAAGTCCAAGGTGACCCATAACAGGTATACCGGCAGAAAGAATTCTGTCTACACTTTCCAGAACCTCACGACCACCTTCAAGCTTCACTGCATTTGCATTAGATTCTTTCATAATTCTAATTGCAGAATTCAGAGCTTCCCTGCTGTTTCCTTGATAAGTACCAAAAGGCATATCAACAACTACTAAAGCACGTTCTACAGCTCTCATAACTGAGCCGGCATGATAAATCATCTCATTAAGTGTGATTGGCAAAGTAGTTTTATAACCAGCCATTACATTTGAGGCAGAATCACCAACAAGAATTACATCAATATCAGCGCTATCAATTATTCTTGCCATACTATAATCGTATGCTGTAAGCATAGCTATCTTTTCACCACGAAGTTTCATCTCTTGTAAAACATGCGTAGTAACTTTAGTTATACGTGGAGCTTTCATTGTTCTTTATTTAAATATCCATAACAAAATTAGACATTTTATTAATTGCAATTATTAATAAAACTAAAGTTTATCGCGGTTTTATAGTAACAACCATGTTTTGCTTATCAAACAAAAACTTAGCTGTTTCAAACTTTCTTCCCTTGCCTGAAAAACCGTATGGTTCGCGTGGCAACCCCAATTTGTTTCTGTCCATTTTTTCGTTGAAATTCTCATCATGGAAAAAGCCAATTGCGTAATACTGTTTAATAGGAACATTGTAAAGAACAATTGTAGCTGAATTATTTGACACTCTAACCCTACCTCCATTAAATGGTTTTTGCTTGTTGAAAGAGTCCTCTGAATTAAAAATACCGACATTCAAAAGCCCGTTATTTGCCTTGAGTTTCTCAATCTTTATAATTATAGTGCCATGATTTGCTTCCCTTTGAGCCATGATTTTTTTTACCTCCTCAGCTGTTTCAGGATATCTTGCAATCATCTCCATATCACTCTTCTTTATTGGCACACCGGTTAAGCGACTTGAATTTACCATTAATTCAACATTCACGTCAGAATTAAATGGGGTGAAATTTACATAAATATTTGAAGAAAAAAAGCTGTTCATGTTTACGTACAGCGGCACAGCAATAGTTGAGAAATCAAAGTTCCCCATATCAATAATTTTTATCGACTGAGAAACGTCAGTTTTGTAAAAAACCTGTCCTTTAGTTATATCGTAAACTATATTCCATCTTGTCCACCCATTAATCCACACTTTCTGCAAAACTTCAAAGCTTTCATCAATTATAGACTTATTATCCTTTTTTGCTTTCCAATTAGATTCAAGATTTTCGACAGCCTCTTTTGCATTAACAAATCTATTTAATGATGAAGACTGGCTTCCTGATCTATAATTACCTTGAAGGTATTTAACAGAATTTGCATAAGAATCATTTGTAATAACATTACAAACCAAATTATTGCCATCTGAAACAACAGCTTTACCATCTAAAAACTCAATTATAGCAGTTTTACCAGATTTGTCGGCAACAAAATAATGGAGTTTCCCAAATACCGGAACTATAGCAAAGTTTTGCAGTGATAAAATTACCTCATCTACTGATTCACAAACATCCAGATGATACTGAACCCATTGAAGTTCGTTTATAGGGATTTGCCCATTTAATACCGGATAATATGTATCATCAAGCCATAAAACTTCTATAACCAGTCCGGCTTCATTCATCCCACCATTTGGCATAAACTGCCCATATTGATTAAAAGTAATACTGCCAAACCTTGCTTCCCAAGAAATTGGAGGATTACTGCCTACCGGTAATGATATTCGTTCCCCACGCGGATTTGAAAGAATTATTCCTAATCCTGTTGTCCAATCATAACTTTTCGCAGCAAATACTTCCTTCTCTGTTTTAATTGTAAATGCCGAACAAGAGTATGTTCTATAAGGCGAAAATAAAAACATGCACATCAATAAAGATGTAATCAAAAAACATTTTCTGAATGTCTTCATAATGGTAAATTTTTTCACTAATAAATGCAGTTACAAACTTAACCCAAATTAACCGATAAATATTAACTTTGGAAATACAATATTTTAAAAATATGCAATATTTTCTTTCACAAGTTGCTGAATACATATTAAATAATTACGCCGACAAAACTCATGAGATTTGCATAGTAACTCCTAATAGGCGTTCGGGACTGTTTTTTCGAAATCACTTGGCAAGCCTCACTCGAGGACCGATTTGGGCACCGGAAATAATCAGTTTTGAAGATTTTTTATCCAGACTTACAGGGCTTAATAAATGCGACAATATTACAACTATTATCGAATTTTATAAAATCTACAAAGAAATACATAAAGAAAAAGCAGAAAGCATTGAAGATTTTATAAAATGGGCGCCTACACTTATAAAAGATTTTAATGATATAGATGCTGCTGTTGTAAACACAAAAGATTTTTTTTCTTATCTAAATGACCTTAAAAATCTGGAGACATGGAATCCTGACGGAAGCGGACTAACTGATTTTCAAAAAAATTATCTGGATTTTTTTAAATCCATGGAGAAATATTATTCAAAACTAACAGAATTTCTAATTCAGAAAAAACTAGCCTACCAGGGATTATCAATACGTTATGCTCATGATAATATAGAGCTTCTAAGTAAGAATATGACTTGGGGTAAAGTCATTTTTGCCGGATTTAATGCAATGCCAAAAGGTGAAGATGCCATAATCAGGAAGCTTGTCAAAACCGGATATGCCGATATTTTATGGGATGCTGATTATTTCTACCTTAACAATAAAAACCATGAAGCAGGTTCATTTCTAAGGAGATACAAAGAAAATTGGGGTTTGAATGATTTTAATTTCATTGGCGATTATTACAAAAGCATCACAAAGAAAATTCATATTGCCGGAATTCCCAAAAACGTAAATCAAGCAAAACTTGCCGGAAATATTCTAAAACAAAACGAAAACAACTTCAAGGATAATGAAACAGCTCTTGTGCTGGCAAACGAAAGCTTGCTAATGCCGGTTTTAAATAGCTTGCCTGAGCATATCAAAACATTAAATGTAACAATGGGCTATCCACTCAAAAGAACTAGCATATACGGGTTCTTTGAAGCTGTTTTCAAAATGCACATTAATTCAGAAAAATTTGGGCTAGAGAAAGATATGCCCAGATTTTATCATAAAGACATCATAAGAGTTTTCTGCCATATAGGGATGCAAACTCTACTTAGCAACTCTAAAGAAATTTCTAACCAGGAAATAACAAATTCTATTATAAAATCAAACCGTGTATTACATTCAATATTTACAGTAAGTGAATTAAAGAATGGAGCTAATATTATTGAGAGCCTGCCTTCTTCGTTTTTTAACAAATGGGACAATATATCAACTTCAATAAAAAATCTTTTGGAGATTTGTGAAAAGATAGAAATTGGCATGATTAATAATCTGGATAGCAACCCCATCAATGTTGATGTAATTGATGAGCAAGCAATTTTTGCTATTAAATCAATTATACTGCGTTTAGAAATATTTGTAACACAGAGCGATTTCATCCAAAATCCTAAAACCCTGTTCAAGCTGTTTCAATCATTGGTTAACGAGAGTAAATTAACCTTTACGGGCGAGCCACTGCAAGGACTACAAGTGATTGGGATGTTGGAAACAAGAAATCTAGACTTTAAAAACCTTATTATTTTATCAGTAAATGAAGACATTCTTCCGGCACCTTCAAAGAAAGTGTCGTTTATTAATTTCGATGTAAAAATAAAATTTGGAATACATATTTATGCTGATTCAGATGCATTATATGCTTATCATTTTTATAGATTGTTGCAAAGAGCTGAAAATGTCTGGCTAATATACAACACCCAATCAGAAAGCACAGGAGGAAGTGAAAAAAGCAGGTTTATTACGCAAATTGAACATGAATTAAAAGATTACAATCCTGATACTGAAATTACACATCAAATCATATCTATCCCTATATCAACGCATTACGAGAAGAAGGAAATTGTAATAGATAAAACGGAGGACGTAATTTCAAAATTATTTGATGTAAACTCAAAAGGTTTTTCACCTTCTGCTCTGAGTTTATACATCAACTGCCCATTGCAATATTACTTAAGCTATTTGGCTGGAGTGCAAGAAGCAGATGAGGTAGAGGAAACTATTGAAGCTAATACTCTTGGGATTGTAGTCCACGAAGTATTAAAAGAACTTTATATAGATTTTAAAGGTAAAACAATTAGCGCCTTAGACATTAAGGCAATGAATAAAAATATTGAAAAAGTTACAACCGAAAAATTCAGAAGACTTTATTCTGCAGGAAATATCTCTTCAGGTAAAAACCTTATAATAAGAAGAATGGCTGAAAGGTTTACAAAAAACTTTCTCGATGAAGAAATAAAAAGTATTGAAAAAGCAGGAAATAAGCCCATTTCTATAATTGCTCTCGAAGAAAAATATCATAAAAGCTTGCAGTTAAAAACAGACAGCAAAACCTATAACATAAATTTAAAAGGAACTATTGACCGCATCGACCAATTTAACGGCGATATAAGAATAATTGATTATAAAACAGGCTTTGTAGAAAAAACAAACCTTAGCTTTTCTGAAGTTGATGAAGTTTTTAAAAACCCAAAACTGAATAAGTCATTCCAACTTCTATTGTATTCTTATATCTATAACACTGACAATAATAATTCTCAAGAATTTGTTCCAGGAATTTTTTCTCTTAGGAAATATTCATCAGGACTGCAAACATTAAGCATTAACAAAAGCAATAAAGTTGACAAAGGAATAATTGACGAATTTGAGAAAGGACTGAAGTTGCTTATGACAGAGATATTCAATGAAAATATTCCATTCTCTCAAACACTGGAGGAAGAAAATTGCAAATATTGCCCTTTTAAAATTGTCTGTAACAGACTATAATCAATAGAATAAATAATACCCAAGAGAAATAACCAGGAAAAGTGAAAACAAAAGAATTATTGTTGTTTTTATAATATAATTTCGATTTTGAATAATTATTTCTGCTTTTATTCTGCTTTTTAAATGCCTTAGTTCTTCAGGAGTAAGCTCTTTGTATTTTAACGAGTTATAACCGTCACTACTTATTTTCTTTATATACTCTTCCTTAACACGGGAATGCTTGGATCTTATCCCTTTTTTGAGAGATTCATTATACTTGACCCTATTGATCATATCCACTACATGCCCTGCAAAACTCATACTTTTATCTTTTTAGAATATACTTTTCAGCTTTACTAAGATTTTCTATCGTTCCTGTATCAAACCAATTATTGGCATCATGAATAAAAGGAGCTATTTTGAATTCTTTTGCAATTTTGAGATAAACATCTTTGATAGAAAAAACGCCTTCTGCATTATATAATTTAAAAATCTCCGGATTTATGCAATGAATACCGCTGAACGCCATTTGTAAAGGCTCTTTTTCTGTCTTATATGATAGAATTTCTTCGCCTGTATTATTATTTCGCCATCCGCACAATTTGTTGCTATCCCATAAAAAGGTTCTTACTGCTTTTCTTTCAGTAACAGCAAGGGTTGCAAGGGCTTTGTTTTTAATGTGTGAACTGCAAAGACCTTTTAAATCAATATCTGAAATTATATCTACATTATAAAGTAAGAAAGGTTTGCCATCATTAAAAAAGCTTTTAGCTTTCCATAAACCACCACCGGTATCAAGCAAAAGCTCCTTTTCATCAGAGATACTCAGTGATATTCCATTATAACTCAGATTGCCAATAAAACTCTTCATCATTTCATGAAAATGATGAACATTAATTATAATATCACTAACACCCGACTCCACAAGCTTTTCAATTGCATGTTCAAGCAATGTTTTACCGCCAAGCTCAACAAGAGCTTTTGGTTTATTGTCGGTCAAGGGCTTTAACCTTGTCCCTAATCCAGCTGCGAGTATCAAGGCCTTCATAAGATAAATTTAGGTTTTAGGTATCAGGTTTTAGGTATTGGGTATTGGGTATTAGGTTTTGCTTTTAACTTTTAACTTTTAACTTTTAGTTTTTAACTCTTAAAGGCCAATTCTGCTTTTCAATATGTTCGATTATTACTTCAACATTATATTTGTCAGACAGCGATTTAGCAAGCTTTTCAGTGCAGTATACCGACCTATGTTGTCCGCCGGTGCAACCAAACGAAATCATAAGATCAGTGAATTTTCTGCTTATATAATTCTGTACTGTCTGGTCAACAATCTTTTCACAGTTTTCCAAGAACTGCGAAACTTCAGTTTTATCTTTCAAAAATTCTATAACAACTTTATCTAATCCTGAATATGGTCTAAATTGTTCTTCTCTGCCCGGATTTGGTAAAGCCCTGCAATCAAATACAAACCCGCCACCATTGCCTGAAAGATCCACAGGTAATCCTTTCTTGTATGAAAAACTGTATAACCTGACAGTTAGATTTTCCTCCAATTGACTTTTAGGTTCATACTTTTCCCTCATTGGAGAATTGACAATACCGGCTATAACCTCTTTCAAGTATGTAAGTTGTGACGGAATTAAATCATTATCTAATAAATACTCAAGATTGCTGATTGCATATGGAACACTTTGTAGAAACACCGGCTTCTTTTCAATAAATCCCCTAAAGCCGTATGCTCCCATCGCCTGAAACACTCTAACAAGAACATAAGCATAGTAATGTTTTCTAAACTGCTGCTCATCAAACTTTATATAATTATGCAGATTACTTATATAAAATTCGAGCAATTCATTTCTCAGACTGTAAGGAATATTTGCTTTTGCATCATATAAAAGAGATGCAACATCATATTGAAGGGCTCCTTTTCTCCCACCCTGATAGTCAATAAAATACGGATTGCCATCTACAAGCATAATGTTTCTTGACTGAAAATCTCTGTAAAGGAAATAATCAGAATCGGCTTCAGATAGGAGCTTTACAAAATCATTAAAACTATCTTCCAGTTTTTGTTCGTCAAATACAAAACCACCCAGTTTAAGAAAATAATATTTAAAATAATTCAAATCCCACATCATAGACGATCTGTCGAAATACATACGAGGATAGCAAACATCATAATTCAAACCTTTTGCAGCCTTTATCTGAAACTCCGGCAACAATTCTAGCACCTTTTTATAAAATGAGATAGTTTCATCAGAAAAAGCTACCTGTTCTCTTTTGTGCGGTAATGTAGCAAACAAGGTTGTATCGCCCAAATCGCTAAGTAGGTATGTAAGTTTTTGCTCGTCTTCGCAAATAACTACAGGCACCGGCAATCCGGCTTTGTGAAAATGCTTTGTGAACTCCAAAAATGCAATATTTTCAGCCACATCAGGATTATATGCCCCAACAACAGTTTTATTTGCCCCAACGATTCTGTAATATTTTCTATCAGAGCCTGAAAGTGGCAAAAGAGTTACAGATTGAGGCTCAACGCCAAAATGCATCTTAAAAAGAAGAGAAATATTTTCAACGATTTTATGACTTTCCATTATAAAGAATAAGATTTGCAGGTAATGAAGCAAAAATAATTCTTTTATTTAAATTTTGGGGGATTGGAGAATTATAAGACTGAAGATTCATAAGATTTGTAAGATTGAAGATTTGTAAGATTTATAAGAATTGAAGATGGTTTTTTGGGAGTTTGCAGTTCCGCTTATGCGGAAGCTGGAAATTCCATGTAAGAACTGGAAACTCCCGCATTAGCGGGACTTCCAGCTTCTGGGGTTGCAACAACCAACCTTATTACCTCGATAAAACATGCATCCAGCATTGCACCTTCCACCCCAACCCCAACCCTTTCTTCCCAATATTTAGAAGCAGGGCGTTGATTACAGCGCAGCTACATTTTTCTGGGAAAATTCTTTGAATTTATTTTTTATTTTAAATAGTTCCTGTAATCCGGGTGTACAATATAATATTTGAAGAAACAGATTTATATCGAATAGTTTAAAATCCCAGCCAATAATAGAGGAATAATCAATTGATAATCATATAAATGCAAATAAAAGGTTTATCAACTATTGCAGGAAACTATTTTTTATAGGTTTTTTCTTCCCATATTTTTGGGTTTTGAGAAGTGCTAATAACTGCAAGTATTTCAGTTGTGAGTGTCTCATCATTAATGTAAAAATGCACCATGTAAGGAAACTTTTTCACATTCAGACATCGGATTTTTTTGTACCTAATTGCATAAATTTGTGGGTTATTACTTAAAGAGTTAATCTGGGTAATTACCGTTTTCTGAAATCGTTTCCCAAGTCCGGCTTGTGCCTCATTGTACCAGTCAGTAATGCTTTGGATATCAGACAGAGCTTCTGCTTCAATTTTTACACTGTATTTCTTCATCAGTATCTCAAAGTTTTCTTTGCTTCTTCCCAATCTATAAGACTATCCGGATTTTTGCGAACTTTATCAAATCGATCACAAACTAATTTCTGGTGAGATTCAGGAATATCTAAAAAACTTTCTTCTTTTTTTTCAGCATAATCTAGTATGCTTTTAATGGCATTAATCAGATTAATGTCATTAAGCTGTTTAAACTGTTCTATAATAACCGCTTTTTGAGCTTGTATATTCATTTGAAATGTCTTTAATTAATACAAAAATACTACAATTGCCTGAAAATTACAATAGTAATTTCTTTGAATTTGAGAAAAGAACAACTATTTTTGAGCATAATAACCGAAAAAAATGGGTTGTAAAAAACTTTCATATTGGAGCGAAGCGGAAATCACTAATCTTCGGGATCCTGGAAAAACAACTGTTATCTGGAGCATATACAAATCCGGAGAAAGGTAAAAAACATATAGTTATTATGATTGGAAATATGCCCGTTAAAAAAACGAAGATTGAATTTGTCTTTTTTATTATTTTAGTGTTTATTGGCTATTCATGTAACACTCAATATTCCATTCCAGGTAAATACGTGAGATCTTACTATACTCTTGAATTATTACCTGATTCTACATATAAATATAAACAAAGCTTAACTAGTTTTAATAATATTACTTCCGATGGAACATGGACAATTAACAAAGATGGAATAATAATATTAAATAGTCGTATTGATGTATCAAAAATATCAATCGAAGTTCAAGAAGAGTTTCATAATATCGATAGCATATCAATAGAATTAAGACCTCAAGGTGGATTATACGAGATGGACAAAGACTACATAAGGTTTTCACTATATATAGATAACCAAGAAATCATAAGACAAAAAGACAGGATAATAAAAATTCCGAAGTCCTTAGAATTTAGTGAATTTTTTGTGAGAATTTATTATGGCTTTCCTACAGAGACAAATCATGGATTAGCATTAGACTTTATAACTTTAGAGAAATATAGAGTTAAGAGCCAGATGTGCAATTATTTCATAATTGATTTTCCTTTAAATCTTGGCATGTATCATTATCTAAGCCTAAATAATGATACAATTGTCTATAAGAATAAAAAGCTATATTGGAAAAATAAGGGTGTATTTAAAAAGAAGCAATAAATAACATTATATTCTCCGCACTGAACCTTGCACCTTCCACCCCAACCCCAAAACCTCATCCCCAATATTGGTAAAAACCAACAATAATAAGGCATTGCTCCATGAGCCTTTAGAGACGCGCCAGAAGATAGGCGCGTCTCTACATATCTGCCATGATGGAGAAATTGGAGACATGCCGGGTAGGCATGTCTTTACAATAAACCTCCTCTCCGTTGCGCTGACAACAAACATTTCAGCCATTAATAAACTGTGTAGCGCAGCGCTTTTCTTTCGTGCAATTATCCAAGCTATTGAGGTTTAACTCCTAACGGAGTATGGGGTGTGGTGCGGGTTTGTAATGATGATGCGTTGTACAACGGGATTTCTCCCTAACGGTCGAAATGACGGTGGAGGAAACAGTTTGCAGCTCACTCTAACTCCCCAAAAATCCGATTTATATCAATTTCTAATTTTGAAAATGCAAACCATTTTTTTCCAAGATCTTTTAAAGAGGCGCCAATGTGGTAGATTTGATTATCTATAATCAAAAAACGGTCGTGACAATCATCGAACTTCTTTATTGTAAGATTTTTGTATTGAACGTTGAATTTCTCAACATCCTGCCGGAGTTTATTATTGATGTTTTTTGAGTAAATGCAGATTTCAACATCTGCTTTCTTTTTGCTTAGCACAGTAAGAACTTGTTCATCCACATAATTATCAAAAAGAATGATGGTTTTTTCTGCGTTTCTAATCAGGTCTGAAATAAAAACGTGGGCATCAAAAACCTGACCTTGAAAAAAGATGCCTTGTTTGGGTGTAAGTTGATTTTGCTCCAATGCTTTAAACAACTTGTTGAAGTTTTCATCATGTATCAAAAGCTTCTGATCTATCCTATGAAACTTCTCGAAAACTTCAGCATTTTTAGTCAAATAATGCCTCATTTCAACGAAAGCACGCATAATTTGTATATTGACTTCAACAGCTTGCTTGCTTTTGAGAACACTTGATAGCATTGCAACTCCTTGCTCTGTAAATGCGTATGGATACTTTCTTACACCACCCCAATTTGATGTCGCATTTTGCGATATCAAGTTTTCAAGATTTTTAAATTCCGTATCGTTTAATTGGAACGTGAAATCATGAGGAAATCGTTCTTTGTTCCTTTTTACTTGTTCATTCAATCTTCCGGTAATAACTCCATAAAGCTCCGCCAAATCACGATCCAGCATTACCTGCTTTCCACGTATCTCGTAAATTCTGGTCTTTATATTTTGAATTGGGAATTCACTCTGTGTCATAAAAAACAAGTTTTGTTGAAATAGTAAATTTGTGCAACAAAAATAATAAATTAACAATATATTTATACATAAATGCATATTTAATCTACATATTCTTTGCAGCTATTTTATTGTTGAAGTTGAAATTCTGGCGAAATACAGGATTGAGAAGATTGTGCAGATTGAAGGTTTGAAGATAGTTTTTTGGAAGTTTCCAGTTCTGCGAAAGCAGAAGCTGGAAATTCAATGCAAGAACTGGAAGCTCCGCAATAGCGGGAGTTTTGCAGAAACCAAACCATATAACCTTAGTAGCACAATGAATCCAGCACCACAGCAACCTTATTACCTGGATATTCCGGAGCATATTGACCCCTTAAAAACCGGATAATTATTATCAAATTTAGAAAAAATTTTCTGACATTCCGGCAGATACTGACCCCCTTAGATTTGAATAGGTTTTATTTTCTTAGAGGTTTATAAACCTCTAAATTTTAGAACAGATGGCTGGAAAACCAAAACCTATGAGGCTGATTAAACAATTACTGCAAATGCATGAGAAAGGCAAAGGTCGAAAAACCATTGCCAGAACT
>JAGXRQ010000098.1 GCA_018335675.1 Bacteroidota bacterium | reverse complement strand
TCTCATTTCAGAAATTGTGTACCTTTGTTCTCTGGTTAAATGTTTCATTTTGCAACTTTTTTTTGACGAGGAAAGCCAATTTAAACTTTATCCATCAGGACAAGGGGAAAGATAATTTCTTTCTCCTTTGTCTTGAAAAATATTATTTACTTTATATCCTCGTAAAAAGTTGCATTAATTACTTGAATTTAGTTCTAATAAATAAATATTAATCGCTATTTTTGATTATGGAAAAGATTATTCTAGTTGGTGGTGGCGGGCATTGCAAGTCTGTAATTGATGTAATAGAATTACAAAATCGTTACAAAGTTGCTGGAATTGTTGATAAACAAGAAAAAATGGGACAAAATATTCTTGGGTATACAGTAATTGCAACCGACAATGATTTGCCGGAACTAGTCAAGGAATACAGTAATTTTCATATAAGTTTAGGATTTATAAAAAACAATATAAGAAGAGTCTTTTTATATAATGAATTATGCTCTCTTGGGGCAAATTTTCCCA
The DNA here is from genome assembly GCA_018335675.1 of Bacteroidota bacterium. Taxonomy (GTDB): domain Bacteria; phylum Bacteroidota; class Bacteroidia; order Bacteroidales; family UBA7960; genus PWND01. Next base: position 50,233 of record JAGXRQ010000098.1, on the reverse strand, counting down.
CAATTATTTCGCCCTTATCATATATTTCTAAATATGCAAAAACAGGGAAAGGCTCAATTATTATGCACTATGCACAAATTGGTCCAGATTCGATTGTAGGTGAAAACGTTATAATCAATTCAAAAGCATTAATAGAACATGATTGTTGCATAGAAAGTAATTGTCATATTGCAACCGGAGCAATCATCAATGGAGATGTTTTTGTAGGAGCGAATTCATTTATTGGCAGTGGTTCTGTGGTTGTTAATTCAACAAAGGTACCCACTAATACTTTTATAAAAGCAAATAGTTTATTTATAAAGTAATGCAAAAAGTAATCATAATTGCTGAGGCAGGAGTCAACCATAATGGTTCACTTGAAATTGCAAAAAAACTTATTGACAAAGCTGCTGAAGCAGGTGCAGATTATGTGAAATTTCAGACTTTTAAGGCTGAAAAACTGGTAACTAAAAACACAGAAAAGGCCACTTATCAAAAAAAGAATATTAACATCAAGGATAATTCACAATTCAACATGGTTAAAAATCTGGAATTAACAGATTTTATGCATTTTGAGCTTAATAATTATTGCAAAACCAGAAAAATAAAGTTTTTATCGAGTGGGTTTGACGAATCAAGTATTGATTTTTTGGATCAAATGGGCATGCAATTGTTTAAAATACCCTCTGGTGAAATCACAAATTACAAATATTTAAGGCACGTATCAAAGAAAGGGAAACCTATATACTTAAGTACTGGGATGTCAACTCTAGCAGAAATTGATAATGCAATAAATGTGATTATCAATGAGGGTCTTAAGCGCGACCAAATTACTGTTCTGCATTGCAATTCAGAATATCCTACACAATATGAAGATGTTAATTTGAAGGCAATGCTTACAATTCAACAAGCATTTAAAGTAAAAGTCGGATATTCCGACCATACATTAGGCATTGAGATTCCCATTGCTGCTGCTGCACTAGGTGCATGCGTGATAGAAAAACATTTTACTCTTGACAGAAAGATGGATGGGCCAGACCATATAGCATCTATTGAGCCCAATGAGCTTGTTGCTATGATTAAAGCAATTAGAAATATTGAAAAGGCAATAGGCGGCAGTGGGATAAAAGAGCCCACAATAACAGAAATGAAAAACATTGAATTAGCTAGAAAAAAAGTTGTGGCGGCAAAAAAAATCTTAAAGGGAGACTTTTTTAATAATAGCAATATATGTTTAAAAAGAAGTAATGATGGGTTGTCAGCTATATATTTTGATTTTTTAATTGGCAAAAAAGCTCCCAAAGATTTTGACATAGATCAAGGAGTTGAACTTTAAAGTAGTTATTATGAACAAAACTAAAACGTTAATTGTTTCGGCTCATCCTGATGATGAAGTAATTGGTTGCGGAGGTACAATCCTTAAACTAAAAGAACAAGGCTCGGAATTATATTGGTTGATAATTACAAATGTTTCTGAACAGTTAGGGTGGGATAAAGATTTCGTTTTATCACGACAAAAAGAGATAGATATAATTTCTCAAATGCTTGTGTTTAACAAAGTCTATAAACTTGACTATCCAACAACACAACTTGATACAATACCCTTGGGAGATCTCATAAAAAAAATATCATCTGTTATTAATGAAATAATGCCCAATGAAATATTTGTTGTAAATAGAAGCGATGTTCATACTGATCACAAGATCGTCTTTCAAGCCGTTTATAGTTGCACAAAAAATTTTCGATTCCCCTTTGTTAAAAAAATATTAATGTATGAATGCCTTTCAGAAACGGAGTTTTCACCTGCTTTGATTGAAAATGTATTTATACCTAATACATTTGTCGATATAACAGATTTTTTTGATAGAAAATTGGAAATCGCAAAAACATATAAATCAGAAATAATGGATGATTTCCTGCCTCGTTCTTTATCGACTATTGAATCATTGGCAAGATACAGAGGAAGCAGAATTGGAGTTAAATATGCTGAAGCATTTCAACTAATTTTTGAAGAAAGATGATATCAATCCCGACTTATCATTTTTTTTGGGAAAAACCAATTATGACGAATAAAATAAAAGCAGCATGGGAGTCTGCTTTTAAAAGGACATTCCCTGATGGTTATTGGGATTGGAGGTTTAACAATAATCCAATTGAAAGAAGAGTTATAGCGGTCTATGCTCAAATAGAAGATTTCATTGCAGCATATTATGCTGTTTCCCCTGTTGAGATATTTATCAAAGGACAAAAACACAAAGCTGGCTTAATGAACATGGGGTTTACACATCCCAGTTATCAAGGAAGGGGATATTATAAAGAAATAAATAACCTTTTGCACAAACAACTTAAAAAAGAAGGATATAAACTATGTTTTGGATTTGCCAACCACAATTCACATTATACTTATAAAAAACATCTTGGTTGGACAGACTTGGCCGTTCTAAGCTTTATGACTAAGAAGGTAGCTCAAGATGATAAAAAAACTGCAATACAGGAGAGTTCTGATGTTAAATTTCAAATTAAACCATTATGTGAAAAGTCTATTTTAAGAATGAAAAATTTTGTTGTAACCCATAAACCGATACAGCTTGCAAGGACCGAGAATTTCTTAAAATGGAGATTACTAATTAATCCGACAAACCGTTATTTCACAGTAGAAGTTAAATATAGAAATAGTGTTTCTGCGTACATGGTTTTTAAAAAAAACAATTACAACAACATAGATATAATGGAGTTCTTTGTTGATGCAGAAAATTTCAAGATAAAAGAGTTTATGCTTGTAGAGGCTATTCGGTTCTTAGAAGAAGCAGAAAAATGTAATCTAAACATATGGTCAAACCTTTATAGTGAAGAACATTTAGAGCTTGAGAAGATTGGATTTAGGGAATCAGAATTTAGTTGCTATTTTGGTGTTATTAATTTTTCAAATAACAGTGAAATAGAAAACATAAAAAATTGGCACTATCGTTTTATTGATTCAGATATTTTTTAAAATGAAAAAAATTTTAGGATTAACTTCAATTAGGTCTGACTATGATTTATTAAGTCCACTTTATAGACTTTTAAATGATGACCCTGCAATTGATTTTAGGTTATTGGTGACTGGAGCACATCTCTCCAAAACATTTGGGAATACAATAAAACTAATTGAAAGTGACAGTTTTAAAATATTAGCTAAACTAGAAACATTATTAGATTCTGATTCGGAAAAGTCAAGACTTAAATCTGCTGCTATTATGCTTATATCAGCGATTGATGTGGTAAGTGATTTTAAACCCGATGTTATTTTATTTGCCGGAGACAGAGAAGATGTTATGGTGGGGGCTTTGTTAGGAACATATTTATACATTCCTACAATCCATTTTTATGGTGGAGATCACACACAAACAGGGCACGTTGATGATCATATAAGGCATTCTATATCGAAATTATCTACTTATCACTTTGTATCTAATGAAGAGCACAAAAAAAGACTAATATGCATCGGAGAGAGTCCGGAGCGTATTTTTAATATTGGAAGCATTTCCTTAGATAGATTTTATGGTCACAGCGGTTTTGCGCCCTCCGATTTGTCGGACGTTTTTAAACTCCAAAAGATGCCGCATAAATATGCATTAGTAATATATCACCCAATGAAAAGGTCAAAAGATAATGATAAATTTGGGTTTAAAAATATTTTGGATGTTTTAGAAAATAATAATATACCAGCATTCATTAGCTATCCAAACTCTGACCCTGGGAATTGGGAAATTATTGAAATTGCAAAAGAATATGCAATGAAGGATAATTTCTATTTTTTTAAAACTTTAGAGAAAGATGTTTTTATGTCTTTATATAAAAGCGCAACTTTTCAAATTGGTAATTCGTCTTCAGGGATAATGGAGTCGGCTTCAATTCCAATACCCGCTATTAATGTTGGCGAAAGACAGAAAGGCAGAAGAGCTAACCCAAATGTGATTTTTTGCAAGCAAGATATTGGCGATATTCAAGAAGCAATTCTTAAAGCAACTTCAAACAAGTTTTTGAATGAAATTAAGGGTATAAAAAATATTTATGGAAAAGGAAATAGCGCAAAACTTGCCTATAAGTTAATAAAAGAAATTAGTTTTGAAGAGTGTTTTTTCAAAACAGAAGACCCTCTATTTATAAGAAAAAATAAAAGAAAAAATTGAAAACATATCATAACCATTTATTGCTAACAGGGTCTACAATAAGACTAGCTTTAGAAAGATTAAATAAGCTTGCCTCAGATGCCATTATTTTCATAGTAAATGACAGCAATCAGCTTATTGGCTCTCTCACCGACGGTGATGTAAGAAGAGGTCTCCTTAAAGGGTATGGAATAGACAATAAAGTTGAGGAAATCATTCAGAAAAACCCAAGATTTATTAGAAAAGGTGAGCATAATATCAACAAAGTTATAGAATACAGAGAGAATAATTTCAGGATAATTCCTATTCTTGACAGTAAAGACAGAGTTGTAAATATTGTAAACTTTAGAGAGCTAAAGTCTTATTTGCCTATCGACGTAGTTATAATGGCCGGAGGGAGAGGAGAAAGGCTTAAACCACTTACGGATAACACGCCAAAACCTCTGCTACAAGTAGGCGGAAAAGCTATTATCGACCATGTTATGGATAGACTGGCATTATATGGAATTGACGATTTCTGGATTACTCTAAAATATCTAGGAGAAAAAATTGAACAACATTTGGGAGATGGCTCTCAACGTAATATTGCGATTAAATATGTTTATGAGAAAGAGGCCAGCGGAACCATAGGATCTGTATCTAAAATAAAAGATTTTAAGCACGACTATTTAATAGTACACAACAGCGACCTGCTTACAAACATCGACTATGAACACTTTTTTCTTGACTTTGTTGAGAAGGATGCCGACTTTTCAGTTGTGACCATACCCTATCATGTTAATATTCCATATGCAGTGCTTGAAACAGGAAACGGACATGTTTTAAGCTTAAAAGAAAAACCTACATATACTTATTATTCTAACGGCGGTATTTACATCATGCAGAAGGAGCTTTTGAAACATATCCCCATAGAGATGAATTTTAATGCTACAGACTTGATGGAGAAGCTAATTCAGCTTGGGAAAAGTGTGATATCCTATCCCCTTGATGGGTATTGGCTCGACATAGGTAAGCTTGAAGACTATGAGAAGGCAAAAAGAGATATTCAATTAATCAATTTCAAATGATTCCATTAGTTATCATACCTGCACGCGCGGGATCAAAGGGTGTTCCAAGAAAAAACATTAAGTGTTTAGCCAACAAGCCTTTAATTCAATACACAATTGAAGCTGCTAGAGAAGTATTTAGTGATAAAGAGATATGCGTTTCAACAGATGATATAGAAATAGTCAAATTGGTAGAGAATCTAGAAATGAAGGTGCCTTTTTTTAGACCTAAAGAATTAGCAACTGATACCGCCTCTAGTTATGAGGTGCTTTTACATGCAATTGATTATTACGAAAAAAACATATTCGTACCCGATACTATTATTTTACTACAGCCTACATCCCCATATAGAAGAGGTGTTCATATTAAAGAAGCATTGAAACTATTCGATAGCAATTGCGAAATGTTAGTATCAGTTAAAGAAACAAAAGCAAACCCATATTACACGCTAAGAGAAGAAAACAAGAAAGGATTTTTAGAAATATCAAAAAAGTCAACTTTTACCAGGCGACAAGACTGCCCCAAAGTTTATGAAGTTAACGGAGCAATTTATATAATTGATGTTTTAACCTTAAAGAAAAAATCTTTAAGTAAAATTAGAAAGGTTCGAAAATATATTATGGATGAATTGAGTTCGATTGATATTGACACCCAATTTGACTGGAAAATAGCTGAATTCATGAAGAAGGAGTTTGAACGCAAAATAAACCAAACAAGTTAAAACTGATCAAACAGCCTCTCAGCAAGAGGAATTTTCAAATACCAAAACCCTGTCTTTGTAAATAGAGATGAACAAAAAGTTCCTTTGAAACGAATGGGAACACCCGAAGATATTGCCCCTGTGGCCTGTTTTCTTGTTTCAGATGGCGCCAAGTACATTACTGGTCAGAATATTATGGTTGATGGCGGTTGGACATGCATATAATCAAACTTAAATGAAGAGATATAGAGTTTTACTAATTGGAGCAGGTCAGCTTGGTAGCAGGCACTTGCAGGGCTTGGCTAAAAGCACTTTGGCATTAGATATTGATATTGTTGATATTAGTCCCGAGAGCCTAGAGGTGGCCAAGCAGCGATTCTTCGAAGTATCGCCAGTTAATGTCACAATTGGCGAAATGAAAACAGCACTCAAAGAGCTACCTGCTAAAAATTACGACTTGGCAATACTTGCCACAAATGCTGATATTAGAGAACTAATAACTAAGCAATTGCTTTATTGTCATAATGTTTCAAATATTATATTCGAAAAAGTTGCATTTCAGAGTGTTGAACAATTTAAGAGGGTGTTTGAACTGTTAAATGACAAAGGTGTTAAGAGTTGGGTAAACTGTGCCCGCAGGTATTTTGTTGGATATAAAAAATTAGCTCAAGAGTTAAAAAATAAAGGGCCTCTTGACTTTAAACTAATTGGCACAGAATGGGGCTTGGCTTGCAACTCGGTTCACTACATCGATCTGTTTTTTTTCCTATCTGGCGACAGCGAATATGTTATAACAGAAGATAGTATTGAGAATAAGATTTATGATAGCAAACGCAAAGGATTCGTTGAATTCTATGGATATTTTATTGGGATGAGCAAAAATGGAAGCGCTTTTAAAATTGAATGCAACCATTTGGATTCTAACCAAGAAATGAGACCAACATCAATTGAAATTATTCAGGCAAGTAAGAGCTATAGAATTGAAGAATCGAAGAATATTATAAGTGTTTTTGATAAAGACAATAATAGCCTAGTCAAAGAATTTGAAGTTGGAATTATTTATCAAAGCAGCTTAACAGGCTTTCAAGCTGAGGATATAATTCTTAATAACAAGAGCAATTTACCTACAATTGAAGAATCTTACAATGCCCACAAACCATTTTTGAATATGCTTAAGAGTAAATACGAAAGTATAACATGTAAGTTAATGGAAACAATACCAATAACATAATATAAATGAAGAAAAGAATATGGTTAATAGGTGCAGGCTCAATGGCTGTTGAGTATGCCAAGGTTTTAAAATCGCTCGATGTAGATTTCTGGGTTATTGGAAGAGGAAAAGAAAAAGCCAAAATATTTAAACAGAACACAGGTGTTGAGGTTATAACAGGCGGACTTTCAGCTTTCATTTTGCAGGCAGAAGAATTGCCAACCCATGCAATTGTTGCAACCGGGGTTGAAGCGCTAGCTCAAACAACGATAGAACTAATAGAGGCTGGTGTAACACAAATTCTTTGTGAAAAGCCCGGTGGATTAAATAAAAACGAGATAGAACAAGTTGCCAAACTTGCTGAACAGAAGAATGCAACAGTATTACTAGCATACAACCGCAGATTCTATGCTTCCGTTATCAAAGCAAAAGAGATTATTGAAGAGGATGGGGGTGTTACATCTTTCAATTTTGAATTTACAGAGTGGAGCCATATTATTGCAACCTTAAAGAAGCATCCAGGCGTAAAAGAAAGTCTTTTTTTAAACAATTCAACTCATGTTGTTGATTTGGCGTTTTACTTAGGAGGATTCCCCAAAGAAGTAAAATGTTTTACTGCAGGAGGGTTTGAATGGCATCCGTCATCATCGGTTTTTGCAGGTGCAGGAGTGTCGGAAACAGGAGCGCTTTTTTGCTATCAGGCTAATTGGGAAGCCCCAGGAAGATGGGTGGTAGAAGTTTTAACAAAAAACCATCGATTGTATTTTAAACCTATGGAAAAGTTAATGATTCAGAAGAAAGGAAGCATTCAACTAGAAGATGTATATATTGACGATGTAATAGATAAATCATTTAAGCCGGGACTTTTCAAGCAAGTGGAAGCTTTTTTAGAAAACAAACACCAAATTTTCATATCAATAGAACAACAGCTTGCACAAATGGATATATATCAAAAAATGGCTGATTATAAATAGTAATTTGAATGAATATTTCGCAGGCTAAAAATTCTGTTTTCCTTTTTCTAGGCCAAATTGTAATAAAATTAGGCAATCTTGGGAAACAAATATTATTAGCTTTCTTTTTAGGCGTTTCAGCGGATATCGACATCTTTTTGGCAGCACAGATTATTCCTGCAATGCTTAGCAGTATGGTTGGTGGAGGCGCAGGGGAAGTGTTAATCACGGCTATGAAAAGCAAGGCAGAAGAAAATATTAGGTTAGTTGTTATCTTTTCTTTTTGTATATCGATTATTACGCTGCTTTTAGGTTCATTATACTTATTAACTGTTCCAGTCTGGTTGAATGTGTTTAGCATCCGCGCTGATACTTCTTCACTATTTTGGACCTTATCAGTTATTGTTATTATAAATAAATTACCTACCGCCTTGGTTGCTACATTTAAAAATCTATTGTATTATAAAAATCTTTATAAGTATTATGTTTTCACTAGCCTTTTATCAGAAGTTATTGGCATTGTTGTTATAATCTTTTTAGTAAAAAGATATGGCATAATTGCATTTGCTATTGGAGCGTTGGTTACTTCATCAGTGAATGCAATTTTGTTTTTCAACATTCATGGACTTTCATTAAAATATCTTTTTCGAGCTAAACATTGGATAGAGGAGAGGTTAGAGATTGTCAATCTTTTGAGAAAGGTTTTTTCTCTAAGCATGCAAACTCTTGTGAACCATCTATCTACTTTTTGGGAAAGAACACTTAGTTTACGCTATCTTCAACCAGGATACCTAAGTACATTAAACTATTCGAAGTCGTTGACAGAGATGCCTAAGATGATTATGCTTACATCTATCCTTACGACAACATACGTTGAACAAGTAAAACAAAAAGAAAAAGGCATAGACAGTTTTGTGAATTATTCCAATAGAATGGAAGGAATACTGAATAAGTTGAGTTTTGCATTTCAGATTTTGTCTATTGTGTTTGCTCCATTAATATTAATTGTGCTGTTTCGAAGGGGGCAGTTTGATAATGACGCAGTAAAAAACACCCTAATTATTTACCAAATACTAACTATTGGATTTTTACCCGGACTAATGATGAATTTTCTTTCCAGAACAATGTATATAGTATCAAAGTATAAGCAACTTTTTTATTTTGTAGTTGCAAAGTTTGCCGTAGAAGTTTGTCTAATGATTACCTTAATAAAAGTTATTCCTCATTCTATACCTATTGCACTTATTACTGGAAAGTTCTTTTTTTCCATTGCCGTTTTTATTTATCTTCAAAAAATATATAAAGGGATGTTTAATATTAAACGGTTTATAGCTATATATTCTATTTTAATCTTTTCATCAATTAGTATTTTGTTTATAAATCAGTGGCTCTTGAATTTCTTTATTAACAAAAGTACCTTAGAGATTGTTTTGATTTACCTACCTGTTATAGCTGTGTTTGGGATTGCATTTTTATTATACCTTCACTCTATAGGCTATTTGAAAACATTTTATAAATACGTAAAAAAATGAAATAATGACTGATAGTTCTAAATTAAAAATGAAAAATATTGCCTTTTTAAAAAGAGTTGCAAGGCTAAAAAGTATTTTTCTAATGTTTGTTATTATTTGCGAAAGAATCGGAATTACAAGTGCATTTCCAAAAATGTTTAATTGGATATTGAGTAAATCAGGAATAAAAAAAAACATTTATATATATTCCAATTACAAGCGCTTCGGGAAAGCTTTCAAAAATGCCTTTCAACCTGATAAAGGGAATAAGAATGTGGTTTTGTTTCCTATAATGTTTGGAAATAATAGTAATTTTAATTTGGTTGTCCTTTTATTAGCTAAACACCTTGAAACAAAAGGATTACACCCTGTTTTACTTGTTTGCAACAGCTCTTTCAATATTTGCGGAAGGGAAAGAATCGGTAAAAACAGGAAAGATATTCCATTATTTTGTTATGAGTGCTATGGGGGATATGATAAGCTTAAAAAACTAACAAATGCAGACATAAGATTTATGAATGAATACATTTCAAGTGAAAACGAATTAAAGATAATCGATGAATACGAAAAAATAGATTCTTTAAAAACGATTACTGATTGTACCAACTTTAAGCTAAGTAATGGCTTTGAAATTGGAATTCTAACCAAGAAGAGTATTTTGAAATTCTTTTATAAATCAATATTTGATGAATCAGAAGAGGAAATTTGGATATACAAAAAATTACTTAAGGCAGGGTTAAAATTTTATTATGTGATAAATAATTTTTTGTTAAGGACCCCTGAAATAGAGAAAATAATATTACACAATGGCACATTGGCCTTTAATTCTTATTTATTTGACATGGCCAATTCGCATGGAACTGAGGTGGTTTCTTATGAAACATATTTAGGCAACAACAGCTTTATTTACAAAGTTGGAGATGAGGTAATGAAGCTGAATTGGAAAGAGGAAATGAAAGCATACTATATAAAAAACCCACTTAGGAGTCAAGATGTCATAAATGTTGACAAATTTTTTGATGGGCTTAAGCAGGGGAAAGACATGTATGCAGTTTTAAATAAAGAACACGATGATTCAAAGCTTGCAGGCATCAATAAGTATGTCTGTCTATTTACTAACCTGAATTTTGACACAGCAGTGCTTGATAGAAACACAATATTTAATTCAATGGAGCATTGGATTTTTGAGGTTATTGATTTTTGGCAGGAAAACATAAAAGAAACAAAGCTTATTATAAGAGTCCACCCGGCTGAACTCAAACTCATTACTCCAAGCAGTGATTTTATTGGCAATAAAATTAAAGAGAGAATAAAATCATCAAATGTATTTCTGATTGATTCTCACGAAAAAATAAATTCCTATAAGCTTATTGAAGGGATGATGTTTGGGCTAATATATTCAAGCACAATCGGAATAGAGGCTGCATATAATGGCAAGATGTGTATTATTGCCGGAGACCCATATTATAAAAATGAATCTTTTGTTACGTCACCGGATTCTAAAGACAGTTATTTTGAAATGGTTAAGAAATATTCTGGGATGGAAAACATCCCAATACCTGAAAAAGAGTCTCTCTATCATTTTGTTAATTATATATATTTTGTTAGAATTAAGAAGTTCAGTGGGTTTCATATTCAATACAGAGGACATATTGGTAATCAAAAAATTCCTGATTATAACAAGCTTTTAATTGATAATAAAACTTTTTTAGAAGAATTTTATACTGAGTGCTTTGGTTGATTTATTAAAATCGGAAAGGAGATACACTTATAATTATTGGTTATATTGGATAACCATCTTAATCCCTATTGTTAATGGATTAGCAAGCATTACTACAAATTATTTTCCTCCGGCAACAGCAAATCCTGGATTTTTCAGAATTATTTTCTTAACACTTTTTATAATTCTTTCGTATCCACGAGCTTTTGTCCCAAACAAAACAAATAGTTTTATTATTGGATTTGCAATTTATTGGATGCTTTTAATTCCATTTGCTCAAAACCTTAATCTAAATTTAGTGCAGTCCCCAAAAATTGTTTTATCCTTTTTACTGTTCCCTATTGCTTATTATTATATAAATACTCCTGAAAAATTAAAAAAACTACTTAATGCAATGTTGATAGCTTGTTTTTTGTTTGTTATTAATTTTTTTATTGGCAACTATTTTCAAATTGGATTAAGAGGTTACGGAGGTGAGGAAAGTTCTTTTTTCTTTGGCTCAGGTGGAGTAAATATTTCTAAGGCTATTGTGATAATTCTTCTTATGGTTCCATTTTATATTAAAGTACTAAGCACTGGAAGAGAAAAAATTATTGTAATTGTCCTGTCAGTATTAGCATTAGTAGTTGTCTTTATTTCTTTGAAGCGTGCGGCCCTGTTGGCACTTTTTATAGGTGGGATAGTATATTTATTATTTACCCCATACAAAGGCAAAGTTGTAATGGGTTTAATGGTTATTACATTTATACTAATAATTACTGCGCCTTTATATATCAATGTATTAAATGAAGTGATTTCGGTCAGGGAAAAAAGCTTTGCATATCAAGATCCTGAGTTTACTGATAGAGAAAGTAGAATAGGAGAAGTAGATCTTGTACTAAATAAATTTACAGAAGGCTCCCTAAAACATAAGCTGATTGGGACAGATGTAATTTATAATACATACTTATATCGTGGCCACAGAATGCTGCACACTGATTATATGGCATTACTTTATGGCACAGGTATAATCGGACTTGGCTGGTTTATGTTAATTTATATCGTGATTGCAAATAAATATCTAAGATTTAAAATGAATACGCCTTTTTTTAAAGAGGGAAAATCGACATTGTTTGCACTGATTGTCGGGGCAATGTTAATTTCAATAGCAGGTAGTATAGGTGATTTAAACTTTAGAAGTTTATTTATGCTTTTTGCCGGCGGTCTTATAGGTACAGCCAGAGCATTATATATAAAAGAAAAACAACAACAAGAAACAAATGGGGGAGAACATAACTCGTCAATCTAATTCTTTCGCAGTTATAGGAGATATTGCGCTTAATGGTCTTTTCAGCCAAGAGATTGATAAAAATCCTACTCGTTTCAGAGATATTGAAAATCTTCTTGCAGACTTCCCTATTGTATTTGCAAATCTTGAGATGCCCGTTGAAACTAGCGAAAGGAATGAAAAAAAAAACCACCACCATTTTACAAGCCCAGTGGCAATTAAGCAAGTACTTAAAATGCTAAACATAAGTTGCGTTTCTTTGGCCAATAATCACATATTCGACTGCAAACTTAGCGGCGTGAAGGAAACCATTGGAGTTTTAGATAGCATTGGAGTAAAGCACACTGGTGCCGGGTGGCTCGATGAACAATTGGCTCCTGTTATATTAGAGAGCTGTGGAGCTAAAATTGCATTTTTAGCTTATGTGGATATTGGAACAAACCCTCAAAATCAAGATTTTGATGAATTTAAGCTTAACTATTTTGATGCTAACAAGGTGAAAAACGACATTTCTTTAATTAAATCATTGGTAGACATTGTTATCTGCAGCATTCACTGGGGAACAGATTACTCTAATTTTTACTCAAAGCAGCAACAAAAACTAGCGCATCAAGTAATTGATGCAGGCGCTCATATTATAATGGGGCATCACCCTCACACCATACAACCATACGAGAGATACAAAGGGAATCATATTTTCTACAGCCTTGGTGGCATTTGCTTTGGCGATTTTTATAAAAACGGAAAGCTTACCGCAATAAAACGCAAAACCAAGCTTGGGATTATTGCTGCTAAGAGTAGCATCTACGATAACGACTTTCTGTTTTTTCCTACCAAAGAGCTTAAGGGAAACATAATAATTATTCCAAGGTTAAACATAAGGAGAAAGCTATTAAGGCTGGCCTGGTTAAACCGTTTAAAAAACAAGAGTAAAATTGCTAATGCTGCTATTTCGTTTAAGGAATCAGCAATCGATAGGGTGTATGAGTTCCTTTTTGGTTACTATCGTAACCCGTTAAAGCAATTTTTTGATTTTAAGTGGCTTGGCAAATTAGGATTTATCATAAGAGATTACAAAAAAATAAAGTAATGATCAGTTTAAAGGATAGGTTTGTTAGGTTAAAAAACACTTTGAGACTGATTAGGAAAGAGCGAAAATCGAGTGTTTCAACATCCTTTTGGCAAAAAGTTTTTTGCTACAGCAGAGGGTTCCTGTCAGAATCATATGTTATTTATAACTTTAAAGAAAACAACCATAAAGACTACTTATCAGATTACCGGCGATTTGTTAAAACGCCATTTATTAACACAAACTTTGGATATCTGATTGATAACAAGTTTATTTTCGATCTTTACTTTTCAAATACCATTAAAAGTCTTGGGCTTATTAACTCTGGTTTATTATTTGCAAAAGATGAAGTTAAACCCCTTACGACTGCTATTAATGAGCTTTTAAGCAAGGGATGTAGCTTGGTAATAAAGCCACTTGGTGGAGGAGGTGGTTTTGGAATACTGTTTCTCAAATCAACACCTAGTGGAAATTATATAAATGACGAATCATATTCTGATGAGAGTTTGAGGTCAAAACTTAAAGACCCTAAGGGCTATATTCTTTACAATCATTTTAATCAGTTAGGATTTTCAAACAGTTTTTATCCTCAGGCACTAAATACATTAAGGGTGGTAACAATGATTAATCCTAAAACCCAAGAACCATTTATCCCGATTGCTGTTCACCGGTTTGGGACTTTCAAAAGCGGAAATGTTGACAATTGGAGTAGTGGCGGATTAAGTGCCGGCATTGATGTTGATACTGGGAAAATGGGGAAGGCTGTTGCCTATCTCCGTAAAGATAAACTAGAGTGGCAATCAGTTCATCCTGATACAGGCAAGCAAATTGAAGGCGTAGTAATTCCAAACTGGTTAAAAGTAAAGGAAATAATTCTACAAACAGCACGCAAAACCTCCATGATACCATATGTTGGATGGGACGTTGTTTTATCGAACGATGATGTGTTTATTCTCGAGGCCAACACAAACAGCGATGTAAACCTACTTCAGGTACATAAGCCGCTTTTGACAATACCGGGTGTAAGGGAGTTTTTTAAAAGTAAGGGAGTTTTGTAATGGGAGCATTTATTCTTTACCCAACAAACACTGATGTGGAAAAGGCACAATTGCTTTTCGAGCAAAAGGGCTTTTGCAAGCCCTTGCAGTTTAGCCTTGGGTTGTTTAATCTGTTGTTATACCCAAAGATTGTTTATCCTCAAATAAATCATTTTGCAGCTGGCAATGATATGGTGATTTGTGTTGGCACATTTTTATACAAGGGACAGCAAGTGCTTGAGGGGTTACAAAGTTTTTATTACGATTTTTGTGAAAAAAGGGTTGATTCAAATTCTGTTCAGGGCACTTTCTCTTTAGTATTGTATGTTAATGGAGCATTATATTTAACAAATGACGATGAGAATCTTTACCCTGTTTATGTAAACCACAACAAAAAAATTGTTTCATCATCCTTTCTGGCTATTGCCGAGCAACTGGAAACATTAAGTCTAAATAGGCTTTCGGTAATTGAGAATTTGATTACAGGTTGCTCCTTTGGTTTCGACACATATTTTAATGAAATTAAGCGAATTAGATGGGGTAACGAAGTCAATCTACCACAAGAAATACAATACTTGCCACTATCAAAAAAATCTGTTATTTTATCGAAGCCCAATAAAAAAGAAGCTTATAGCTTGCAGCAGCAAGCTTTGGCTAAATGGTTTAACACATTTTCGTCGTTTGCAAACCAGCATGGATGCGAGGTTGGTCTTTCGAGTGGCTACGATAGCAGATTGCTTCTTGCGTTGTGTTTAAATCACTTCAACTTTAATAAGGTAAATGTTGGCTCAAACCATAAAAACCCACCCGACGACGATCTCAGAACAGCAAGAAGGTTAGCTCAGGCTGTAAATAAGGATTGTGTTGAGATTCCGGTTGTTCCAACCAAGGATATGACCACCGAGCAGCTTGAGCATAACTTCAGAATGGCTTTCCTATTTTACGACGGACAGATAAGAACCAACCATGGTTGGAGCCGCGAGTACAGAACAGCCCATTACCGCAAAAAGGTGCTAGGTGTATCGGGGTTAGGCCTATCGGGTCATGCAGGGGAAATGCTTAGAAACGATTTTAACCTCGACAGGTTTAGGTTTTCCTATAACAAATGGATTTTAAACAATATCATTGGGAAGTCGGGACAACAACGAATTGGCAATAATCATGATTTATTGCAACTTGTAAGCTACATTAAATCAAAGCTCAAGCATATAGTTGACACAAATCGAAAGTTTATCAATATTAATGATGTCCATAGGTATTACAATGAGGCGTGGGTGCAATCGGGCCCAGGAATTAGGACTTCTATCGAAAATCAACTGTCTTACTATGCAAGTCCTTTTACCGATTACAATGTTTCAAAAACGGCATACAACCTAATTCACTTTTTAGATGATGCCAGATTTGAAAAACGTTTGATAAACGAAAACTGTGGCGACGTAGCTGCAGTTCCCTATGAGATAAAAAACAGGGAGTTTGCCCCCCCTTTTCTCAACACAACAATAACCTATAGGCTTGGCATAGATATTCGTCACATTTTTAGAATGCATATTAAAAAGAGGAACCAAAAACTTTCTGCCAACTTCAAAAAGATGATTAAAAAGCACAAGTTTCTACAGGCTGTTTTAAATAATCCGAAGTTAAATGAGTTAATACCAGTTGATAGCTATATAAGTAATTGTGGTGACGAAGCGGAACAGGATAGATTTATTGCATTCGCATTTGTATTACATATGTATTCAAAGAAATTATAAGTAATTGACATTTAGTATTTCCATTGTATTTTGATGCTGAAGAAACTTTTTGCAATATTTGTTTTTTACTCAGGTATTCCTTGGTTAATTAGAACCTTTTATCTTCGAAGTAAAATAACAATTATCTACTATCATAACATATCGCCAGACTTATTCATTAAACACATTCGAATTCTTAAAAAGTGGTTTAACATTATTGAACTTAAGGATTTTGTGTATTCACGAAAGATCTGCCACCCTGGGCGATAGTTATAACACTTGATGACGGGCATGGGAATAATTTTAATCTATTGGATATAATTTAGTGATAAGAAACACCCGCCAACATATTCATATGATTAGGGGGGTTCAGATTGTTACTAATTAATAAAAAAAACAGTTCAAAAAATGCAATTTATGATGCTGCACTAAGAGTTCCTCCTTCAGCAACATCTAATGACAACTGAAAGCCTGTTTCACAGATTCTCAATTATTGTTATGCATTATTTGCAATACAATAAAATTACAAAGCACCCCTAGATTAAACATTTAGCTAAATAAAACTAAAATTTTAAACAGATGAAAAAAAAGCACGAGATTTGTCTGCTTTCCAATGAATTTTCTGAAGATCAAGCACTTTGGGTCAAAGTATTAGATGAAAATAAAGAAACAATAGTCTATTCGATTGTAAATTTATCATCAAATAGTTGGCTCGATGAAGTAATACAATCCAAAGCTAAAGTATTTATTGCCCGCCCGCCTGGTTTGTCCGACCAATCTAAACAACTATATGATGAAAGGTTATACATAATTTCTAAAGTTTTAAACAAAACCATTTACCCAACTTTAAATGAGGTTTTGGTTTACGAAAACAAGAAGTTCTTATCGTACTTTTTAAAATCAAGCAATATTCAACACCCCCAAACCTTTGTTTTTTATTCCAAAGAAGAAGCAATGCAGTTTTGCGATGTAACGAAATATCCGATTGTAGCAAAGTTTAACATTGGGGCTTCTGGTAGTGGAGTTAAAATCTTAAGAACAAAAAAAAAGGCAATCGAATATATTAATCAATCCTTTTCGACAAAGGGGGCACCTAAAAGATGGGGACCAAATTTAGATAAAGGGAACTTACTAAAGAGAGGAATGCATTATATTTTTAATCCTGAGGACATTATTAAAAAAATTAGTCTCTATAAAATCAAAAGAAAAACGAAGCAAATAGGCTACCTTATTTTTCAACAACATATTCCACACAACTTTGAGTGGCGATGTGTAAGAATTGGAGATTCGTTTTTTGCTCACAAAAAGATTGCTATAGGTGAAAAGGCAAGTGGCACTCTTATTAAAGGATATGAAAACCCTCCAATTAAGCTATTCGATTTCATTAAAGAAATAACAGACAGAATTGGATTTACTTCTTTGGCAGTAGACCTTTTTGAAACAGAAAAGGGAGATTTTTTAGTTAACGAAATGCAATGTTACTTTGGACAAAGTGACCGGTATCAAATGAAAGTTAATGGTAAGATTGGCAGATATAGGTTTATTAATAATGAATGGTTTTTTGAAGAGGGTGATTTTGCAAAAAATGCTTGCTATGATTTAAGAATAGAGCATGTTTTAAAACTATTAGAAAGTAAATGAGAATACTTTTTATTTCTAGGGAAAAAAAAGCAGGAGAAGTAAGTATAATTATTCATAATCAAGGTCATTCGCTAGTTTCCAAGGGGGTGGCCGTAAGTTACTATCCAATAAGTGGTAGTGGGTTCATAGGGTATATTAAATCGATAAAGCAACTTTTTAATATCAGGAAGAGTTACGACATTTTTCATGCACATTATTCATTGACAGGTTTTATCGTGGCATTAGCATTTTGTAAACCAACTGTTGTTTCTCTTATGGGCAGTGAAGTATACTCTCACTTTGCCATTAAATACTTAATCAGGGTTTTTGCTAAGTTTATTTGGTCAAAAACTATTGTAAAAAGTAAAAAAATAAAAGATGAATTGAAAATAAAAAGTTGTTCGGTAATTCCCAATGGTGTGGATCTCGGCAAATTTAAGCCTATTGAAAGGTATGTTGCTCAGCAAAAACTGGGTTGGGATTATAATAAAAAACATATTCTTTTTGCGTCTGACCCAGATAGATTTGAAAAAAATTACCCATTAGCTAAATCTTCAATAGATTTATTAAGTTCTTGTGATATTGAAATACATTTTATTAAGAACAAACCCAATGAAAAACTATACTTATACTATTCAGCATGTAACGTTTTACTGCTTACCAGTCTTTGGGAGGGGAGTCCAAATGTAATCAAAGAGGGTATGGCATGTAATGCTCAAATTGTATCAACTGATGTAGGAGATGTAAAAGAGCTTTTTGGATATACATATGGTTTAGCTATAGTTGACAATTCCCCTAAAAATATTGCAAATGCTTTGCTAAAAGCAATTTCGATGAATAATCGCTCTGAGGGCAGAAATAGAATAGTTGAACTGGGGATAGACTCAAGTTCAATCGCAGATAGTCTTATTTATGAGTATAATAAAATAAGAAAACACTGAGTTTTTTAACTAGAGTAGGCCTATTTCAGCCTGAATAAATGAAGCACTCTGAAGGAAGATTAATAACTAACCAAAAAAAAATAGACCGACAAAAGTGGTTAAGCTTTGTTGCAAAACACCCACGCGGAACATTTTTTCACACTCCTGATGCATTTGAACTATACAAAACCCTTGGCAAACCGGGGATTGTTGCGTTGGTCGATACCAATGGTAATCTGCAAGGGGTATGCCTATACTATATCCAACCCTTTGGCCCACCTGTGGTTAACCGGCTGTTTAACCGTGCCTTGATCTATGGCAATCTAATAGTGAACGATAAGCACATTCATCTTGCAGATGAAATGCTTAATGCAATACTTAAGCAAAACAAAAGGGCAGTTTACATTGAACTTAGGAATTTTCATGTTGATCGATTTGCAGATGTTTTCAGAAGAAATGGGTTTAAATACAAACCCCATCTTGGTATAATTAACAATCTACAACCTAGCGAAGAAGAACTTTTGGCTGCATTAACCGCATCTCGTAGAAATGGGGTTAGAAAAGCGCTTAAGTCAAACTTAGCTTTCAAAGCAGAGCATAAAATCTCAGATAAAGAGTTAGATGATGGCTATAGTTTAATATCAGAGAGTTACAGCAGAATTAAAATTCCATTTCCATCTAAGTCTTGTTTTAAAGCAATTAATAAGAAATTAACTTTGGTTAGTAGAGTTTTTTGCATGTTGTATGATACAAATGGGCAAATGATGGTTTTTGCCGCGTGTTTGATATATAAAGACACATTCTACGGCTACTATTTGGGAGCAAAAAGAGATGAGGAGTTTCTAAAGAAAAGACCTCTTGATTTATTTAACTGGGAGTTGATGTTGCTTGCCAAAAGGCTTGGTCTTAAATACTTTGACTGGATGGGAGCGGGTTCGCCAGATGAGGACTACGGTGTGAGAGATTTCAAGAAACAGTACGGCGGCGAAATATTGGAAACAGGAAGGTTCATTAAGATTAACAAGCCATTGAGATATTGGCTCATATTCACAGTACTTAAAAAGGTTTACAAGCTTTTACGATAATGAATATACTTATAGACATTGGACACCCCGCCCATGTTCATAACTACCGCAACCTTGCCGCGGAGCTTCAGCAAACTGGTCATAGGGTAATATGGACGGTTAAAGACATAAAAGTTGCGCAAAGCCTTTTAAAACACTACGGTTTTAAATTTATTGTGTTACCCCAAAAAAAAGACAGCTTGCTAGGAAAGATATTAAACCAGCTTCAATATGATTATATTTTATACCGTATTTGCAAACGTGAAAAGGTTGATATAGCAATCGGTTCATCGGCAACTGTAGCGCACGTTTCGGCGGTTTCAAGGGTTAAATCTATTGTGTTTGACGATGATGATGACAATGTTCAACCACTTGTCGCAAGGCTGGTGAAACCATTTGTAAATACGATTCTATCGCCAAACACCATTATTGATAAGCGATCATCTACAGTGCTTTACCCAGGTTATCACGAGTTGTCATACCTTCATCCCAACCGATTTAACCCTGACCCAAAAGTTTTGGCGGAAGTTGGTTTAACCATAGGAGAGCCATATTTTATAATGAGGTTTAACGTGTTCAAAGCGCATCACGATATAGGCGTAAATGGCCTTTCGCTTGATCAGAAGTTACGCTTAGTTGAGGCACTAAAACCATACGGCAAAATATTTATTACCACCGAAAGGGATATTGAACCTGAACTTAAGCAGCATCAGCTCTCTATTGCGCCTGAAAAAATTCACTCATTTATGGCATACTCCACAATGTTTCTTGGCGACAGCCAAACCATGACTCAGGAAGCAGCAGAGCTGGGGGTACCTGCTTTAAAGTGTAATTCTTTTGCAGGTAGATTATCTGTTCCAAATGAGCTTGAGAAAAAATACGGACTCATTTTTTCATATCTTCCAGAAGATTTTGATAGTATGTTACAAAAGCTAAACGAGCTGCTGGCAATGCCAAACCTAAAAGATGAGTGGCAACAACGTCGCCAAAAAATGCTCAACGACAAAATCGATGTAACTGCATTCTGGATGTGGTTTGTTGATAATTATCCCGACAGTTTTTCTATTATCAAGGTAAAGCCCGACGAGATATTTAATAATTTCAAATCATAAAGAAGCTAATAACTATAAACAATTTGTCTTTAGAGTTGTTAAAAGAAAAATAAACAAAAATGACAATATATGAAAACTTTATACTTTAGCATTTGGGTTGCTTTAATAGTATTATTAAAAGCCAGCTCTTACACCTTTAGTCAAGGAAATTGTGTTGAAAATGCAGCATTAATTGACTCTGTTTATTATTATACATGGAATAGCGAATCTTCTGTTTGGGAACAAAAATCAATACAAAGGTATTATTATAACCCACAAGGCAAGGTTCATTACTTTGAAAGTATTGAAGCACGTTCATTGATGCCTCAAACGAATAGAACTTACACTTATGATCAGAGTGGCACTTTACTGCTAACATTATCTCAAAGATGGCAAGCCAATCATTGGCAAAATGTACAAAATGTTTTTTATTCCAATGCACCAAATGGAGCTGACAGGTATGAAACTATTTATAACTGGGTTAATAACGATTGGAAGCTTCAAAGTAGATCTGTAAATTATTACGAAAATGGGCTAAGAATTGGTTACACAGCTCAGTTGTTAAATAAAAATAATCAATTTTATGATTATGCAAATTATTTTATATCATATACTGAATTTAACAAGATTAAAGAATGGTATGGGCAAAAGATTTCAGATGGCAGCTTGCTATTTAACAGAATTTATCACTATAACGAAAAAAACAATTTATTTGAAAGACATATTTATACTCCTATTGCTGGATCATTAATTAACTACACGAAACCTTTATTTTTATGATCAATATGATTTAAATAACTACTCAATTAATCAGCGTTTAATTAATGACAACTGGGAAAATACTGAAAAATATGTTTATTTTAGAAAAATAGATAATGCAAAAAAAGTTATATTATGTCACAATGGCAATACTATATGTGTTGCCAAGTCTGCTGTTACTGCGCTTTTAAATATAGGTGCTTTAATTGGCCCTTGTCCTGAGGATATTGAAAAAAATCGACCCAAAAAAGCAAATAATGATTTAGAAGATGAACTTAAGATTTATCCAAACCCAGCTTCCGACTCATTTATGATTTCAAATATTCCAGCAGAAGCTCAAGCATTAACCCTTTATAATTCGACTGGATTATTGGTACGTTCATTGCCTGTAAGCGAACACTCGGTTATGATAGTAGATAGAGAGAATCTGTCCAATGGTCTATATTTTGTAAAAATTATTGGGAGAGATGCTGTGATTCAGACAATAAAGGTGGTTTTAATTGATTAGGAGTCCTGAGATATAATGGTTGATTTTACTAAAAACACTCTAAAATCCTTAATTCTTGCATTAAGTAAACAGGGTTATAGTTTTTATACTTTTAACAAATTAACAGATAGCGATAAAAAAACAAAAGCTATCATCCTGCGCCACGACATCGACAAAATCCCAAGAAACGCACTTAAAATAGCTAAGCTCGAAAATGAGCTTGGTGTTGTTGGCTCTTATTATTTTAGAAGTTTGCCCTGTTCTTATAATGAAGAAATAATCAAACAAATTGCGGCATTAGGGCATGAGATAGGATATCACTACGAAAATTTATCGGTAAACAAGGGCGCCTTTGAAAAAGCTATTGAAGATTTCAAAAGCAATCTGAATAAATTCAGAGCAATTGCAGATGTAAAAACCATTTGTATGCATGGCAGCCCATTGTCTAAATGGGATAACCGCAAACTTTGGGAAAAGTATGATTATCGTGATTTTGGTATAATTGCCGAACCTTACTTTGATGTTGATTTCTCTCAGGTTCTTTATCTAACCGACACTGGCAGAAGATGGGACGGTGAAAAGGTTAGCATCAGAGACAAAGTAACCCCAACCACCCCTATACCCTATACCCTATACCCTATACCTATCTCCCATCCCTTCAAAAAAACCAAAGACATTATCTCTGCCGCCGAACAAGGCTTGCTACCCGATAAAATCATGATTACCATCCACCCCCAACGCTGGACCGACAGCCCACTGCCATGGATGAAAGAGCTGATTTGGCAGAATGTGAAGAATGTGGTTAAGAAGGCAATAGTTAAAAACTAAAAGTTGTGGAGACACCACCTCTTTGACGCGTGTATGAGATGATGCGATGATGCGAGAGTATGAAATATGGATATCAAAACAAGAAAATAAATACAACAGATGCTAATTAAATCTCACAAAGAATTGGAAGTTTATAAACACTCATTCAATGCAGCGCTTGAAGTTTACAAATTGACATTGCTATTTCCTAATGATGAGAAATACTCTTTAACAGATCAAATTCGTAGAAGTAGCAGATCTGTTTGTGCAAATATTGCGGAAGCTTTTAGAAAAAGAAGATATGATAAGCACTTCGTGTCAAAACTTACTGACGCTGAATCAGAAGCAGCTGAAACGCAAGTATGGCTAGAGTTCGCATCTGCTCAAAAGTATATTGATGAAAATGTTTTTGAAGGTCTATTAGATAAATATGAACATATTATAGCGATGATTGTAAAAATGCAAAACCAATCAACAAAATGGTCAGTAAAGCAAAAAGAAGAATCGAATCATCTCATCAACACATCATCTCATCAACATATTAAAAAATAACTCTTTCCCAAAAACCACGTACAACTCTCAAAACAAACGAATTAAACAATGAAAATTCTTTCGGTTGTCGGTGCGCGTCCAAATTTTATAAAGCTAGCTCCCTTTGTTCATGCTGTTAATAAACATAACGCTGCTGTTGGTCAGACAAGCGCAGATTACATAGATCACGTGATAGTGCATACCGGCCAGCACTATGACGATAAAATGTCTGCTCAGTTTTTTAAGGAGTTAGATATTCCTCAGCCTGCTATTAATCTTGGCATTGGCTCAGGCTCTCACGCCGAACAGGTTGGGAACACAATGATAGAATTTGAAAAAGTTATTCGTGAGCAAAAACCTCATTGGGTTGTGGTGCTTGGAGATGTTAATGCAACTTTGGCTTGCTCAATTACTGCTAAAAAAGAATGGGTAAAATGCTGTC
The DNA here is from genome assembly GCA_018335675.1 of Bacteroidota bacterium. Taxonomy (GTDB): domain Bacteria; phylum Bacteroidota; class Bacteroidia; order Bacteroidales; family UBA7960; genus PWND01. Next base: position 26,138 of record JAGXRQ010000098.1, on the reverse strand, counting down.
ATATTGAGGCTGGACTGAGGTCGGGTGATATGAAAATGCCGGAAGAAATAAATAGAATTGTTACTGATAGTATCTGCGACCTGCTTCTTACTCCGGACACAATTGCAGGTGAAAACCTCAGAAGAGAAGGTGCTGCCGAAAAGAAAATCAAGTTTGTTGGAAATATAATGATTGACACCTTGGAGATGTTCAGGCACAAGGCAGAAAAGCTGGCAATCAATGAAATTTTAATTAAAAACAATATCTTCAATCCTCCAATTGATGGCCGATTTATACCGCCTGAACCACCGCAAAGATACGGTTATGGAATCGTAACTCTTCACCGACCCTCTAATGTTGATGATATATCTTGCCTGACTGAGATTGTGAATTTTTTGTGTAATGAAGTTGTGAATGATATTAACCTTATTTGGCCGATTCATCCGCGAACATTAAAAAATCTAAGAGAATTCAACCTCTGGAAAAAGGTCAAACGGACAAGAGGAATGATATTGCTGGATCCAATTAGCTATATAGAAATGCTTAGGCTTAATATGGACGCGAAAATAATTTTCACCGACAGCGGTGGCCTGCAGGAAGAATGCACAGTGCTTGGAACGCCCTGCCTAACAATGAGGTGGAATACAGAAAGACCGGTAACCCTTACAAAACATGGGGGTGTGAGCGTTTTAGTTGGTAATGATATTGAAAAGATTAGAGAAGAATATCTGCATGCCGTTGCTTCACCTCGAAGGCCAGTAAAACCTGCCTTGTGGGATGGTAAAACCGCCGATCGTTGTTTAAAGGCAATTTTGAATTATTGAAATATAACAATAAATATTATCGTTTTCTTATTGAGACGCCATGCTTTTGTAGAGACGTCATGCATGGCGTCTCTACGATGCATCTCTGAAAACATATTCGTTTTAGAAAAAAACATATGAAACCCTTAATCTTTTCATTTCTTTTAATAGTTTCGTCTGTCATTGCCTTCTCCCAAGCTATTCCGGAGCACATATCAAACAAGGCATTATACGATTTTATTGACGAGCTTGCCAATGAACATATCATTGACATTAGCAGCGAGGCAAAGCCATACTCCAGAGAGTATATTGCCACAAAACTTAACGCTGCTTTTCAAAAAAAAGATAAGCTAACACAACGTCAAATACATATCCTTGATAAGTATTTAAATGAATTTGCAATTGAATTGAATATTGAAAGGGAATCAGATGTTACCATCTATAGAAAAGACTCCACATTTTTATTTAGTTTGTTTCAACCCACTCTTGATTATAGAGATTCCCTGTTCAGGTTTTCTTTAAGACCTATTTATGGTGTTCAATTTTACTCTAATAACAACGGCCAAATTCGCCATACATGGGGCGGGGCTGAAGTAAATTCTTATATTGGAAAATCTTGGTCAGTTTATGCAAGTATTAGAGATAATCAACAAAAAGGTGGCAGACTATCTAGTCCTACATACTTCACTCAAAGTCAAGGTGGTGTTTATAAAGGTGTAACAGGTGGTGGTGCCGGTGGTGAATTTAGCGAAATGCGAGGTGGAATTGCCGCTTCATGGAATTGGGGAGCAGTTTACTTTGAAAAAAATCATTTGATGTGGGGCGACAACTATAACGGGGCAAATATATTTTCCGGCCAATCGCCTTCTTTCCCCATGCTGAGGCTGAATTTGAAGCCCGCAAAATGGCTCGACTTCCATTATTACCACGGTTGGCTAAATTCCATGGTTGTTGATAGCTCTCGAACCTATTTCCCATATGATGGTTCTCTTGAAAAAAGTGTCTATTATAACAAATATATTGCTGCAAATATCTACACTCTTTCCCTGCTACCTAGACTTAATATTTCAGTTGGCAATTCTGTTATTTACGATAATGATAATGTTTATGCCGGATATCTAATTCCTTTCTTTTTTTATAAGTCTGTCGTGCATACGCAAACATCCGGACTTAAGCACAATCACAACTCTGCAATGTTCTTTAATGTTAGCTCAAGACAGATTAAGCATCTTCATGTTTATGGCAGTTTTTTTATTGATGAATTTTCTAAAACGAGAATTGGCGACGATGAAAGGAATAATTTCACAAGCACCAAGGCAGGAGCAAGACTAAGTAATTGGCCTGTAAAAAATGTATCTCTTACAGGGGAATATACATACACTTATCCAATGACATATCAACACCGAACTCCTACAACAACTTTTGAAAGCAACAAATATAATCTTGGCCATTATCTTAGATCTAATGCAAGAGAATTGTTTTTAGCTATAAATATTCAGCCATATAGAGGCTTAATTCTTGAAGTTTCATACTCAAAAGCGGAAAATGGGAACGAATATCCATACTTATATGGAATCGGCCGAGTTGATGATAAGCCTTTTATGAAAGATATTACATGGTCTAACGAAACTACTGCAGTAAAGGCGAAATATCTTATCTACAATAATTTTAGCATTTTTGCTGATGTGTATTTTATGAATATACATGGCTATGATGTTGATGGTATAACAGCTCAGCAATATCTTGATATGTTTTCTCCAAAATTGTTTCACGGAAAATCAACCACTGTTTCATTTGGAATGCAGTTGGGGTTTTAATTATAACATAAACCAATGAAACGCTACGTCGTTTTTTTATACATCGCTTTGATATTTATTCTGACAATTATCCCATTTCAAAAGTCTACTTTGTCAGATATTAATGAAATCTATGTGTTAGAAGTCAGACTCGACTATTTGTTTCATATAATACTTTTTCTCCCATGGGTTTTTATATGCGAATTTTCGTTTGGAGGCTTCACAAATAAAGGCCGAATATTTGTTTTGTTGGTCGGAGTGTTTTTGGCTGCTGCTTCAGAGCTTTTTCAGTTAATGATTTTATATCGTGCCTTTAATATAAACGACCTCATTTATAATGTTGCAGGAATACTTGCAGGGTCAATTATTTGGATATTTTTTTATAAAAGAAACAAAGTACACGAAAAATCTCGTTAATATTTTATTTTTACCTTTGTAAGACAAAAAAATCATACTATGCAAAAAATTGTAAGTATTGCATCAACCCCACAAAACCTAGTTAAGCTTGCTACTATTGACAAAGCTTTGAAGAAATATCGCAAAGATGTTAAAAATATAATCTGTTTCTTAGGTCCGGAAAAAGACGAAAGAAACTCTTTGGGGAATTTTGTTGATCTTGACCTACCTAGAACTCACTGGTATGTCAGCTATGGGGAAGGCTCTGATGTTGAACAAGCTGCAACTTCAATGCTTGAGTTTGAAAAAATTTTAAAAGTAGAAAATCCTTCTCTTGTTTTTCTGTCGGGACATGAAAATGCAACTCTAGCCTGTGGCATTGCAGCTTCAAAAATGAATATAACTCTTGCTCATATAGACGCTGGTTTAAGAAATTTTGACAGGGGAAGCCATGAAGAGATGAATAGAGTTTTAATTGATACTCTTTGCGACTATCATTTTGTGAGCGAGCATAGTGGGATGAAAAACCTTAGGGATGAAGGAGAAGAGAATAATAATATTTTCTTTACCGGAAATCCGCTTGTTGATAATCTTGAGATTTACTGGGATGAAATCCAGGAAACAAAAGCTGTAGAAAAGCTAAAAATTAAAGATAAAGACTACATTGTAGTTTTCTTTGAACACCCGGATAATCTTAACAACCTGCAAAGGATGAGGGAAATTGTTGACAAGCTTAACAGAATTGCAAAAAAATGTTTAGTAGTTTGGCCGTTAAGCCAAAAAGGGAAAAATAGCCTGTATGGTTTTATGCTCGACAAAAAGATTAGTAAGGATATTTTGGTAATGGATACTATCCCATATATTGAATTTTTGTCATTGCTTCATAAATCAAAAGCTGTTATGACAGATACTAGCGAAATTCAGGAAGAAACCACATATCTTGGTGTGCAATGCATTACAATTAGAAAATTTACTGAAAGAATTGTAACTCTCGATGTTGGTACAAACCACCTGGTTGGTTTTGATGCAGAAAAAGCTGAAAAGATTACTGAAGATATCCTTGAAGGGACTGCAAAGCCCGGAAGAGTTCCTGAAATGTGGGACGGCAAGGCAGGCAAAAGAATTGCTGAAATTGCAGTTGAGGAAATTCTTGGAATTTCTAATGAATCAACCGAACAATAATTATCTGTGGCATATATTAAAACTCATTAATGCGCATATTTGTTGATTTAGGCCATCCTGCGCATGTTCATTACATAAAGAACTTCTATGCTATTATGCTGGAAAAAGGGCATGAGTTTTTTATCACTGCACGTGATAAAGATTGTAATCATGCGCTTTTAAGGCACTATAGAATTCCTTTTTATAGCAGGGGCAAGGGTGGGCGAAATTTGCTTACTAAAGGATTGTATCTCCTAAAAACAGATATAAAGCTGTATCGCTTGGCGAAAAAGTTTAAACCGGATGTTTTTCTGAGTTTTTGTAGTCCTTATGCAGCACACGCTGCAGCTCTTTGTGGAAGAAAATCGGTAGTTCTCGACGATACTGAAAAAAACAAATTCATTCAATTATTGTACAGACCGTTTACTCAAAAAATTCTTACTCCTGATTGTTACATGCAAACTTTGGGTGAAAAGCAAATTAAATTTCCATCATACCTTGAGATGTTATATCTTCATCCTAAGAGGTTTACACCTGACCCAGGAGTACTTAAGGAACTTGAAGTCGACGAGAAAGATAAGTTTTTTATTTTAAGGTTTGTATCATTACATGCCAGTCATGATATTGGCAACAAAGGAATTACGCTTGAAAATAAAATTGATATTGTAAATCGCCTTCAAGAGTACGGAAAGGTTTTTATATCAGCTGAAAACTCTATTCCTTACGAGCTTTCTAAATTTGCTTTCCCACTAGCACCCGACAGATTACATCATGCATTATATTATGCTCATATGCTTTTCGGTGAAAGTGCTACTATGGCATCTGAGGCAGCAGTATTAGGCACTCCTGCTATATATGTAAACACAGACGGACGTGGCTATACTTTTGAAGAAGAAAACAGATATTCATTAGTCAGTAATTTCTCTGACAATCTTAAAGATCAGGGAAGGGCTATGGAAAGGGCTATTCAGATTGCCTCCGATAATTTATACAAGATTAATCTTCAGCCAAATAACGAGAGATTAATTCATGACAAAGTTGATCTTACAGAATGGCTTATTAGCTACATTGAAAAGGAGTTTGAGTTAAACAACAATGTTTAAAGCACAATAGATTATTATATCAGACATAATTATATAAAGTTTATTCAGATGAAAGATTTAGTAAGAATTTTATTGTTTTTGTTTGTGATTTCTTTTTCAGTTTATCAAACATCCTTTGCAACGAATGTTTTGTCGGAAAAAGCAGAAGTTTATTTGCTAACTGCTAGTCCTGGAAATGAACTATATTCAGTGTTTGGACATAGTGCAATTTTTATAGACGACCCATACAATCAAATAGACAGGGTTTATAATTATGGTACTTTTGATTTTAACACTCCAAATTTTTATATAAAGTTTATAAGGGGCAAGCTTCATTACATGCTGTCAGTTGCTCCAATTAGATATTTTGAGTATGAGTATCGAATGTCGGGTAGGGGAGTTGTAAAACAAAAACTAAACTTGACAATTGAAGAAAAACAAAAGATTTTCGAATTTCTTGAAGAGAACAAAAAGCCGGAGAACAAATATTATCTGTATGATTTTTTCTTTGATAATTGCGCCACAAGAATTAGGGATGTTTTTGATAATCAGGCCGAAATCCATTGGCACGAGTATCCTTATGAATTTGAGCAGACTACCTTAAGAGAGCTCGTTAGAAAATATGTTGACAACTTAAAATGGGAAAAATTTGGAGTTGATGTTGCCCTGGGTATGCCTGTTGATAGAAGAGCTACCGCATGGGAATATATGTTTTTGCCTGACTATATGGCGGTTGCTTTTGCACATGCAAAAAAAGGAAATGGTGAAAATCTTGTTTTGGAAGAAATTGAAATTGCACCGAAAACACTAAAAGAGAAAAAGCCAGGATTTTTTACTCCTTTAGTTGCTTTTTGGTCGCTTTTTGTTCTTGTTTTCTTCGGATTGGCGTATAGTTCAACAAGAAAGGCAGTAGCAAAAATATGGTTGTTTATTCTTGGCTTCGCCGGAATTGCTTTGCTTCCATTGTTTTTATTTACAGATCATATAACATTCAACCCAAACTTTAGCTTTTTATGGGCTTTACCCACTAATGCTTTGTTTGTATTCTTTTCTTATAAGAATTGGGGTAAAAAATACTTTAAGGCAGTATTTATATTAGGAGTAGTTATGCTAATATTTTGGAATTGGCTTCCTCAGGTGTACAATGCTGCTGTAATCCCAATTATTCTATCCTCTGTTTTGTGCTCGGCAACTCTTGCTTTTGTAAAGCAACAAAAACCGTAGCTATTTCCACTCAAGAGTTTCAATAAAGTGTTCTACATCCTGTTTTATAAAATCTATTACAGGAGCAAGTGAGTCGTTGTTTGGCTGGAAATTAAAATATAACGCTCCTCTTAGGAAGTGCCTCAAACTATCAGTAAGATAAAATTGATACGTAGATGCAGCACCGGTTCCTTGAATCTCATAAAACAATCCATAAACATTTTTGTCGGGGTTAATAATTAGCCCTTCTCTAATAGCTGTTGCCTTTGGAATCTGCTTGTTTGCAAAGGTTCTTGAGTCTTCAAAATATAACTGAAGGTCTTTTAAGCTTTTTACCTTTTTATAGCTAAGATGTACAGCTGCATTAAATTGAGGAAAGTTTATGTCGGCCCAGTATGGTTCTGATGAAGGTGATAAATCAGGCTTTATTATAGAATAAACAGGATATTCAAATTTGTATGGAAATATAGAGTCAAACAGCCTGTATTCTTTCGCAGGCAAATCAATTCTAAAAAATCCTCTAGGCTTAGGAGAATATGTTTCTCCACATGAGTTTGCAAGCCAAATAAAGACAAACAATAGTAATCCTAGCTTCTTTATCATCTAAACGGTTTTTACTTATTTCTTATTTTTGAGGATAGTTACTTTAACCCTTTTTATTCTTTTCTTATCAACAGCATCAACTTCAAACTCAAAACATTCATAATTTACTTTTTCTCCTTTAAAGGGCATATCTTGTTTTACTTCAAGAATAAGCCCGGCAATACTGTCTGCTTCACCTTTTATATTATCAAAAATTGCATAATCAGTATCGGTAATTTTACAAAAATCTTTTAGCAGTGTTCTGCCTTCAAACATGTATGTATTTTCGTTTATTTTAGAATAGATTGTTTCTTCAACGTCAAACTCATCTTTAATTTCTCCAACTATCTCTTCCATTATGTCTTCAAGAGTTATTATCCCTGAGGTTCCACCATATTCATCCACAACAATAGCAAGGTGAATCTTCTTTTCCTGAAACTCTTTAAGTAAATCATTAATTTTTTTGCTTTCAGGCACATAGAAACTGCTCCTAATGAGCTTTTGCCAATTAAAGTCATCTTTTTCTTCCAGAAAAGGCAATAGGTCTTTTATATATAGTATGCCTTCAATGTTATCAAAAGTGTCGTTATAAACAGGTATTCTACTATAGCCTGATTCGAGAATTATTTTCTTAAGCTCTTTAAAAGGGGTTGAAATATCGACGGCAACAACGTCCATGCGCGACTTCATAATTTCTCTTGCATAGATATTTCCAAACTGTACAATTCCTTTAAGAAACTTTTTATTGTCTTCAGGGTCGTGGTCTGATGTTATATCTAAGGCATGGCTTAGTTCATGCATGCTTATATTGGGCCTTTTTCTTGCAATACGCCTGTCGATAATATTTGTAGAATAAACTAGAATTGCACTTAGAGGATAAAAAAGGTTTTTTAGCACCAGCAATGGCAGCGACATAAAGCCAGCAAACCTCATTGCATGTTGCTTGGCATAAAGCTTTGGCAATACTTCTGCGAAGAGCAAAATCAGAAATGTAACCAAAATAACCTGAATAAAGAATCCTAATAAAGGATGGTCGCTAAAATCAAACAGTTTACTCATCACAAAAGATGAGAGTATGATTATAGCAATATTAATAACTGTATTTGCAGTAAGAATGGTTGAAAGAAGCCATTTGGGTTTTTCTATCAATCGCAAAACCATCCCGCCGGTTTTTCCGGGATTTTTTTTGATTTCATCAATATTGTTATGATCTAAAGAGAAAAATGCAATTTCAGAGCCCGAAATCATGGCAGATAAAAACAAAAGGAGTATAATAATTCCCAATGCGATAATACCATTGGCAGAGAATTGGCTGAATACGGATAGAATATTTGTCAGTAAAAAACAATATAAATCAGGTGAATCTTCCAATGTTTAATTAGTTCTTGGTTATTGCTACAAAAATAACACTATTTTTTTATGAAATAAAAATTTTTAAAACACCCCGTACATAAGTCGTCCTATCATAAAGTAAATGAAAAGGCCAACAATATCATTAGAGGTTGTTATGAATGGACCTGTTGCAAGAGCAGGGTCAATTTTCAATTTATTAAGAGCCAGGGGTACAAATGTTCCAAACATAGCAGCAAAAAGAATTACCGTCATTAGAGCTACACTAACTGTCATGCTCAGAGGAAATGAATTTGAAAACAGAAGACTATATCCGAGCAGTAAGCTTGAACATACAAGGCCGTTAAACAATCCCACTGATAATTCTTTCCCAAGTTTTGGCATAATTCCACCAGCTGTAAGTGTGTTATTCGCAAGACCTTTTACTATTAATGCAGAAGACTGTACGCCTACATTTCCACCCATAGCAGCAATTAACGGCATAAAGAAGGCCATTTCAGGATAAATACTAATCTGGTCTTCATAATTAGCAATAACCCTTGAACCTATTATTCCTCCAAAAAGAGCAACAATAAGCCAAAACAACCTACCCTGCATTAACTCCCAGATTTTATCTTTTGATTCAATGTCGTGGCTAATACCCGACATCATTTGGTAGTCTTTCTCTGCTTCCTCTTTAATAAAATCCACAACATCATCAATAGTGATTCGCCCAATAAGCCTCCCTATCTCATCCACAACAGGCAATACAACAAGGTCGTATTTATTCATAATAGAGGCAACTTCTTCGCCAGACTGCAGTGCTTTAACAGAAATAACATCAGGATTAAAGAGGGTTGCAATTTTATCTCTGGGAGAAGCAATTAGTAGTTGTTTTAAAGAGAGCAGTCCTTTTAAAACCCCATCATCATCAACAACATAAACAGTATAAACATGCTCAACTTCTTCTGCTTGCTTACGCATTTCGCGAATACAGGTAACCACGTGCCAGTTTGCATTTACCTTGATAAATTCCTTATCCATTAAACCACCGGCACTATTGTCGGGATAAATCAGAAGATCTGCAATATCCTGTGCTTGCTGTCTGTCTTCTATATGAGAAAGAATCTCTTCTCTTTTCTCATCAGGAAGTTCATTTATAAGGTCGGCAGCATCATCAGAGTCTAGGTTGTCAACAAAAAGCTGAGCAATTTCTTGAGTTGAAAAAGCATCAAGAAAATCTTCCCTGACATCTTCTTCAAGCTCCATCAAAACTGTAGCGGCCTCTTCCTTTGAAAGCAAAGAAAAGAAGTGCTTGGCTTCATCCAGGGAAAGGTCGTCCATTATCTCGGCAATATCTGCCGGATATAGTTCTTCAATAACCTCTTTTAAGAAGTCATTTTGCCCCTCCTGAATAGCAGTACGGATATCATCCCGTGTAAGCTTTTTGATGTCAATTGCCATGCTGCCTGCCTTTTTGTAATTATATAACGAGCAAAAATACTATTTTTCTCGATAATTATGAGTTTAAAAGATTTGAAGCAGTGCTAATCTCAACGAATGAAGGCCCTGCTTTCTTTCCGAAGTTACCTGCCAAAACTGCGATTAAACAATCAGGGTTTATTTCTCCTCTTTCTATTAATCTATTAATTGTTGTTTTAACAAACTGTTTTTTTGAAGTTTCAACCTCCATATAATCAGCATATACGCCATAAACAATCCCCAGCTCCCTCACCACGCGCTCATCATAGCATTGAGCATATATAGTTGTTTTGCCCCTAAATGCTGCGAGGTAACGTGCTGTTTTTCCTGTGTCTGTATCAGTAATTATCGCTTTTGTATTCAGCTCTTCTATCGACCTCACAGCAGTATTCGACAAAAAGACAGAAACTTTATTGTCGTGTGGAAGAATCTCCCCGTCAAAAACCATAGATCTAACTTTCTCGGCTTCAATGGCAGTTTTAGTCATAATCTTGACAGCCTCAACCGGATACTTGCCCATGGCTGTTTCTCCGCTAAGCATAATTGCATCTGTTCCGAAAAATACAGCATTTGCTATGTCAGAAACTTCAGCTCTTGTGGGTCTGGGATTGTTTATCATGCTGTGCAGCATCTGTGTTGCAACAATTACAACCTTTTTCTGCCTGATACATTTATCAATAAGCATTTTTTGAATGCCTGGAATTTTTTCAGCAGGCACTTCAATTGCCAAATCTCCTCTGGCTATCATTATACCATAAACATGCTCTAAAATTTCATCAATGTTGTCTATGCCCTGCTGGTTTTCAATTTTTGCAATAATCTTAACCCTGCTGTTGTGCTTATCAAGAATTTTTTGAATTTCAAGCACATCTTCTTTATTCCTGACAAAAGAATGAGCTATATATGCAATATTATGATCTATGGCGAACTGAATAAATTCACGGTCCTTTTCCGTAAGACTTGGAAGATTGACTGCTGTTCCAGGCAAATTAACGCTTTTCCTTTGTTTTATAATGCCGTTGTTCATTACTTTACAAAGTAAGTAGTTATTGTGTTTTTCAGAAACAACCAACTCAATTTCTCCGTCGTCTATCATTATACATTTCCCAACATCTAGCAAATTAACTATATCAGAGCAGTCAACATATATGCATGATTGATCTGACTGCTTCCCTTTTTCTCCGGAAAGTTTAATAGTTTCTCCGTAGCTAACAATAACATCAACATCTGAAGCAACAGTTCTAATTTCCGGACCTTTGGTGTCAATCAGAATTGGAACTTTTGTGCTCACTTTGCGAATGTTTTGAACCACTTTAAGGCTTTGTTCTGGTGCTTGATGAGCAGTGTTTATTCTTATAACATTAACCCCCTCATCAACAAGAGCCTTTAGAAAATCAATTTCACACTGCTTGTCAGAAATTGTAGCTACAATCTTTGTTAGTTTTTCCATAAAAAATCTTTTTAAACCATACAAATTTATAGAATAGATTGAAACGATGCGTCTAAGCTGACATTTATTATTTTTTAGACTTTTTGTTTGTCCCTAAAACAACCTTCGCTGCGAATTTAGTTTTTAATAACTGAAAGCTTTTTGGTTATAATATTGTCATTGGTAAACATTTTGACTACATAAAAACCGGAAAGAAGATTTTCAATGTTTATTGTAGCATGGTTGGATTGATTGTGAAATTCCAATATCAGAGTTCCATTGAGGTCAAACAAGAATACTCTGTTAATATAATTTTCCGACTCTATATTAATGATGTTATTTGCAGGATTTGGGTACAATACTATACCATTTTTATATGTTTCAATAGTATTTGAGCATTTAGGGAAAACATCTTCTACAGTAAGATTATTTGTAACTTGAATTTCTCTGTTTGGTGATCCTTGCCACTATCCAATATCCCAAGTTGGCTGATTTTCAACAAGATAATACTTGTATTCATGAACACCTTCAGGAAGTTCCAAAGTTATTTGATAATAGACCTTATTGCCCGGGAAATTTACATCTGAAACTGTAATATCATCAATAATAAGCATTTCACCATCTGAAGAAACAAATTGAAATCCTAAAAACAAATTATGATTGGCATATTCACTTAAATCGTAGGTATATAATGTCCATTCTCTTGGAACTTCTATATAATTCCTTTCAGATATAAGTATAAAATCTTCAGGTTCATTTCCTGATATGGAAATACTTACCCTCATTCGTTCTCCTCCACCATAATGATGGCTAAAAGATATCGCCCAAAACATTAATATTGAAGAGCTTGTGATTTCCATTTTGGGAGATATTAACCACTTATTGTCATTTAGTCCCTTATATTGCATAGCAGCTGCATAGGAATTTCCACTCATAGGAGGGTGAGTGTCATCGATAGGAGGGGTGGTTTCAAATGGATTAAATATTATCCAGGCAAACTCTGTTCCTTCTCCCGGAAAATCTATATAATGAGTTTCCCATGTTTCTCCGGAGGTAAGCTGATAGGTTGTCCAAGGATGAAGGTCCGTAGTCCAATAATCAAACCCTTCCCAGTTTTCAAAGAATTCTGTTTGAACTTCAACCGGCTGAAGCTTGAATAATTCGTCAGTTCCCGGCATTGTCCAGTCGTTAAATGTGCCTGAAATGTATAAATCATGCTTTTCAGGGTCAAACCAGATATTCCCTTCAGCGCAGGCATTTGACACATCTACAAGAAAAGTAACTTTATAGATATCCCCATTTTTGCTGCTCTTCATTGAAGGCAAAATGTTTTGGGATCCACCAAAATTACTATTGTCAATAATTCTAAATGACTCGTTTTTTGATGTACGGTCAATATTACTTTCTCCTTTTTGGGCATAAGAAAGCGAGTAAAGGATTATTGCAAGGATAAAAGTGAATGTTGTTTTCATAATTTGCTATTTTGTTGAATTGAGTCTACATGAATAAGCAACCATGTAAGTGTATATGAGGCTTAATGCACATTTCATCTGAATTCTTTTATGAATAGAATCTGCACCTAATTGAAAACACTAGTTGTAAAAATACAAATTTTTATTGTATTGCTTTAAATACAACCGAGAATTGTAATTAACTGATTCGCTGTGTATTTTTCAATTCATTGAACATTATTCTTTTTTTGTCCACAAATTAAACAATGCCACAAATCAACACAAATCCTACGCCTGATACTTAACGCCTGACACCCTATTTCCTCATATTTTGAAGATATAGGCTAAATCCCACAGGGATGAAATGTATATAAAATAATGGAATGCGAATACATGAGAGTTCCTAGGAACGAAACATTTGGGGGGCCTATTCTCCGTGAATTTCTGTGGTCTCCGTGCCTCCGTGGTTAAAAAAAAGAATTCCACGCAAAAAGCGCAAAAGCTTTGCAAAAACCGCAGAGATAAATGATTGTAATGATCAGATTCCTTATTTCCCTCTGGCGACTTTTCCCCAAACCTACTTATCTTAGCGCACCAAATAATTAAATACCTAGCAAACGCAAAAACGTAGTGAAATTTTTTTTCAAATTTTTACTGTTGAATAAAATTTTTACTACATTTGCAACTCGAATTTTGAAACGTTTTTTGACAATTCGAAAATTCCTCCTTAGCTCAGTTGGTTAGAGCATCTGACTGTTAATCAGAGGGTCCTAGGTTCAAGTCCTAGAGGAGGAGCTTCTAAACCAGCCACTTACAGAAATTATTTGTGAGTGGCTTTTTTATTTAGCATACTTTTTTTGAGATAGGCTTTTTTGAAATGCTTTATTCATAGTGCTAATATACGATTTTTATCAAGATTAATAAATAGTAGGCTGTTAATAAGATTTTATGCTATAGATATAAGAGGATTGAAGCGTGATAAATATTTTTTTATCAACATATTTAATTGTTTAACATATAAATTAAAGTTTTTGCATCTTTCACATTGAAAAGAGGAGAACAGAACCCACTGTAAAAAACAGGGAGGAACAGAAAAGCCTTATGAGTAGGAACAATTAAACATCTGATACTATGAAAAGTAAAATTTTTGAAATCACATTTCGTTCTATTGCCTTTATCATCTTTCTGTTAATCATTTGTAGTTGTAATAGTCAAACTTCATAGTGTTTTATAGAAAGGTTCAAAGAAGCTGATAATAATAGCTTTCTTGACAATAAAGAAATATATTTTGCCGCCTTTATTCACAAAATTTGTGAATAAAGAAGGAATTAGTTAAAGTCAGCCGACAAACAATAAATGCAATTGAGTTAGGAAAATATAATCTGTCAACAATTCTAGCTCTTAAGATTGCTCACGTTTTCAAACAGTCTGTTGATAATATTTTTGAGTTAGAGGAGTCCGATTGGCAATCATAATATGGTCCCTAACTTCTTATTAAAGCTTATTGTTGAAGAGCCTGTTGGATTTTTGGCTCAGTTGGTTAGAGTCCAGCATATGCGGGATTAATCAGAGGGTCTCCCGAAGCTTCGGGATCCTAGAGGAGGAGCTTCTAAAACAAGTAAAAGCCCTGTAAATCAAAAGTTTGCAGGGCTTTTTGTAATGTAGTCACTAATTTTTACTCCTTGGGTTATTTTACACACCTCACATAAAACCCATTCTGTTTATGATGGTATCCTAAAATTGCTCCTCTGCGATTTTTGCTCATTCCTAATGCCCATGCATTGCCTTCGTCAAACTCTCCAGATGTCCACCATAATGAATTTTGACCTGCATTTCTAAAGTCTCCTTCTAAGTGTCTCCAGCCCCCAAAAAGAGCTTCATAGCCGCTAATGCCGCCCACTATTAATGCTTCAAATTGTTTTGAAGGTGTCCAGCCAAGAGAATCTAGTAGTGTTTGGAAATCTTTTTTTTCTGGAAGTCTCCACCCAAATGGACATACAGACTGTGCTGTTTCCCAATTATACAAATAACCATAGGTTTTTAAATTACTTTCATCATCATTTAATGTCCAGTATAATCCTACTGAAGGTTTATAGGCAAGATTTTCCGTCATCCATTCAATCCCTGCAATTTTTACAGTTTTGTATGTTTTTCCACCTCTATCTATTACAATTCCTGTTTGACCAATTATTGCTGTTGTAAAAAATATGGAAAGAAATAAAGTAATTATTGTTTTTGTTTTCATAGGACATCAGTTTTTATGATTATCAAAAGTAAACAAATACCCTGCCTATTTGCTAAGTGATTTGCCTAAATTAAAGAAGCGTACCTTAAGGTACGCTTCTTTATTGATTGTTAGAAACAATTTACAATCCCAATTCATCTATTTTTTCCTTGGAAACTTCTCCTTTTGCTGTCCAATTGCGGAGTTTAAAATATTCGTCAAGCATTTCTTTTAAGACAATATTTCTTCCTTTTGAATGTCCAAACTTAAATGGTTCATTAAGAATTCTGTTTGGAAGTGTGTCGTCAGCAAGAGTGAAACCTTCTCTCATGTTGTATAATCTTTCCAAGTTCCATATTCTTTCACCTTTTTTCAATATTTCATCTCCGGTAGTTTCAATTCCTGTTACTGCAGCCCACATCAAAGCATAATGGTCTGGATTTATAGCAAATTGAGTGAAAATACAAGCACCAAGAGAGTCTATCACAGCAGTATTGTCTTGGAAAAGCTTAACTAATCCCGGTTTCCCTTGTGATGAGAATCTGTCAATTTCGAAAGGAGTTGCAATAGCTTCAGCTCCTACTAAATATCCTCTTAAGTGGCAACCGCCTCTGTTGCAAGTTGCATAAGAAAGTGCCATGCCTTGCAGTCCTCTCGGATCGTATGCAGGAATTTCAAGTCCTTTAACAGTCATTGAAAGCTCAGGATGTCCGTATTTTTCTGCGAGACGTTTTGATCCCATTCCCAATATTTTTCCTATTCCTTCAGCTTTCCCTATTTTTTCTGAAAGCGTTACGATAGCATCTTCATCTCCAAATTTGAGGTCTTTGCCAATAGCTTCTCTCATCAAATCCATTGCTTCTTTATCGAAATATCCTTTTTCTGAAAGCTCCATTGCACACGCGATTGTGCTTCCTGTTGAAATAGTATCAAGGCCATATTGGTTGCAGGCATAGTTTGCATGTATAATTTTTTCAAGATTTTCAACAAGACATAAACCACCGAAAGCCCATATAGTTTCATATTCAGGGCCTTTCCCTTGCGCTTTAACCGTTTGAGTTATTCTAGCACAACCAATTGGGCAACCATGACATGGAGATCTTTTCACAAAGTGAAGTTCTTTAAATGTTTCTGGAGATGTAGAAGGATAATTTAGAAATACCCCATCCTGAAAATTTTTCGTTGGATATGCTCCTAAATTGTTAATAACATTAACAAGCACGGGAGTTCCATATTCTTTTAAAACGTCTTTCGTAAGAGGTGCTTCTCCAATATATCTTCTCCATTCGGCAATAGCTTCTTTAACGGCTTCTTCGCTTGCCGTTGGGGTTTTTGTGTCGCCGTTTACAACAATGGCTTTAAGCATCTTAGAGCCAAGTACCGCTCCAATACCTGAACGTCCGGCTGCATGATTTTTTTCATTCATGATTGATGCAAGCAACACTTGTTGTTCGCCAGCAACTCCTATGGCTGCTATGCCGGCTTTTTCACCATACTTCTGAATTAATATGTCAGAAGCTTCATGGACGTCTTTACCCCATAAATGTCCTGCGTCTTTAATTTCAACATTCTGATTGTTTACTGAGATATAAACAGGGCTTGATGCTTTTCCTTCAATTGCAATTACATCAAAGCCTGTGGCTTTTAAACTATACCCAAAATGCCCACCTGAGCTGGAACTTGTTATTGTTCCCGACAAAGGAGCCTTGGTAACAACAGTGTATCGGCTTGTTGTTGGTGCATTAACGCCATTTAGAGCACCTGTAATAAAGTAAAGCTTGTTCTCAGGTCCAAGCGGGTTTGTCCCTTTTGGAGTTTCATCATATAATAATTTAGCTCCAAGTCCTCTTCCCCCAATATAATCGACAAGAATTTTGTCGGGGATTGCTTCTGTTTTAGCCGTACGCTCACTAAGGTTAATTCTTAAAAGCTTTCCGTGATAACCGCCTTTTAAAGTCATTGTTTTATATATTTTCGTTTATACTTATTTCTTAAAAAAACCTCTCATCAGGTTATTAAAAATCTTTATTGACGAGATAATGGTTGTGAATGCATTGCCTACACCAGGAGTTTGCTTCTTCTCTAAGTTCAACACGTAGTTTTGTATTGTGGTAGAAAGGGCATATCTTACATGGAATGATTCCGGCGCCAAGCCAATGCTCAGGCGCTTTTGCAAGCCAGCCAAAAGTTGATACTATATTCAATGGAGAGCTTGTTCCTATTCTGAAAAGCTCTGGTTTTTGTAAAGATTCATCTCTGGCAGATGCATATATTAGCCTCATTGCTGTGGCAGCATCAGACACTCCCCCTGATGACTTTACTCCGATTTTATTTCCTACAACTTCTCTCATTATTTTCATATGCTCGGGTAAAGCACCATAGGCGTCCATACCTGTAGAGTTTTTGATGAATGCAGCCTTTGATCGAGCAACAATCTCAGAAACAGTGTAAATTTCCTTTACTGTAAGCTCAGAAGACCTGACAATAACTTTAACCGGCTCTCCGTCTGCCGCCTCACATACTGCATTTATTTCTTCAAGTGCATAATTCGGGTCCTTTTTAAAGCGCCCTACATTAATTACCATATCGAGCTCCATTTTTCCTTTTCCTTCCCCTCTAAGCTCCCTGCTCTTTTTAACAACATAAGATGTTTGAACTGATTTCATTTCAATATCGAGTTTTCCAAGAGGAAAATCAATTACATAACATTCTTTTACCTTAGAACCCTTTAATGCCAATGGAAGAATGTCGGAGCCATCAACCGGATTGACGCATACAGAAGCACAATTGAGCGACTTAGCCCATTCAGCCATTTTTAAAATCTTTGGTTCTTGTGTATCTGCTTTAAGATCTGTTACATCAAGCAATGATGCTAGTTTTTGAGAAGTAAATGATTTTACCAGCTTTACCATTTCATCAAGTGGAAATGTTACTAGTGGTGTTTTCTTTTCTGTAATTTCAGTCATATATGATATATCTTTAGAACTAATGTTTCAATTTTTTGTAAAACTACAAAAAAAACAAAACATTTTTATGACTATGAAGGGGTAAAATTGTTTTGAGGTTTTAGATTTTATGTTTTAATTATTATTTTTATCCAAAAGTTAATGTTTTGAAGTTAAAATATTTATATGTTCCTAATTTTATTATTTTTGCCTTGTGAAAAACAAAAAACAATTATGAAAATTTCAATCAAAAACCCGATTTTCTTTTTGTTTGCTCTGTTAATATTGATTGGCGGATGCACAGAAAAATATGAAGAACGTCTTGAAGGAAAGTGGGAATGGGTAGATGTTGTTGACATTAACAGCACAATTGCTGAAGAATGGCATTTTATCGACTTCAATTTTACAATAATAAGGTATGAAAGGTCTAATCCTGAAAATACTTGGATTTATGAACAAGGAACTTTCTTTTTAGATTGGGGTGTTTTTGGAACATATATTAACATTGATGGAACGTCAATTGATTCCTACAATACTGAATGGGATGTAATTAAACTTTCCAATGATGAGTTGGTAATTAGCAATGATGTTGACGGGGGGATAATGTATAAAGAATTTATCAAGTTAAGCAACTAATTAAAAAAAAACATATATATTTACGTGCTAGTTTTCATGGTTGCAAAGGGAGAACCTAATATGCTTCTCAGCATGGTTTTCCCTTTTTCTTTTTAGTAATTTTCAGCAAATAGATTAAATGGCAAAAATAAAAACAGCTTTTTTCTGTGGTAACTGTGGCGCTCAATCTGCTAAATGGATAGGTAAGTGTCCTGCGTGTGGAGAATGGAACACATACACCGAAGAAGTAATTCAAAGAGAATCCTCTGGCGCATCTTCTGTTAAGTCGAGGCTCTCATCAAAAGTATCTCCTCAGTCTATTGATGATATTGAATACAAAGATGAAGTAAGAATTTCATCTAAAATTCAGGAATTTGACAGAGTGCTTGGTGGTGGAATTGTTCCGGGCTCTCTTGTTTTAATAGGAGGTGAGCCGGGAATTGGGAAATCTACAATTATGCTGCAGCTAGCACTCCAAGATACAGGTCTAAAAACTCTTTACGTATCAGGAGAGGAGAGCCCTGTCCAAATTAAAATGCGCGCTCAAAGGCTTGGCTATAAAGACTCTTCGTGTCTTGTCCTTACGGAAACAGACACTTCTGAATTGTTTAGGCATATAGCTGAAATTAATCCGGGAATGATAATAGTGGATTCTATTCAAACACTTACTACTCCAAATATTGAAAGCTCTGCTGGAAGTATATCACAAATTAGAGAGTGTGCACATGAATTTCAGAAGTTTGCGAAAGAAACTTCTACGCCTGTTTTTCTTATCGGACATATTACAAAAGACGGTTCTCTTGCAGGGCCCAAGATACTGGAGCATATGGTAGATACAGTATTGCAGTTTGAGGGCGATCATAACAACATTTATCGCATTCTGCGTGCAATGAAAAATAGATTTGGAAGCACTTCCGAACTAGGGATTTTCGAAATGCGGTCAACTGGATTGCGCGAAGTTCTGAATCCTTCAGAAATGCTTATTTCACATCACGATGAACCCTTAAGTGGTGTAGCAGTTGGCGCAATTATCGAAGGCATACGTCCAATATTAATAGAAACCCAAGCGCTAGTTAGTTCAGCTGCATATGGAACACCGCAAAGGTCAGCAACAGGCTTTGATACCAGAAGACTTAATATGCTGCTTGCAGTTCTGGAAAAAAGATGCGGATTCAGAATAGGTATTAAAGATGTATTTTTGAATATAACAGGAGGGCTAAAAATCAGCGACCCCGCAGCAGACTTAAGTATTATTTGCTCTATACTATCGTCAGCAGAGGATATTCCGGTTAATCAAAAAGCTTGCTTTGCTGCAGAAATTGGGCTTACAGGTGAATTACGCCCGGTCATGCGCGTAGAGCAAAGAATTGCCGAGGCCGAAAAACTTGGTTTTGAAGAAATTTATGTTTCAAAATATAACACCAAAGGCCTTGAGAAGCAATTTAAATCAATAAAGATAATCCCGGTTTTAAGGGTTGACCAGTTATTCTCATTATTGTTTGGATAAATTATTTACCAGACAATACTGACTTATATCTTTCAGGATTATTTAGCAGATTAATAGCCTCTAGAATATCTTCGTCCGCTTTTAGTGATGCCTCAATTCTTCCTCTAGAATAATAGTAGCGGCCGATAATTTCATCCTTTAGTAATCTTTTTATTTCAGAACTATGGGTGTAAATGTCTTTTTCTTTTGTTGCTTTAACTTTTTGTTTTAAATCAACAATATATTTTTCAAGATTTTCAAAATATTCATCTTCTTTGGCAGCAGCTATCAACTCATCCATTTTTTCTTCGCTGAGTGATTTAAATGAAAAATTTTTCCCATTTACAAAAGAAATGAAGTCATTATATATATTATCAGTAATTTCAAACTCAGTAACTGATGCAATAGCTTTGTTTTCATGGAAAAACTTTGTGGCATAATCGAACATCATGTATTGAATAATTAGTTCAACAGTGATGTTTGCGGGGTATGGTTTTTCAACAGTTACATCAGGCTCTAATCCTCCTCCATCATACACTACTCTTCCATTGGCTGTTTTAAAAGCAACTTTTAAAGAGTCAGGAATTTCTGCAATACTACCATCTTCATTCTTTTTCGCGTAATCAATGGCCTGTATACACCTTCCACTTGGAATGTAATACTTTGCTACTGTAACTTTCATTTGTGTGTTGTAAACCAAAGGAATTATATTTTGCACCAACCCTTTGCCAAAAGTTCTTTCGCCGATAATAACGCCTCTATCGAAATCTTGAATTGCGCCTGCAACTATTTCAGAGGCTGAAGCACTGCCTCTGTCTGTTAGTACAGCAATTGGTATATCCCTATCAATTGGAACATTTAAAGTTTTGTGCACTGTGTTTCTTTCTTCTATCCTTCCTTTTGTTTCAACAACTGTCTTGTCTTTATCTACAAATAAATTGACAATATTGACAGCCTCATTAAGCAAACCGCCTCCATTTCCTCTTAAATCAATTACCAGGCTTTCAAGGTTATGCTCTTGTTTTAACTTCATGAATGCTTCTTTGAATTCTGCAGATGCACTTTGAGTAAATCCCATTAACTTAATATATCCTGTTTTTTCATTTATCATACCATAAAATGGAATGTTATCCACTTTAATTATTTCTCTTGTTAGTGTAACTTTTTGAGGAGTTTCCAAACCATACTTTCTAACTGTAAGCACAACCTCGCTTCCGGGTTGCCCATGCAATAGTGTTTTTACATCATCAAAATCCATATCAGCAGTAGACCTTCCGCTAACTTCTACAATCACATCCCCGGCAACCAATCCGCCCTTATATGCCGGGAAGCCCGCGTAAGGCTCGGTAATTACAACTTCTTTCTCTCTATAATGAATTATGGCTCCAATGCCGCCATACTGCCCTGTAGTAATAAACCGATAATCTTCTATTTCAGATTCCGGAATAAAAACAGTATAGGGATCAAGTGATTCCAACATGCTATCTATAGCTGTTTTAATTAGTTCGGCAGAATTTATTTCATCAACATAATTTATAAAAAGCTCCCTATAAAGAGTTGCAAATATGTCTAGGTTCTTTGTCAGCTCAAAGTTTTTGTTAACAAAACCTGCAGAAATTACAACAGATACTGTTATGAGAATAATTATTATTGCTTTTTTAAACTTTCTCGATAGGTTTTTCATTTCTCTCATATTTTTCTTCTTTAGTAGTTTTTTCAGGCACCGGATCGTAGCCACTTCCACCCCAAGGATGGCATTTTGAAATCCTTTTTATTGTTAACCATCCCCCTTTTATTGGCCCATGTTTTTGAATTGCTTCAACACCATAATGCGAGCATGTTGGTGTGTAACGACATGAAGCCGGAATTAGGGGCGATATTAAATATTGGTATATCCTAATTAAGCCTATAAAGATAAGCCTAAACATTTTTGCAGCTAAATTAATTAAAAACATTTCAAAAAATGTCGGTTAGTTAGGTTTCTAATGAGGATAAAATCAATTTCTCTAATTCTTGTAAAGATAAAATGATTTTCTTTTCTATTTCTTCATGTCCAGGCACTGCTTTTCCTGTATAAATAATCCCTATAAGGCAAAACATTTCCTTTTCATTCAACAACGAATAAAAAGAGCTTTTGTTTTTTCTATATGCTTCTTTTATGATACGTTTAATATAGTTTCTGTCTGTTGCGTTTTTGAATTTCTTTGCAGAAACGCTTATTAGACATTTTGCAGGATAGTAAAAAAAAGCATTTTGAGGTATTTTCTTATGCGGAAATGAAGGGTTTTGTTGTTGTATTATTTTTGTCACATTATCCGACACAGTGTATTGTTGGATGTGATTATTTAAAATATACTTTTCAATAGGATTCTGAATTATTAACCATTGGATTTTAAATGGATAACTGAAAAATGAATTTCCTTTTTCAAAAAGAATACTTTTAAGATTGAAATTGCATAATCTTTCACTTTTTTTGAAAGTTTGCATGTTGTTTTATAATAAGAAAAGCTTACAGTATGAACTTAAGCCTGTGATTGTTTTTTGCGATTACATTCTAAAAAAGCATCAATTGCCATAGTCATAGATGGAGCATTTTCAGTTGGTGCTTTAAGGGTTAGCTTAAAGCCTGCTTTTTCAATAGCTTTAGCTGTTGCCTCGCCAAATGCACCAAGAACTGTTTCATTTTGAACAAAATTTGGAAAGTTTTTCTGCAGAGATTCAATTCCAATAGGGCTAAAAAATACCAACATCTGAAACTTATTAATATCTAATTCTGACAAATCATCTGGAATTGTTCTATAAATCGGAGCCATTAAAAAGGTTACCTTCGCCTGATCAAGTTGCTTTGGAATATCCATCTGGTGACTTTCTGCACATGGGAAAAGATATTTCTCAGTCTTTTGCTTTTTGATTATATCTAAAAGTTCGGCAAAATTACTCTTCCCGAAGAAGATTTTTCTTTTTCTAAATTGCACATATTTCTGCAGGTACAAAGCAATAGCTTCAGACGTGCAAAAGTATTTCATCGTTTCAGGAATGCTTACCCTAAGCTCTTCACATAAAATAAAGAATTGATCAATGGAGTGTTTTGAGGTAAAAATTATAGCAGAATAGTCAAGAATATTAACTCTTTGTTGACGAAATTCTTTTGCTCCAATACCTTCTATTTTAAAAAACTTCTTGAAACAAATGTCAACATTGTATTTTTTTATTATTTCAGCATAAGGCGATTTCTCATTTTCCGGTTGAGGCTGAGATATTAAAATATTCTTGATTTTCAAAGTAGCGTCTCCTTAAATTTATTGTTATTAATCTTCGTTTTATTAATGCAATCCCTGAAAATAATTTGCAGAAGTCTTCAATATTAGTAATATAGGCGCAATTTCAACGGCGCAAAGGTACAAAAATAAATAATACACAGATAAATTTGATGCATTATGTCCTATTGCTATGCCCCTTAATATTTTGAAAACACTTAGCAAACCAAATAGAATCCAAGTAATAATTAAAACAAATGTGTTCTGATAAAAAATATTATACAACAAAAATGGAAATATAATCAGACCAATAATCTGGTTAAAAAGCAGTATGTTTTTAAAGTAAAAGCTTGTTGCACTATCTGTTTTAAAAACGAATGCAATAAACCTTAACCCTAGGTATTTCAAAACATAAAACACTGTTGTTAATGCAAAAACCAAAAGAAAAACTGAAGTGCTTTGTGACACTGACTCTGTATTTATGTAGCCAGAAAAATCTAGACTTAAAAAAACCAGCAAAGAGAAAGCCGCTAAAAAAACAGTAATGAGCAAATAAGAAAACCATTCTCCTAAAACATTTTGCTCTTTAATTAATTGTAAAAAATTACGGTTATTAAAAGCCGCTTTGAATGTATGCCTGACAGCCGTCGGTTGTAGGTATCTTGCAAAGCCCACAAGAGCTGCCAGAATTAATAGAACTATTGCCGGCCAGTTAAAGTTTTCTTTTTTTCTTTTTATGGGATCAGAGTTTATTGTTGGAAGAAGACTTTCATTAAAAAACTCATTCCCTGAAATGATAATTGTTTGCGGTGATTCTGCAAAAAGAATAGAATCAACATATACTGTAGTAACAGTTTCTTCATTGTATAATGGCTTCTTGATTATTGCAATACTTTCAGTGCTTTTCTCAATAATAATTTTTGGTTTTGAGATAACGGTGGGTGACTTAATTACGCTGTCAAAAACACTTGCCGGAATCATAAGGCTATCCATTACCCCAATAGGCGAATCAGCAATATCTGTTTGGCTGCTTGACAAAACAGCCGGTTGAGTATTAATTATATCATTTGCATTGTTCTTCAAGGAATCAAGAACAGTTATATTGGTTGCAAAATAATTTGTTGTTGTTGAGCCACTAGAGCTAAAGCAAATGCAAACAATTATCAAAAAAAGAATAAAAAAATTGATTAGTGGTCGAAACATGCAGATTCAAAATTTTTGCAAAATTAAGTCTTTTTTTTGCATTATTTTTTGAAACATAAAACTTACATTGCGCTTTTTTGTTACATATAGTGATTTTATATTTTTAAAGTCTTTATAAATGAATAAATACATGCAATTCTTAATTTTTTTCTCCATAGTTATTGTAGGTTTCTTTTTAGCTAACTATTATATTTTTTCTAGAAGCATTGCCGTTTTTGAACCCGGAAGCCTACTTAGAAAATTGTTTGTTTTTACATTCTGGACTCTTGCAGCCTCTTATTTTGTTGGCCGAGTTCTTGAAAGAATACAAATAAGCTTTTTTAGCGACTCGCTTGTTTGGATAGGTTCTTTTTGGATGGGAGCATTATTGTATTTTATTTTAATAGTTTTATTGTTAGATGTTTTAAAAATTACTAACTATTTCTTCGGAATTTTCCCTCAATTGAATACAGACAACTTTCAAAAAGCAAAAACGATTACATTTATCTTCAGTGTTTTGCTTGTTGCCGGATTGCTTGTTTTTGGGTTTATAAATGCAAGAAGACCAATTATAAAAAGCATTACAATTGATATCTCAAAATACTCAAATGAATTAAAGGAATTGAATATTGCTGTTGTTTCAGATATTCATCTAGGCACAATTATCGGAAATGGATATCTCAGTCGGGTTGTTAGCGAAATTAATTCGTTGAAGCCAGATATTATTTTAATTGCAGGTGATTTGCTGGATGAAGATCTTGAACCTGTTATAAGGCAAAATCTTGGGGAAACCTTAAGGATGCTTTATGCTCCTAAAGGAGTTTTTGCTATTATGGGAAATCATGAATATATTGGAGGAGTTGAAGCCGCATCTAAATATTTAAGCGAACACGGAATAGTTGTTTTAAAAGATAGTGTCGTACTAATTGATAACAGTATATATATAATAGGACGAGATGATAAAGAATCTGCAAGGTTTGGCTCAAGTTCAAGAAAGTCATTACAAGCTCTATATGATGATTTCGAAATTGATGAAAGTTTGTCGGTTATAGTTCTTGATCACCAACCTGTTGATATTAATAGCGCGGTTCTACTAAACGCAGATGTTCAGTTTTCAGGACATACCCATAAAGGACAAATTTGGCCTATCAATTATTTAGTAAATGCAATTTTTAAAGTAGGATACGGCCATCAGGAAATTAACAAAACCAATGTAATAGTTACTTCTGGCATTGGAACCTGGGGGCCTCCGATAAGGATAGGCAATAGTCCGGAGATTCTTTCTGTTAAATTACGTTTTAATTCTTTAGATGAATTAAAATAGAGTGAATCCCTTTTTTTTGCAACTGGAAATAGTTGAAAATCTTGCAACTAGAGAGAGTGCTAAAAAAAAATTCAATTTTTTTCAAATAATACTTGACAGGAATAAAAAAGTAATTACCTTTGCACTCCCCAAATGAGAGAAAAAGGAGGGAAGAGGGGAAAAAAAGCTCATTGACATATTGATGACCAAAAAGCAAGCAAGAGAACCCGTTAATTTTCGAATTAATGGACTTAAGAAGCCAGGAGACAAAAAAAACTTAAAAGTATTAACAACGGAGAGTTTGATCCTGGCTCAGGATTAACGCTAGCGGCAGGCCTAATACATGCAAGTCGAACGGTAACAGGTGATAGCAATATCATGCTGACGAGTGGCGCACGGGTGCGTAACACGTATGCAACTTACCCTTTACTGG
>JAGXRQ010000097.1 GCA_018335675.1 Bacteroidota bacterium | reverse complement strand
TTTGTATCCACTACTTCTCATTTCAGAAATTGTGTACCTTTGTTCTCTGGTTAAATGTTTCATTTTGCAACTTTTTTTTGACGAGGAAAGCCAATTTAAACTTTATCCATCAGGACAAGGGGAAAGATAATTTCTTTCTCCTTTGTCTTGAAAAATATTATTTACTTTATATCCTCGTAAAAAGTTGCATTAATTACTTGAATTTAGGAATTTATAAAACTTAAACAATCCCACTATCGAACCAATTCCATAAGAAAAGTGTAAAACGAAAAAAGCTTTTACCAATTTCAAGTATGTTGTAGGTGTTGTCTTTATAATTTTTATAACTATCAATGAAATCATAAGCAAATAGGCCAATATACTAATAACCGAAATACCTGCTAGCGGCCAGAAAAATACTGATGCAATAAGTGGCAAAAACAATGAGAAAATAAACATTAGCGGAACAAAGTGCCTTATGCTTAATGATGATATGTTTTTAGTAAGATAAACCGTTAGTAAAATCCATTTTCCGTTGTTGTAATTGTTTTTTGCAAGTTTTCCAAAAGTTTCTCTAGCGAAATAAGTGCATTTCGCATCAGGAATCAAATAGATCTTTGCTCCTCTTGCTAATAGCCTTTTCGACATTTCAATATCATGATTCCTTATTAGGTCTTCCCTGTAGCCATTAATTGAGCGCAAGAGATTTGTTTTATATAAACCAAATGGAACAGTATCAACTTGTGTAGGTTTATCAGTGCCTATCCTGAACATTGAATTACCAACTCCAAATTTATTTGACAACACTGTTTTAATTGCAACAGACGTTGAATTAGTGTTTTTGATTTTTGTTTCCATAACACCACCAACAACATCAGCATCTAATTCTTGCATATTTCGCATCAGCTCCGAAATATAGTTTGGCGAAAATTGAGAATGGGCGCTTGCTATAAGAATATACTCTCCCGAAGCTTCCTTGATACCTATATTCAATGCATAGGGTGTGAATTTCTTGGGATTTTCTAACCACTTTACCTGCTTATAATTTTGTTGAATATCTGAAACTATCTTACGTGAATTATCTTTACTTCCTCCATCAATAACAAGGATTTCAAGATTATCTGCAGAAAAACCATTCGAAAGCAACGACATAATGCAGTCTTTCAAATAAAACTCCTCATTGAAGTTTGGGATAATTATGGAAACAGTGTTGTTCAAAATGACTTTAGTTTTTCAATTTTACAATAACTAATAATATAATTCTCATTCTAAATTAATCGATTTTTTGTTATTCAAAAACAACCAAAAGAAAAGAACCATAAATAACAATCCGTGAGTTGCTAATAATACAGGAAAATACGATGAATTCATCTGAAACAGATAAACGAATATAATTCCGAAGTACATTGGTTCAATATTAAGATTCTTCAAAAAACTGAAAATTATCATAAAAATAAAAGAGATTATCACAACCCCAAAATATCCAAGACTTACAAATGATTCAGTAACAACGCCTACATTAGCTCTCATATCAATATAATTCAAAACATCCTGTCCGATGTACATAGACAAGTCTTTTTCTAGAGGATAATCAACAAATAAATTCATCGGAAAGCTGTGAGAATAATACAAATATGTATCGGCAAAATGTTCGTAATATACTGCATCAAGCATTGGGGGCACAAAAAACACCCTTCTTATAAAAACACCGGTGATTGAATTACTGATTGAAGCATCAAGCTGCAAATAATTTCCTATTATAAATACCATTATCCCCAGAACAGTCAACCCAAGCACTAAATAACTAAAAAACAAAGGTTTAAACTTATATGTTCCCACAATAAACAACAGAGCTGCAATCAATCCTATAAAAACACCCTTCTGAGCTCCGCATAAAAAAAGATAAATTAATAAAAACGCAGAAAACACTAACAATAGCCACTTTTTCCTTGCAATTGAGATAACAATTAGAGCCGGCAAAGCAACTCTTGACAATGGTGAATACAAATAACCGGATATTGAAGATTGTACTTCTCTGAAAATTAGTCGGGTTTTATATATATCAATAAAAAATAGGTTTTTCAAATTTATGTATGGCAAATAGAGTACAAACGGCAATATCATCAATAATACTATCAATAAGAAAGCATAAAGATTTCTGTCATTTTCATTAATATTTAATGAAAATCCTTTAATTCTAAAACTAAGCACATCGCTAAAAGCTAATATGAAAAGAAAAAGACTAACTGCAAATAATGGGTTTATGGAAACACTGTTGTATACTTGAAATACTGCAGTACCCGGGAACATAAACAAAAACAAAATTTGCCAGCAAGCATATAAAAACTCATTTCTTATATATAGTCCGATAAAAAGCAGAAACGACATCAAAACGCAGGAAATTACTAAAGTTTCAGCAGAAAAATCGGCACTGAAGCCGCTATATTCGTAAACCGGATTTATAATTAATTTGTATGTAATGAATAGAGCAATGAAGATGGCTATCTGAACAAAAGCCAGATGTAATCTATATACCGGAAATCTTAATACGCTCATACAAAATGAAATTCAACAATTAAAATTATCCTATTAAAAGACTTTTTCGTCATTTTTTCGGGGATATAAAAAACAGAACAATACAGTAAAGAATACGAATAACGATTGTCCTAATTGCGCATCAATAGGATTATTTCCAAACATATTAATCCCGTATGCTACTAAAAATATATTGAAATACAACACTTTATAACCTTTGGATTTTACAACAGTAAATGTATAAAAACCGATAAACAATAATAATCCAACAAATCCCAAAGATATCAAAATAAGTAAAAACTGATTATGAGGTTTTACATCTTGGCCAACATAATAATATGATCCATTCTCTACTAATCCGAATTGAACTGCTTCAAAAAGGTCGCCAGTGCCCCATCCAATTACCGGATATTTTTTAATAGCAGTGATTGACGCTTGCCACAAGTCTATTCTTTGAGCAAAAGTACTCCATTCGGGGTTTTGTGTCTCCTTAAAAATAAAAGTGCCTGCAATAGTTTGATGTATCCGCTGAAAAATACCCGGCCAATTTACATATAAATAATTAGGCACACCATCTTCAATTGCTCTGATATCGGATTCTTCAAGCAATTTAAAATGCTCACGGTCTTTCTTAAAACCTTTTGAAGCCATATACCTGTATAAATTATACTTCAGAATTTGCTGATTGGAAGTTTTTCCATTAAAATCAATCTCGCTTATTGCATTCCATTCTTCTCTTAATTCAACTTCAGAAATATAAATAAAAACAAGATGGCCATTTTCTCTCAAAGTTTTTGTTGTGTCATTAACATATTCATTTCCTTCAGCAGTATGTGTTTCAAGCTTCTCAAATTCATAATGAACAACATTGGCAGCTTTTTCATATATGTAATTAAACACAAATGTTGAAGAAACAATTACTAAAAGAAAAACAACAGTTATAGTAATTCTCACAGCCAAATTCTTAATCTTAAAAACAAACCAAATAACCATAAACACAAACACTCCTGAAAGTGAAGCAATTCCGGATAGAGATCTTAATAAGAACAAGAATATTATCATCCATATTGACAAAACCAGCGATAGTATTAAAAACTTTTTCTTGTCAGTAATTTGCTTAATTATCCACGGCAGCATAAATGCCGACATAATAAGCATCAAACTATAATATATGTGTGAGCCATATGGTAAAATGTACCTGTAAGTAGCCAAGTCTGCAAACAGTAAATTATATGTTCCAATAAAAGAAACAGTCAATACTGAAGCGATAAACATTAATATCAGAAATCTAATTTGATTTATTTTCAGGCTTTTTGACGAAACTATAAAGAGAGTTAAGGTAAATGTGGGGAGTTTGTGTAATAAATCGTTTTGGAAGGCATTTTTATAATTGTTGGTCCATAGCAGCCCTACCACAAACAAAAAGTAAATAAGAGAAAAAACTACAGCAGGTTTATTATCCAGAAACTTCTGCATTTTTGAATTAAAGCGTCCTTCAGCAATCCAGTTTAGCCCTATTATAATTTGGCTAACCGTAATCATATATGGAGAAGTGGGAATCGAAACTACAAACAGACAAAGTCCAACAAAATAAATCCAGAAGTGGATCTGTTGTCTTTTATTTGCGGTATTTATTTCTGCTTCGACCATATTTTATTTTACTTAAGAAGAAATCAGCTTCTACTCCACTTTTATACAACTTTCATATTTTCTTACAAGCCTCATTATCAATATAAAGAATACTACATAAGATACCACATCCATCAAAACATATACTTTCAAAAAATCAACTACATCAAGATGCCTGAAAAAATAAAGGCAGCAGAGCAAAATAAAATTAGCAATTTGCCAGATGCTAATTATTTTGATTCTTTTAAGAGCAACGAAAATAATGCTTATTGGCGAAACAATTATCTTAATTGCTGCTGCAGGAACAAGTATTTGCGCATATATACCTGAAGTATAATAGGCTTCGCCCGCATAAATGCTAAAAGCCCAAGGTGCCAATACCAGAATTACGAAAATCATGGTAACACCTATTACTGTCAGCAATATAATGAGTTTCTTAATGTCTGCTATAATACTCTCCTTCTTCTGATTTTTTTGAGAAATATTCTGCAACAGCACTTGTGAGATGCTAAGTGTTAGCATTGCAGCTGGAACTGCTAAAACAAGTCTAGTAAGGTCAAAAAAACCGACAACTTCCTCAGAGTAAAACATAGCAATTAAAATAACCACCATATTAAGACAAATAGCATTAAAGAATGAGGGTATCAGATTGATTAAAGGAAACTCTTTATAAGTAACAGCCAGTTCTTTTTGTCTTTTAAAAGAAAAAACCCTGATGGTAAATCCTTTTCGGATTACCTGATACCAGCCTGTAACATTATTAATAAGGTGACCGAATATATCACCGGCAAGCAATCCGTAAGACTTGCCTGTAACCCCCAGTCCGGTTTGAGCAACGCCTTCTGCGATTCTTCTTGAAACTTTATTTGCCGAAATAGCCTTAAATGCCTTTTCTCTAACCAGATAATAATTAATTGTCTGATAAGAACTGAATAAAAATATACTTACAGGCGAAAAGTACAATATATAAGAGTATTCTGAAGAAAGATTCAATATTGAAGCAATCTGTTCTTTTAATATAATTACTGCAATAAACAAAATCGCATTAAAAATAAAACTAATGAAAAGAGAAAGAAATACAAGGTTAACAGCATCGGCCTTCTTCTTTGGCAGGTTGATTGCCATTTCATATCGTAATGTGGAGAAAATTACAAATATTGCTGTTATGCTAATGAAAACCGCGATTGCTCCAAAGTCTTCCGGAGAATATATTCTTCTTAAAACAGATTGAAGCAATATAGGAATCATCTGCGCCAGGAAAGTCCCGAAAACAAGAGTAATTATATTTGAAAATAGGTCTGAACCCTGAAAATACTTTCTAATCATCAGACGGTTTTATTGAAATTAATTACCAAATGTATTTGAAAAAATAATTCAAACCGCGAAATTACGTATTTTAAACAATAGTAATTTTATTATATCAGGTTAAGATTTGAAGTATATTTGTGATGTTTATCAATAATAACTTGTTTATTAAATCATATGCGCATATTTCTGATAGGATTTATGGGGAGTGGAAAGTCGTCTCTTGGTAAGCGCCTTGCGAGAAGAGTAGGTTTTGATTTTCTGGATTTGGATAATTTCATTGAGGAAAAAACAAGTAAAAAAATTCCGAATATTATCGAAAATAATGGTGAAGATGTTTTCAGGCAAATTGAAAGAGATGCATTGCTATCTATGTCAGATTATGATAATATTATCATAGCAACCGGAGGCGGCACTCCTTGTTTCTTTGATAATATGGATAGCATTCTAAAAATGGGAACATCAGTTTATCTGAAAATGAGTCCTGCAAGTTTGGCGAAAAGACTACAGGATTCTAATCATATTCGACCTCTAATTAAAAACAAAACAGGGAAAGAACTACATGAAAAAGTAACAGAATTACTAAACCAAAGAGAGCATCATTATTTAAGAGCCAATTGCATTATAAAAGGAGAAAATGCAAAACCTGAACATATAATCTCATTGATTTTTGGTCAAGATTTATCATTTTAAAAAAACATTTTTATTAACAGAAAAATTTATAACTTCGACATAGTTTACACAACAAACAATCAATAATTATGAAACGATTATTAATAATAGCCACAGCAATGCTATTCTGCGTTACCGCAACCGCCCAAATAAGAACAGCAAAAAAAAAGGATTACGACAATTTTAAGAAAAGTACTACTCTGTTAGTAAAAGATCAAAATCCTTTTGCTGATTATAATCAAAGGCTTTTTGAGGAAATGCAAAGATTCTGGACAATAACTCCATTTGATGTTATTACTTTTCAAGAATTTGAAAAGAAGAGGAATGATAATAAGTACTCGTTTATAATCTTAGCAGATATTAAACAAGAAAACCTTCCCCATGTATATCAGTTTTTGAATTTCGTAATGGGTCATCCAACAAAAGATTTTGACAAAATGCCTGATCTTGGGTCAGTTCCACTTTCGTACAGAGATATAGACGAAGACAATTACCTTTATAAAATGGGCATCTTCGTTCAATATATGCAACGACAGGCATTAGAAAGATCTTTAATCAGAAATTTCAGCCTTACAAAGTTATTGGAAGTAAAAGACGGACAAGTGAAAAACATGGAACTTTGGCTCTTAGAAGACGAACTTGCACCTGATGTTAATACTGTTGAAAAAATTGCTCAATATTATCCTTATACAGTAAAAATTGTAACAAGAGATGAAATTCAGCAAGCAATTACAGAACAGAGAGAGGATGTGGCAATTCTACACAAAATTGGTCCGGAAGATACTCTTCAATATGGAAAAGGCAAAACATGGAAATTTATCGTAACCGTTAAAGATGCTCATATTTTGTACACTCATTCGCACGAAGTTGACAAGCAAAAACCTGATGCATTTTTATCATCAGATTTCAAGAATATTTCCAGATAAGAAAGTTGAGTTAGTTTAGAATTGGGTCTGCAGGAAAGTTAGCCCAAATAGCATAATCGCTTCCCATTTGCTTAATTAGTTCACTCCAAAGTTTTTCAGGATTTGGACCCATTATGCTTTTTTTATTCGTCATTGATACAATCCATGATTTTTCAGCTAATTCATTATCCAGCTGTCCAACACTCCAACCGGAATAACCTATGAAAAATCTAACCTGAGACTTATTAAGTTGCTTATTTTCAATTAATTCAACAACTTTTGTAATATCACCTCCCCAAAATAAATCATTAAATACTTTAATACTTCCCGACACTAATTCTCCTTTTGTATGCAGATAAAACAATCTATCCGGATGAACAGGACCTCCAAGGTAAATAGGGAAATCAATAGATGGGAAATCTTTGGCAACCTCATTAAGCTTCATATTAATAGGCTTATTTAATATTAAGCCCACACTACCTTCTGTTTCAGAGTGCTCCACAAGTAATACCACACTGCGTGAAAAGTAATTATCACTCAGTGCGGGTTCACTTAACAACAATCTTCCTTGTGAAGGTTCTACAAATCTTTTAGGCATTTTCATTTTTTTATAATTTGTTGCAAAAGCATTCGTACCAAATATAAATCAATATTTCTTACTTTTACGAAAACTTTCTAAATCCATTAACAAAAAAAAAGTTATCATTGTTCATTATGTCGCACAAATCAATTAACAACTTCGAAAAGCTACGACAAGAATATCCGGTATTCACTTTTGAGAAATTCGATTATAATTTTATTAACGACAAGCTTACTATCATATTTCACTTTAATTTAAACAATAAATACAATTTTTATCCACAGCTCACCTTTCACATAAAGAAAAGCCATTTCCATTACGAACTATGCGATGAGCTTTTGCAAAATGCAATATTTAATATCGGAATGATAGAACTTGTTAGTTATTGGAAAGCTGCATGCTCGCCCGAAATCCATATTAAGCCGTTTAAACTGACAAAGAAACAGGAGGATTTTTGGAAGAAACTTTACAAAAATGGTTTGGGCGAATTTTTTTATACAAATAAAATACGCTGCAATGCTGATGCCTTATTCAAGTTTTCATACGGCAAAAATGCCCATCCTACTCCAAAAACAAGAAAAATAAACCTTAGTGATTCGTTTTTAATTCCTGTTGGTGGTGGCAAAGATTCAATAGTTGGTTTAGAAATCCTTAAGAATTACGGAAAGTCCAATAAAACTCTTGTAGTGAATCACAGGGGCGCAACTCAAAATGTACTTAAAACTGCTGAGCTTACTGATGAAAACAAAATTGAAGTGCAGAGAACAATATATCCATTATTGCTGGAGCTCAACAATCAAGGATTTTTAAACGGTCATACACCTTTTTCCGCTCTGCTTGCATTTGTTTGTTCACTTAATGCAATATTATATGGAATAAAAAACATTGCACTATCTAATGAATCGAGTGCCAACGAATCTACTATCCCCGGTACAAAAATTAATCATCAGTATTCCAAATCATTTGAGTTTGAGAACGATTTCAGGCAATATTTCTGCGAATTTGTAAGTCCTTCTGTAAATTATTTCAGTCTTCTTCGCCCCTTGAATGAACTCCAAATTGGAGCATTGTTTTCCGGATATACTAAGTATCACAAGGTTTTCAGGAGTTGTAATGCCGGCAGTAAATCCGACATTTGGTGTTGCAATTGTTCAAAGTGCTTGTTTACATTTATCATTCTGTCGCCATTTTTATCCTCTGAAGATTTATTGAAAATATTTGGAAGTAATCTATTTGATAACGAAAACCTAAAGGGATATTTTGAACAACTAACAGGTTTTTCAAAAGAAAAACCCTTTGAATGTGTTGGCACTATCAATGAAGTAAACGCTGCCTTATTATACCTTGTGAAAAAGAATAACGGAAAACTACCTTTTTTACTTGATTATTATAAAAACCAAATTCTTCCAAATATTGATTCAAGGGTCAATATTGAAAGCGTTTTAACTGAATTTGACAATGAGCACTTTTTGGATAATAATATTGAAAATGCTTTAAAATCCATAATTGAAAATTTACATTCTAGACTGATATAGCAAATGAAAGATTTTTTAAGTTATTTTGAAGGGAAGAAAATTCTAATTCTTGGTTTTGGTCTTGAGGGAACATCCACATATAAAACTATTAGGAAATTTCTACCCAATATCACATTATCTATTGCTGACAAAAGAGACGACCTTTCTGATAAAGTTAAGCTTGCTATTAAAAATGACGAATTGGTAAAGTGTTATTCAGGAAATGATTATTTAGATGGATTAAACAATTATGATATTGTTATTAAGAGCCCGGGAATTTCATTCAAAAACATTAATGTTGAAAAAAGCACGCAAATTACATCACAAACAGAAATTTTTATAAATCTTTTCAAACAAAAGATTATTGGAATTACAGGAACAAAAGGGAAAAGTACAACTACTTCACTTCTTTATCATATTTTAAAAACAGCAGGAAAAAATTCTATTCTTGCCGGAAATATGGGTCTGCCCCCATTTGATTATATCAGCGATATAAAGGAAGATTCAATAATTGCTTTTGAAATGAGCAGTCATCAGCTTGAGAACATTAAAGTATCTCCACATATTTCCATACTTTTAAATATATTTCAGGAGCATCTTGATCATTACAATGGATATAAAGAATACCAGGAAGCAAAATTTAATATTGTTAGGTGGCAAAGTAAAGGCGATTATTTCATTGTAAACAGAAATAATGAAGCAATTAAAAACACGTCGGAAGAGCTTTTTGGAGATGGGTCAAAATTGTATTTGAATGATAATAACGGGGTTATTTGCAATTATAATGATCTTATAATTAAGCTTAACGGCCAAAAAATCATATTAGAAAATGTATGCAAGAACAGACAACTCCAGGGCGAGCATAATCTAATAAATATTCAAGCGGCCTCTGCTGCTGCATTATTAGCAGGTATTGAAGTAAAACATATAATTGATGGCGTTGCAAATTTTAAAGGATTGTCGCACCGACTGGAAATGGTTGCAAATATTAAGGGTGCTGTTTTTATTAATGATTCTATTTCAACTATTCCTGAAGCTGCTATTGCTGCTTTAGAAACATTCCCAAACACATCTACCATAATACTTGGCGGCTTCGACAGAGGTGTTTTTTATGATAATTTGATAGAATATCTCTGTGGTAATAATGTGAAAAATCTAATATTTATTGGCGATGCGGGAAAAAGGATGTATAATATTTTGATTTCAAAGTATCCGCTTAATACCAAAAATTCTATGCTTTTGGCAAGTTTTGAAGATGCAGTAAATACTGCTAAAAAATTAACCAATTCAGGAGAAGTATGCTTGTTATCGCCGGCTGCTGCAAGCTACGATTCTTTTAAAAACTTTATGGAAAGAGGTGATTATTTCCGATTGCTACTAAATAAATAAAAAAGCTGCCTGATTAAAAATCAAACAGCTCTTTTATCCCGTAATTTATTGCTTATTTCTTTGTCTTTTCAGCTTTAACTACTTCTGTTTTTGTGCCTTTACGAGGACGAGTTTTACCGTATGAGCCCATTATTAGCTTACCTCTGAATGTTTTCTTATCTCCTTTTCCCATATTATATAAAATTAAATGTTAGATTTTGTTTTGTGGCAAAATTAATAAAATCAATTAGAAAATCATTACTTGATTGTGTCTTTCTGATTATAAAACTTGATTATTTTTTCAGAGTTCTTTATTGATGTCTTTAGCCAGTTGAATAATACTTCGTTTTTCTCTCTTTTTGAAAGCTGCCATTTTATATTTGATTCACGCAGTTTGTTAGTTAAATATTGAAGACTTAGTGCAACTGTCACGGAAATATTAAAGCTTTCGGTAAATCCAAACATTGGAATCTTCATAAACCCGTCGGCCATTTCGCAGACTTCATTTGACAAACCCTCCAACTCAGTTCCATATATAAGTGCTGTTTTTTGATCAATATTTAAATCATATAGGTCGCTATCATTAACATTAGGTGATGTGGCTATTATTTTGTATCCTTTTTTTCTAAGCGATTGTATGCATTTTGCACTGCTGTTATGCTTTGATTTGTGTTTATGAATTGTCAACCATTTTGAAGAACCCATTTCAATTTGCGAGTTTACTTCAAATTCATATTTTTGTTCAATAATATGAACATCTTGTACTCCAAAGCACTCGCAACTTCTGAGAGCTGCGCTAATATTGTGCGACTGGTAAATGTCTTCCAAAACCACAGTAAGATACCTTGTCCGATGTTCGATTACAGACTGAAACCTATCCCATCTCTCATCAGTAACAAAATTCTTTAAATAATCTACCAATCCTTCAATATCGATATTTTTCATTTATCACGAATCTAATAATACTAATTCAACATATTCAAAATCATTCTGTACAGAATTCGGCATGATACAATTCCGTCTAGATTGCCTGGTCCGGTCTCAACAACATCTAACCCAACTATTTTTTTATTTGATGCAACTAACCTTTCAACAAGGTATAATGCATGCTCAAAAGAAAATCCTCCCGGTACAGGAGTTCCGGTTGTAGGACATTCAGATGGATTTAGAAAATCAACATCAAAAGTTATATAAACATTTTCAGGTAATTCGCATATTATTCCATCACATATATTCTTCCAGCTTTCACCTTCAAACAATCTTGAATAAAGGCTTCTTGAATTAAATGTCTTTATTCTATCAGAATTATTTTCTATAACACTATTCTCTTCTTCGCAATAATCTCTAATACCAACCTGAACAAGCTTTGAGATTTGCTCCAATTTTAGTGCATTATGCATTACAGAAGCATGAGAGTGTTCAAATCCTTCATACGCATTTCTCAGGTCAGCGTGGGCATCAAACTGCAAAACTCCAAAAGAATTATGCCTTTTAGCCAAAGCCTTTATCAATCCCAAAGATATACTGTGGTCACCTCCTATTAAAGCAACCTGCTTTTTCTGATCAAGGTATTTAAGAGCTTTAATTTCAACTTCATTAATCAATGCATTGCATTCATTATTAACTAGCTGCAATATTAATCTCATTTCATCATTACTACTTGGATTTAAACCTCTTTCCAATTCAGAAATATATTTAGAGGACTTTTCTCTGATTTCGTTATTTTTTTTAAGTGTAATGTCAGAAATTGGCTCCATAGCAATGCCTTGTTTCCAGGCATCAGGATCTTTAATATCAAATAAGTCTATCTGATACGACAGCGTTTTGATATTCTGAGGTCCGAGTGAAGTTCCACTTTGATTGGAGACTGTTACATCCCATGGAACAGGAATAATTACGACTTTTGCATTCTCAGTATTGAAAGGAAGTCCGAATATATTATTACCAATTATGCCCGGTGCATTTGGGTCGTAGCCTTGAAAGTTCTTATCGCTGCTCATTATTATTTTGTTATTTAAACAAAAAACTGAATGTAAAGGTAAAAAAAAAGCTCCGGAATATTCCGAAGCTTTTCTTTTTCAAGTAAAATAGCTTACTTAACAACGCCAGCAAGTTCAGCACCAGCTTTGAATTTAACAACTTTTTTAGCAGGGATTTTAATTTCCTTACCAGTTTGTGGGTTACGGCCTTTGCGTGCTTCTCTTTTTGCAACTGAGAATGAACCGAATCCTACTAATGCTACTCTGTTGCCTTTTTTAAGTGAGGCTGTTGTAGCTTTAATGAAAGAGTCAAGTGCTTTTTTTGAGTCAGCTTTTGTTAAGCCTGCTCCTGATGCAATAGCATCAATTAGTTCTGCTTTGTTCATTTTTTTCTTTGTTTTGGTTAAATAAAAAGAAATATTTATTTCCATTGCAAATATATAGCATTTATCTAAACTTCCAAGAGAAATTTGCTAAAAGTGTTGATTTTGTTGAAAAAATTGAAATTTTGTTAATAACTATATTTGCTAACAATCTGATAAAGAGCGCATTAAGTCGATTTAACTCATTGTGAAAATGCTAGAAAAAAATTAAAATTTCACTCCTCTGAGGTATTCTTTGGTGCTTAATAGACGTTTTCCCGGCTCCTGAATACTCAAAATTTCTATAAAACCATCTTTGATTGCCACTTTGATGTGATTTTTTCGATCAGTAATTACATCTCCTATGCTTAAATCGTGGTTCTCTAGCAAATAAGCAACTGCGATTATTTTATAATTTGCTTCACCAATATTTGGGTTAATATTTAGTAGAGCATAAGCACCTGGATATGGATTAAGTCCATTTACAAAATTTACAATTTCCCTACCCTGTTTATTCCAGTCAATCTTGCAATCTTCTTTATATATTTTTGGTGCTGGTTTTAATACAGAAATATTTTTCTCCAAATCTGCTTGACAAAATGTTTCAACTGAATTGTCTTGAATAAGGCTCAAAGTATCGACAACTATGTTTGCTCCAATAATCATAAGTTTGTCGTGCAGTGAACCGGCTGTCTCTCCTTCTTCAATATCAATTTCCCGAGATAGAATAATTTTTCCTTTGTCTATTTCTTCGTTAATGAAGAAAGTTGTAACTCCTGTTTTTTTATACCCATATATTACAGCCCAATTTATTGGTGCTGCACCTCTTAAATCAGGTAATAGTGAAGCATGCATATTAAAAGTTCCTTTTGAGGGAATTTCCCAAACTAACTTGGGTAACATTCGGAAAGCAACAACAACTTGCACATCAGGATTTAGCTCCTTTAGTTGTTCAATAAAATTTGCATCCTTAAGGTTTGATGGTTGAAGTAGCAGTAAATCATTTTGCAGTGCATATTCTTTTACTGCGGAATATTTTAGTTTTTGACCTCTGCCGGCGGGTTTATCTGGAGCTGTAACAACACCTACTACATTAAATCCTTGATTTACGATAGCTTTTAGGGATTCAACTGCAATTTCAGGTGTACCCATGAAAACAACTTTCAATCTATCATCAGGATTAGGCATAATAGCTTATTTCCATAATTTCTTTCTAAGAGCTGCCATCTTAATAGCTGTGAAAGCAGCTTCATCGCCTTTATTTCCGTGCTTTCCTCCGGAGCGTTCTTTTGCCTGAGCATAATCGTTTGTGGTAAGCACTCCGAATACAACCGGCTTTTCGTACTTTAACGCAACATTCATTACCCCATTGGCAACAGCATCAGAGATAAAATCAAAATGCCTTGTTTCGCCTTGAATTACGCATCCAATACAAATGACGGCATCTAGATCAAAATTATTGATAAGTAGATACTGTGCTCCCATTGGAAGTTCATAACTACCGGGAACACTATGAATTATAAGATTTTTTTCTTTTAATCCGTGCTTTAATAAAGTGTTTTTTGCACCACCAACAAGAGCAGAAGTAACTTCTTCATTCCAATCGGCATAAACTATCGCAATCTTCATCTTATCGGCAGCAGGTAGGCCGGCATCATCATAATCCGATAAGTTCTTTTTTTTTGACATTGTCGGAATTATTTAATCAAACCGCTAACTCTTCCAATGTAATAGTCAATATCAGTTGCTTCTGCTGAGCCGTGGAAATCTGTTTTGATTTTCTTATATAAATCCAAAGCTGATTTATAATTACCCATATGCTCTTCAAGTTGAGCAGCTCTTAATAGGTAAATAGGTGATGTAAGCTTGTTTGGCTTATGAGAAGCAGCTTTTCTATAGTTTTTCAAAGCTTCTTCTTTATTGTCTAATTCCAGATAAGCATCTCCCATAGCACCGTATGCCATTGCTCCAAGAATCATATCACGCTTTTTAAAACTTCCTAATTGGTCAATTGCATTTTCAAATTCACCAAGATTTAAATAGCAAATACCAGCATAATATTTTGAAAGATTAGCTGACTTTGTCATTCCATAATTATCAATAATATCAAGAAAGCCCATATAAAAACCATCTCCTTCAAGTGCCATTTTATAATTATCTTTCTCGAAATATTTCTGCGCCATAAAAATTTCAGCAGATGCTTCTTTTTCACGTGGCTCAATTATAAAACGGTTATATCCGATATATCCACCAATAATTAATACGATTGCAAGAACAACCCAAACAATTTTATTCTGATTCTTCTCGATAAATTGTTCTGATTTCCCTAATGCTTCTTCAACAGCCATTATGTTCTTTTCGCTTGCTTTGTCTTTTTTAATTTTTGCCATAGTAGTTTAAATGTTATTTCGGCTGCAAAAATAATTTATTTTTATGTGATACAAAGATTTTGGGTCTTTTTTTTAGTGAATGATTTACTAATTTTGCACCAGCAATTTATAAATAATATAATTTTCAATGCTTCAAAGCGTTATCAAAATAAAAAAATGATAAGACTTCAAAGATTCTGGGCACCTGCAATTGTTATTTTGTTTATATATTTATTGTCAGGCTCATGCAGGGATACAGGGTTCGACACAGATCCTTCAATAAAGCTAAATTTCTCGCAAGATACTCTTTTATTTGATACTGTATTTACTACCGTGGGATCTTCAACAAAAAGCTTCAAAGTTTATAACAATCATCATAATAGAATAAATATTTCCAGAATTTGGCTTGAAGAAGGTAGCAACTCATTCTTCAGGTTCAATGCAGATGGCAGACCCGGAAGTTATGTTGATAATATTGAGATAGACCAAAATGACAGTATTATTGTGTATGTTGAAATTACAGTTGACCCTGTTAATCAGAATCTCCCTCTCATAATTACAGATAAAATTAATTTTGAGATAAATGGAAATCAACAAAGCATAAGCTTAGCTGCCTGGGGGCAAGATGCAATATTTATTAAGCCTAATTATACAGACCCTGATAGCGGGATTTCATATTATCTAATGACAGATAACCAAACTTGGAATAATGAGCTACCATATGTCTTGTATGGGTTTTTTGTGGTTGACAGAGATAAAATTCTTACTATTAATGAAGGGACAAGAATACATCTTCACAATAATTCGAGTATGATATTTCTTGGAGGCTCATCAATAAAAGTAAATGGAACTCTGGATGCACCCGTGACTTTTCAAGGCGACAGACTTGAACCCTTTTATCGCGAATTGCCCGGACAATGGGGACGAATTTGGCTTACAGCTACTAGCAAAGACCATGAATTTAACTATGCAGTTATTAAAAATGGTACTGTTGGATTGCACGTCGATTCAATTGGCAGCTTTTCTAATCCAACATTAACAATAAAAAATTCTATAATTAAAAATATGAGCTCTACCGGCTTGCTATTGCAAGGTAGTTATGTATATGCAGAAAATACAATAGTAGCAAATTGTGGAGAGCACTCGGCTTACATTAATATTGGAGGGAAATACGAGTTTAATCATTGTACTTTCGCTAATTACTATAGCATTGGGATA
This sequence comes from Bacteroidota bacterium, assembly GCA_018335675.1. Taxonomy (GTDB): domain Bacteria; phylum Bacteroidota; class Bacteroidia; order Bacteroidales; family UBA7960; genus PWND01. The sequence goes on along the minus strand of JAGXRQ010000097.1, from coordinate 37,430 downwards.
AGACAAACCCCTATGGTTTATATCAATAATTACTATTTCGACAAAAATAATAATGTACAGATACGAGACCTTATAAAAGCTGATTTTGGAAACTCAATAATTTATGGCAGCCTAAACGATGAGATATTATTAGATTTTTTTCCCGGACTTGGTTTGGCAAATTTTAAATTTGATCACTGCCTACTTAAAACTACTATGGAAACTACGGCATCGAATTACATTAGTGTTTTAAAAAATCAAAATCCATTGTTCAATAACGTTCAGGATAATGATTATAGATTAATGTCTGGTTCGCCTGCTATTAACAAAGGAAATCCAAATATTGCTGCTCAAATCCCATTTGATATTCTTGGAAACCCGAGAACACCTCCGGGAGATTTAGGAGCAATGCAATACCATGAGATTGAAGATTAAAGATTCAAGATTTTTAAGATTTAAGATTTAAAGTTTTAATTATGACCGACGAACTTGACTATTCAAAACCAATATATTCTAAAGCTATTATTGATTTTATTACCGTAGCAAATGAATATTGTCTTTTCTTTGAAAAAGTTGATAAATATTCTGCTGATGACATTCTTCAATATTTTCAAAAAATTGCTCCTTTGTTATATCTGAAAGCCTCAATTTTGCCATTTGTTGATGTAACTGACGAATCCTTTAATGAGAGATTTGTTACAGAAGAACAATGGGAAGAAATTTTCAAAGCGCTTAGAACGAAATTTGGTCCAATAGACGTTTATCATACCTTGAATATAACTAATGATTCTGAAGAATCAAGCCTTTCAGATAATATGGCTGATATATATCAGGATCTGAAAGATTTTGTAATGCTTTATCAGAAGCCTTTTGAATATTCCAAAGAAAATGCAGTTAGTGAAGTTAGAAGATTATTTCATCAGCATTGGGGAATAAGAGTTGTGAATGCTTTGAAAACAATACATTTCACATTATATCGGAATGAAATAGATCAAGATCTTAGCGACTTAGAATAAAACTATTTGTAAGCTATTACACATTAGAACTTAGTTCCGGGTCTCTGATTAGCATCAAAATAGCAGAATGAGGCACAATACAATATTTCTCTCCGTTAAATTCCATTTCATAAGTACTATCTTGTAAAAAAACCGCAAGGTCGCCCTCTTTTGCCTGAAGGGAGAAATATTTTAGATTATCCGACTGTTCTTTCCACGGCTCTGTATTGTCAATTGGTGAGGGTATCGGATACCCCGGACCGATTTTTATAACATATCCTGATTGAATTTTTCTCTTTTCTTCAACTCCGGGAGGCAGATACAAACCACTCCTTGTTTTACTCTCTGCAGCCTTGGGCTTTATAAGCACCCTATCTCCCACCATAATGAAACGGCTTAACTCTTCTCCTTCTATTTTAAATAGCATCACTTTTATGTTTTATTCAGGCAAAATTATACTAATTATTAAATTCAACAAACGTTAAAATTTGTAAATTAACCTTAGCTTTGGTTTATAAAGTTGTATTTTCGTTTTTATAACCTCGAAATATTAATTACAAACATAAAAACAAAATAATTATGGAAAAGAGACTATTATTAATTAGCAATTCGACAAACTTTGGGGAACCCTATCTGACATATACCAAACCATATATTAAGGATTTTCTTGGAGGTAATCCAATGGATGTATTATTTATCCCATATGCAGGTGTTACAGTCACTTACGATGAATACACTCAGAAAGTAAGTGATGTTTTCACTGAATTAGGATACACAGTTAAATCTATTCATAAAGCTGAAAATCCTACTAAGGCAGTTGAACAGGCAAAATGCATTGTTGTTGGCGGTGGTAATACTTTTCATTTGGTGCATATGTTACACGAAAACAATCTAATTGAGCCTTTGAGAAAAAAGATTAACGAAGGCACGCCTTTTATCGGCTGGAGTGCAGGAAGTAATGTGGCGTGCCCATCTTTAAAAACCACCAACGATATGCCCGTTATACAGCCAAAAAGCTTCAATGTTTTGGGTGTAATTCCTTTCCAGATAAATCCTCATTATACTGAAGCAACACTTCCCAACCATGCAGGTGAAACCAGAGAGCAAAGACTAAGAGAGTTCCTTGTGGTGAATCCTGACATTACGGTGGTAGGTCTTCCTGAAGGCACAATGTTAAGAATAGAAGGCAAAAGTGTAAGACTGCAAGGCCCAAAGAAAATCAAGGTTATTAAGAAAGATGTTCCATCTGTTGAATACGACGAAACAGCGAATTTGGACTTTTTACTGAAGTAAGTTTCGGTGCTCTGCACCTCTTGGTTTATCCGGGCTTTCATTTCTATTGATATTTCGCTACTAACGCACCTATAATTCGCATGTAAGGATTGTGCAGATTGACACTAGTGACTTCCGACTTCCGACTTTCGACTTTCGACTTTCGACTGCCGACTTTCTTTCAATTTATCATAACACATATCTGCATACTGAGTATATTTGCATACACAGTTGAAGATTTACATTATGGAAAAAACTGATCTTGCTAAAGACTATAAGATAAACGAAGGTCCATTAAAAGTAGAACTTATAAAAGTTCTTAGGGGCGCAAATTATTTCAGTGCAGGACCTGTAATTCTAACCAGACTTAGTCTTGGGGAGTACGACGAAGTTTTTTCCAATGAAATTGATGGATTCTATGATAGGCTTGAATCAACTCTTCCAACTTTGTACGAACATCATTGCTCTGAAGGAAAGCCCGGAGGTTTCTTTTTCAGAGTAAGACAAGGAACTCTTATGGGTCATGTTATTGAGCATGTTGCCATAGAATTACAATCTTTAGCCGGAATGCAAGCGGGGTATGGAAAAACTAGAAGTACACTCACTCAAGGTGTTTATAATATAATATTTCGTTTTATTGATGACAAAGCTGGTATATATGCTGCAAAAGCTGCCGTAAACCTCATAAATGCTTTGCTCATGAAACAGGAATTTGATGTTAACCCTATTGTAAATGAGTTGATAAATATTCGTGAAGAAAGACTGCTGGGTCCAAGTACACAGACTATTGTGGATGAAGCTCTAAAAAGAAACATCCCCATAATTAGGTTAGATCAGCATAATCTCATTCAGTTAGGTACCGGAAAATATCAAAAAAGAATAAGAGCAACAATTACATCTGATACTAATTTCATTGGAGTTGAAAATGCAACCAACAAATACCTTACTACTCTTACTCTAAGAGATGCAGGTCTGCCTATACCGGAAACATTGAAAACCATAAATTATGAAGAAGCAAAAGAGTTCTTTGTAAATCTGAACGATAAAGCAGTAATAAAGCCGGCCCAAGGCAGCAGAGGTGAAAATGTATTTCTAGACATTAATGATGAATCTTCATTTTTACAAGCATTTTCACATTGCATTAAGGAGGAAAAGCCTGTCCTTATTCAAAGACATATTCCTGGCAACACATACAGATTACTTATAATTAATGGCAAAATGATTGCCGCAACAAAACTTACTCCTCCTGTAATAATTGGCAATGGAAATAAAACCGTGTTAGAACTGGTTAACAATATAAATTCAATGCAGGGAAGAGAACCGGGTGATAAGGGTAAACTTTCTTATGTTATTACCGATGAACAGACTGAAAAGAATCTTTCTTTAAAAGGCTTGAAACTGGATTCTATAATTGAGCAAGGTTTAGAAATAAGACTTGAGTCTACTTGTAATCCGGCTTTTGGTGCTTTTACTGAGGATGTAACAGAAAAAGTTCATCCGGAAAATCGTTTTCTTGCCGAAAGAGCTGCCAACGTTAGTGGTTTGAATGTTGCCGGAGTAACTATAGTTGCTGAAAGCATTGAAATTCCTATTACAAAAACCGGAGGAGTAATACTTGAAGTTAATGCAGGACCAGATTTCAGGATGCACGTAAATCCTGCAGCTGGAAATCCGATAAATCCTGCAATCCCAATGCTGGATATGTTGTTTCCTAAAGAGTCAAGGTCGCATGTGCCATTAATTTCAATTACAGGCTCTGCTGGTAAAAGTGTATGTGCATATCTAATCAATTTTGCTCTGGAAAAAGAAGGATTTCAAACCGGGCTTGCATGCTCTGACGGGCTTTTTGCAGCAGGACGAAAAGTTATCTCTGGGAACATGACTTATCCCGAAGATGTGCCGGCATTACTTGGTGATACTTCTATTGATTGCGCTATTCTGGAAACATCGGTTGAAGGAATTTTAAAAGATGGCTTGGGATACCAGTTTGCTGATGTTGGAATATTTCTTAATCTATTTGATAATCACCTTCATCAGGATGATATTTGGCTGTTGGAGGATCTGGCATACGCAAAATCTGTTGTAACAGAAGAGGTATATGAATCCGGTTTTTCTGTCTTGAATGCTGATAATCCATTTATATTGGAAGCTATGAACAGACTTTATAGTAAGCCGGCTCTATTCAGCAAAAACCCTGCAAACAAAGAGCTTACTAATCATATGACCAAGGGAGGTATGGGTGCTTTCGTAAAAGAAGAAAAGATTTTCATTCATAACAGAAGCTCCCGAGCAATGATTGCTGATTTAAAAGAAGTTCCTCTCACATTCAACAATACTACTGATCTCTTTTTAGACTCAATTCTAGCTGCATGTTGCGCTTTAACAGCGTTGGGAGTAGCACCTGAGAAAATTGGACATTATCTGAAATCATTCTCTCCCCTGCCCCACAATTTGCCTGGTAGGATGAATTTTTTAAAACATCAGGAGCTTGAAGTACTTTATGACAATCCAAAAAACAAAAAGGCTTTTGATGAGATTAAAAAACTTTGTTCAATCAAAGGGAAAGGAGTTGCCGCTTTTATTTTTGTTTCTGAATTTAAAACGGAGGAAGAATTTAAGTTATATGCAGCTAATATCGCCGAGTTTGCTGATTTAATTTATGTTGTAGAAAATCAAAATAAAACAATATCTAAAACATATAACTCAATAAATTCCGAAGAAAATCATATAATAGGTCTTACCGATATTTTAACTACTCAGAATAGTGAGAGTTTAAAAGTTTTCAACAGCAGTATGCTTGTGAATGAGATTAAAACCCACATTGTAGCAGAAAATATTGTATCCATCATTAATAAAGAATCTGTTTGGGAATTAGCCAGACAAAACTATCAAACTCATTTTCCCGTTGTTCTTAATTCAATCCATGAATGATAACAAAAATTATTAAAATTCGTTTAAGACTTTGTAAACAATACCTTCTCATTATGACAAAATTTTTTAAACTTCTTATGGCAGTATTATCAGTTATGATAATATCGTGTTCCAAAAACACATTTATAACAGTTTCACATATTAATGATATAGAAAGCCAAAAAACAGCTCAGGGGTTTTACTATGCCCTGCCACAAACTATTGTAAATGTAGAAATCACAGTAATTAAGACTGATTTTGAACCAGGCCCATTTGCTAAATACGCTGATAAATATTTAAGCCTTGAAGAAGTTGAAACTGACCCTTTCTCTCATTACAGCATTGGAAAAATAAAGACCAGCACAAGTGCCAAACCGGATAAAGATCATATCTATTTTATAAACTACAACCCTAAAAAGAAGTATTCAAATTTGTCATTAGATTATACAGAAGAGGGATTACTAAAAAGTGTAAACTTTATTTCCCGAATATCTGAAGACAACAATTCAAGAACCGAATCAATAAAAATTGATGAAAAACTAAAAAAGGGCAGTTTCTTTTATTTTCTTGATAATAAAATGGTTGAAAAAATTGACACAATATATGAAGAAGTATTAATTGATTCTTTGGTAATTCAAAGAAGAAGATTATCAAAATCATTTGTTGAAAAGTCGTCTGAAGCAAGAGCAAAAGAGGTTGCAGAAAAGATTTTTAATATAAGAGATAAGAGATATGCACTTATAAGTGGATTTTCTGAAATTCCATATTCTAAAGAAACAATAAAGTTTATGAACGACGAGTTGAATATTATTGAACAGAGATTTCTGGAATTATTTACCGGCATTACAACAATAAGCATAATCAAATACAAATTTGAATATATCCCCTCAGAGAAAGAAAGTCTACCTTTTGAACTATGCAAATTCTCTGAAAATGCGGGAGTTATTGGTAAAAGCTCAAAGAATGGCAAGCCAATCAGTATTGAAATATTGAGAAACAATAAAATTGAGCATCATATTAATAATAGTAATACTCAGAACGGTATTGTATATAGAACTCCTGAAGAATGTGAAATTAGATTATTGCATGGTAATCAAGTAATTACTGAAAATAAGTTCTTAATAAGTCAATTCGGCTATACAAAAAGATTACCATCAGGTAATTTCGAAATTATTTTCTACCCTGAAACCGGCGCTATTCGTTCAATTAATCAAATACAATAATCAAATGACAAAGTTTAACTGTATTATAATAACCGGCGCAAGCAAAGGCATTGGTGAAGGAATTACAAATGCCCTAATTAATACCGGCAACCATTTAATCTGCATTTCACGAACAGAGAATAAAGAACTTAAAGAAAAAGCAATTAAAAAGAAAGTTCAACTTGACTACATACAGTATGATTTGTCATACACGCCTGATATTGACAAACTTATGACTGTTGTTTTCGAGAAGATCAAAGACAAGAATTTGGATAAGTTGATACTTGTAAATAATGCGGGTGTGCTAAATCCAATAGGTCCTATTGAAACTTGTGATTCTGACGAAATCCAAAGACATATTTCTATAAACCTTATAGCTCCAATGCTTCTGACTAAAGAATTTATTTTAAAGTCGAAATCGTTCAAATGTGAAAAAAGAATACTTAATCTTTCTTCGGGGGCAGCAGTAAACCCATATTTTGGCTGGAGTAGTTACTGCAGCGGAAAAGCTGGCTTAAACATGATGACAAAGTGTGTTGCAATGGAGCAACAAAGAGAGAAATACCCTGTAAAAATAATGGCACTTGCTCCAGGTATTATAGAAACAGACATGCAAAAAACAATCAGATCCACTACTGAAGAGCAGTTTCCGCTCAAGAAAAAATTTGTTGAATTTAAAGAAACAGGCAAACTTGAATCTACTGAAGTTTCAGGCAAAAAAATCTCCGAGGTATTGCTCGGAGATAAATTTGAAAGTGGCAGTTATCTAGACCTAATAACTCTTTAGGATTTATCCTATAATTCTGCTGTTATTGGCTTTGTCAAATCAAATTCAGCAGCAAAAACAAGCTCTTCATTAACATAGAGCTCATAGGTAAAAGTTGATAAATCTTCATTCAGTGAAACATTCCATTGCCTCTTATTACCATCTGTTAATATACTTTCAGTATATTCATCCCAAGGGAAGCATTGCACAAGATCTGATCCTTTTCCATCTGAAAAGCCACCATATAAAGTAAGATCTTCAGGCGTACCATCTTCATGACGATGGTCGTGGCGAAAACGCAACTTGCCGTCTTCAACGAGAAACATCCAAGTTCGAGATTTATTTTCATCAACATGAAAAGGGATAAAAACTTTATCTTCTTCACAAACAGTAACGTGCATCACTAACTTCTTACCAGCCCAGCTATCTCTCCCATCTTTAGAATAAATTTGTTTACCTAAAAATGATTGTCCGCATAAACCGGCAAGGCTGCTTAGAAATGCTTTTTCAGAGTCATTTATAGATATTTCTTGATCAATAAAAGACTCAGATTTATTTTGGGTTCCACTGCAAGAAGCCAAGATTACTATACAAACTAAAATTACAATTTTTGAAATATTCATAGTTTTGAATTATTATGGTTAATAATTAAATTATCATTCACAATCAGTATTTAAAAATGTTGAATCCCAGCATCTAAAATTATCATCCCCAAAAAATGCAGGGTCTTTAATTCTGCCGTCTTTGGATGTCCGATCCCATTTTATCTCTACTAAATTATCTTGACCCTTATTGTATATATTGTAAAAAGCATTATAATCAGTATCATTAGTATGGCCATAAGAAATATATCCTCCATTTTCAGCCCCTCCAGGAACTATATTAGTATATGTAATATCAAAAACTTGTTCTTCAATATTTCTATTCCAAACAATTCCGACAAAAGTAATTGGTTCATTTGGATTCTTGTGCAAAGTCCATTCACCACCAGTATTGTTTAAATTAGATTCTCCAAAATACCAATGAAAATCAGTAAATGCACCTATTCCTGTCTTACTAACATACATATCCCATCTTACATATGTATCGAATATTTTCCCGTATAAATTTGCAGTATAAGTACCGTTGTTTACAGTAACGTCATAAGTCCACTTCCATGATTCAGTATCAGGTTGATATACCGGAGTGTAATTAAAAGAATTAGTAAAAGTAGCCACTGGAATTGCCAGATGAATAGAAATTACCAAATTCCACACAACAACATGTGCAACTGCTCTTTGATAATTAGAATAGTCATTTAAAATATCAAAACTTTTGTCTTCATTTTCCTGAAAATCAGAAAAATCCATTAAAAATGAAGATTCAGGGGGCAATTCAGGTGGATTTTCTTGCTTATCCTTTTTACACCCAATTGCAAATACGAACAAAGCTGAAATAAATATGACTACAGCTTTTCTAATCAATTTCCTCATAATAGCTTGAGTTTCGTTAAAACATTTTTGTTTCATAATTATAATATTTAAAGGTTTCCCATCAATCTGATAAAAGTCAGAGCTGATTTATTCAGTTAAAGAATAAAGATACAACAATTAACTTACTGATAATGAATTATTCCTATTTTTTTACACTGCCTATCAATTTCTCAACTGATTCGATTTTTCTATCCATCCTGTTATTAGTGCCTTTTCTAATGTCTAATTTAATTGTACAATAAACTCTTGAAGAATCTTGCTCTAATAAACTATACGACTTTTCAACTAATTGCAATACTTCTGATATACTCTCAGTTTCAACAATAGTTCCCATAGGTGTTAGCTGATAGCTAAACCCTGATTCATCAATCATTTTAACAATTCGACTAACATATTTACTCTTGCTCTCTCCAACATCAGTCGGAAACATTGCAAATTCCATCAATACAGACATAATTTTCGTTTATTCGTTTAATTGTTTAAAGTTATTCATTATTTCCCCACAAATATATCTCATTCTTCAATCTTACAAATCTTAAATCTTATAAATCTTCAATTTCGCATAACATAAGTCGTTGATTTTCATATTCTAAATTAAATATTAAAAATAATTATTAAAAATATTTGCTAATTAAAAACTTATTATTACTTTTGCGTATTGAAATACCTAATTACATTTATACAATTGAGTACAATATTTAACATATCAGAAGCAGCAACAATCGCAATACATTCAATGGCGTTAATTGCTAAAAATGAAACAGGATTGAATGCAATTCAGATATCTGAAATGACGGGATTTTCAAAAAATCATATTTCAAAAGTGCTTCAACAGTTAGTTAAAAATGGACTCCTCTCTTCCACAAGAGGCCCTAAAGGAGGCTTTGTACTTAAGCGAGAAGCTAAGGAAATAAACTTCTTTGAGATTTACAAATACATTGAGGGAGATTTGGATTCTGAAACAGGATGTAGAATCAGATGCGATGACTGTCCGTTTAAGGCCTGCATTATGGGAGGTTTTAGATTAAAGTTTAATAATGAGTTTAAAAAATATTTAGAAACTATGAATCTGTCGATGGTATAAAAGAATTGAACATATAAACCCTACAAACAATGAAAAGAACAATAATTAAAATAGATGAAGATTTGTGCAACGGTTGCGGTCTTTGTATAGAAGGCTGCCATGAAGGTGCACTCCAATTGATTGATGGAAAAGCCAGAATGATAAGTGATTTATTTTGCGACGGACTGGGCGCTTGCATAGGTGAATGTCCGGTAGGTGCAATCACTTTGGAAGAAAGAGAAGCAGAACCTTATGATGAAATTAAAGTAATGGAAAGAATTTCACCAAAAGGAGAACAGACAATTCTGGCACATCTTAACCATTTAATAGACCATGATCAAATGGAATTTGTGAAACAAGGCATTAATTATATAAAAGAAAACAATTTAAAAGTTGACTTATCAAAACTAAAAAACAATAAAAAGGAAGAAAAAATGGAAAAACACTCCCATAGTCATAATCATGGAGGCGGTGGATGCCCCGGATCAAAAATGATTTTTAATCAAAATCCTGAAGTTAATACTTCTTCACATGCTTCATCTGATTCACCTTCTGAGCTTCGTCAATGGCCTGTACAGCTGCATTTGGTAAACCCTCAGGCACCGTATTTCCAGAATGCTGACATTTTGTTAGCAGCAGATTGTGTTGCTTTCTCTATGGGGAACTTTCACAATAAGTATTTAAAGGGAAAAGGACTAGCTATTGCTTGCCCAAAACTTGATACCGGAAAAGATGTTTATGTTGATAAGCTAACTGCTATGATAGATTTGGCCAATGCAAATACATTTACAGTAATGATGATGGAAGTACCATGTTGCTCAGGAATTCTGCAAATGGCAAAAATGGCAATAGAAAATGCAAAAAGAAAAATTCCTGTTAAAGCCATAATTGTAGGATTAGATGGAAATATTAGAAGTGAAGAATGGGTGTAAGGAGTTTACAGATTGAAAATCACGTAATATCGAGCGTTAGCGAGATATCCCGTGGTTTAGAAGATTTTACAGATTGAATAGATTATAAGGATTGATAATCGTTTTATTCACACGGAGACACGGAGAGCACAGAGGTTCACAGAGAAAAATACACTGTGAAACACTGTGAAAACACTGAGCAACACTGTGTAACTAAAAAAAATTAGTGAATTGGATGGATTAGTTTGGGTGTAAATAAATAATAATTACTAACATTAAAATTTTAAAAAAATGAGCATGTTTTGTTTTCAATGTCAGGAAGCCGCTAAAGGCACAGGATGTACAATTAAAGGAGTATGTGGAAAAACCCCGGAAGTTGCCGGAATCCAGGATTCTTTAATGTATTTTATGAAAGGGTTATCAATTTATGCTAACATAGCCAGAGAAAATGGTTTAGAAGATGACTCTACCAATAAATTAATTATGGATGGTTTGTTTATGACCATAACTAATGCGAATTTCGACAAACAAAGATTTGTTGAAAAACTTGATGAAGGATTTATTATTCGCACTAAACTTTTGCAAATTCTTGATAATAAAGGAATTAAGTTTGACAAAAAAACCTTACATGAATCTGCAACATGGAATGCGAGTTCACAATCTGAATATGAGAAAAAAGCTATGGAAGTTGGAATTCTCCAACTAAACAAAAATGAAGACATCAGATCACTTCGCGAATTGTTGACATACGGCATTAAAGGTATTGCAGCTTATGCTGAGCATGCACTAAACCTTGGGGAGAAGAAAAATGAAATTTTTGCATTTATGCAAAAAGGATTGGAAGCTACAACTAACGATAATTTATCGGTTGATGAGCTTACCGGATTAGTTTTAGAATGTGGAAAATACGGTGTTGAAGTAATGGCACTTCTCGACAAAGCTAACACATCGGCTTATGGTAACCCGGAAATTACAAAAGTAAATATAGGAGTAAGAAATAACCCTGCTATATTGATAAGTGGTCATGATTTGCGTGATATGGAAGATTTGCTCGAACAAACAAAAGACACAGGTGTTGATGTTTATACACACAGTGAGATGCTTCCGGCAAACTACTACCCTGCTTTCAAAAAATACAATCATTTCGTAGGTAACTATGGAAATGCATGGTGGAAGCAAAAAGAAGAATTTGAATCGTTTAACGGTCCAATTCTATTTACTACGAATTGTATTGTGCCACCAATGAAAAACGCAAGTTATAAAGACAGAATATACACAACCGGATCATCAGGACTTGAAGGTGCTATTCATATTCCAAATAGAACAGAAGGAGGCAAAAAAGATTTTTCTGAAATTATAGAACATGCAAAAAAATGTGCTTCTCCAACTGAAATTGAAAAAGGCGAAATTATTGGTGGGTTTGCTCACAATCAAGTTATACAACTTGCCGACAAGATTGTTGAAGCAGTAAAAACCGGTGCAATCAGAAAATTCTTTGTAATGGCTGGATGCGACGGAAGAATGAAAGATCGCGATTATTATACTGAATTTGCTGAAAAGCTTCCAAAAGATACTGTTATCCTTACTGCCGGTTGTGCAAAATATAGATATAACAAACTTCCACTTGGAGATATTAACGGCATTCCAAGGGTACTTGATGCTGGCCAATGTAACGATAGCTATTCTTTAGCAGTAATTGCTCTTAAGCTTAAAGAAGTTTTCGAACTAAATGATATTAATGAATTGCCAATTGCATACAACATTGCCTGGTATGAGCAGAAAGCTGTGATTGTATTACTAGCTCTTCTTTACTTAGGTGTGAAAAATATTCATTTAGGACCTACCCTACCTGCATTCTTATCACCAAACGTAGCTAACGTTTTGGTAAATAATTTCGGAATAGCAGGAATTACAACGGTAGATGAGGATATGAAAATATTTTTGAATTAATTTTTATACAGTTGGGACAAGGGTTGGTACAAGGCATTGCCTTGTACCAACTAATTAAAATAAATAAAAAAATAAACCCCATGGAAAAAGATCCAATAATCTGTACTTGTTTAGAGATTAAACAGAGTACAATTGAAAGCGCAATAAAAGAAAAGAATCTGCAAACTATCGAAGAGGTTCAGAACGAAACAGAGGCCGGAACTGTTTGCGGAGGTTGTGTTGATGATATTTATAAAATTCTGGAAAAGATAAATGGCAGTGTTAAACTATAAAACAAAAACAATTCAATTTTAACTAAATATTTTTACAAAAATGAGTAATTTTAATCACAGTTCAATTATCAATTTTAAAAATGATATTGAATACGCATCCAATAGCGTAGTAAGCAAGAGAGTATTGGAAAAATCTACAGGAAATATAAGCCTTTTTGCATTTGATAAAGGTCAGAAATTAAGCGAACATTCAGCTCCTTTCGATGCGATGGTTCAAGTAATGGAAGGACAGGTTGAAATATTAATTGATAAGAAACCTTATATACTCACCGAGGGTGAAACTATTATAATGCCGGCTAATATACCGCATGCAGTAAATGCTGTTGAGAGGTTTAAAATGTTGTTGACAATGGTTAAGGGGCAGTAGGTTTTGGGTTTTGGGTTTTGGGGTGATTGACTGAAGACTGTGAACTGCAAACTGTGAACTATAAACTGTAGAAGTTGTGCCATGCTAATTCCTAATATGACCTTATATGCCTTATATGGTAAAAATCTTGACTCTATAAATCAATTATATTAACCCTAAAAATCAAAATTATGAGCGAACTAATTAATAATTCAGCTGAAAGAAAAGCCAGGTTAAAGGAGCTTATTCTAAGATTACACAAAGGTGAATCAGAAGAATCAGTGCGCAAAGATCTACTGGAAACCCTTAGCAGCATACCTTACGGAGAAGTTGTTGAGGTTGAACAGGAGCTAATAAGAGAGGGCTTGCCTGAGGAAGAAGTTTTAAGACTTTGCGATGCACACTCAGCAGTTTTAAAGGGAAATGTTGATTTATCAAATGTTGTAGCCGTGCCTCCCGGACATCCGGTTGACATTATGCGTATGGAAAATTTGGAGCTTAAAAAAACAACAGCAATGGCCTTTGGTATTATAAAACAAATTGCAGCTTCAGATGACTCAAAACTACCTTCACTAGTTTTACAACTACATTCTATATTAAACAGCTTATATGATGTTGACAAGCACTATTTAAGAAAGGAATATCTTTTATTTCCTTTTTTAGAAAAACATGAAATCACTGGTCCTCCGAAAGTTATGTGGGGGAAACATGATGAAATACGTGAGCAATTAAAAGGCAGTATCGAAATCGTTCAAACTAAAGATATTAAAAAAGATGAATTTCTTGCTGCGGCAGATATGATTATAAAACCGGCATTAATAGCTGTAGATGAAATGGTTATAAAAGAAGAAGAAATATTATTGCCTATGTCTCTTGAAAAACTGAATGAACGTGAATGGACACAAATTAGTCAGCAATCACTAGAATTCGGATTTTGCTTGTATGACCCGCCTGTAATATGGTCGCCTGAGGGTAGTGAAAAATCAGAGCTGGAGCAAATGCAGACTATTTCAGGAAACATCCAACTTCCTACCGGTAGTTTTAAAATAGAAGAATTATTGGCAATTCTTAATAGCTTGCCTATTGACATGACATTTGTTGATAAAAACGACAAGGTTAAATATTTTTCCCAGAGTGCTGAGAGGGTTTTCCAGAGAAACCGCGCAATTTTGAACAGAGATGTAAGACATTGCCACCCTCCGGCTAGCGCTCACATTGTAGATAAAATAATTGATGATTTTAAAAGCGGCAGACAAAGCAGAGCACCATTCTGGATTAAGATGGGTGATAAATTTGTGCATATAGAATATTTTGCACTTCGAGATCAAAATGGAGAATATCTTGGAGTTTTAGAAGTGTCTCATGATGTGAAAAAATATCGGGATCTTGAAGGAGAGCAAAGGATATTATCTTACACTTAAAAAACGAAAAAATGGAACAAAAATCAATTATAACGCCCAAAAGCAAGGTATTACAAGTAATTGAAGACTATCCTCAGCTTGAGGAAGTACTAATAAATTATGTACCGGTTTTTAAAAATTTAAACAATCCGATACTTCGCAAAACAGTAGCTAAAGTTGCTACGCTGCAGCAGGCGGCAGCTATAGCAAATGTTAAAGTAGAAGAACTTGTAAATCATTTGCGCAAGGAAGTTGGTCAGGACTTATTCGCCCAAAGCGCTGAGCATAATTACATTACTGAAAAGCCAGATTGGTTTGACGAAAAACTAATTAAGGGGAAGTTAAATGCTAAAGAATTGCTTGACAGAGGTGAACATCCTGTAAACATGGTAATTGCTGAAATTAAGGCTCTTCCTGATAACAGCATATACATGCTTGAAGCACCATTTCTTCCTGCTCCATTAATTGATAAAGCGTCAAGCCTCCTATACAAACATTGGGTATTAAAAGAATCTGAGAATAGTTATATAATTTACTTCTACAAAATTTAATGATTTCTTATTCTTTTTGTAATGCTGACATAAATCAATAATATCAATAGTATCGAAATGTTAATACCATATGGTATTAACATTTTTTTTTAATTTGTTAATAAAAAAAGACTACCCTTGTAAATAACATTATTTTATCTCTTATATTTATGATGCTTTATATTAGTAAATTGGCATATTAGCGAGTTTCAGTTTGTAAAATAAAACAATAGTTGAAATATATTTTTTTGACTACGAAATGATAAAAAAACAGAATTATGATATTGATTTAATCATAGTTTGTTAATTAAATAAATGTCTAACTAAAACAATGAGTATGAAAAGAATTTTACAATTGACATTAATTCTCGGATGCATTATAATGCTTACGGGGATTCCGGTAAAGACAATGTCGCAAGGTGTTACAACTTCAGCAATTGAAGGTATGGTGCTTACGATGTTGAACGATCCGGTTCCAAATGCCAACGTAGTGGCAGTGCACGAGCCATCCGGCACCAGATATGGTACCGTTACAACCAACGATGGCCGTTTTAACATTCCGAATGTTAGAACAGGGGGGCCATACACTGTTACGGTAACTCACGTAGGTCTAGAGCCTGATGAAGTTACAAATCTCAGGTTATCCCTAGGTGAAACCCGAAATCTTTTGTTTATTTTAATAAATGAAGGAGAAGTACTTCAAGAAGTTGTAATTACTGGAAGACAAGACCCTGTAATGAACTCCAGTCGCACAGGTGCTGCAACGAATGTTAATAGTGAGACAATCAAGCAGATGCCAACAATTTCAAGAACTATTGAAGACTACACAAGGTTAAGTCCATTAAGCAATCAGTCTAGCTTTGCAGGTCGAGACAACAGATTTAATAACTATACTGTTGACGGCAACATTTATAATAGCAACTTCGGACTTGGTGGACAGTTTGCCGGTTCAAACCCGATTAGTATGGAAGCAATTGAAGAGATTCAAATAAACATTGCTCCATTTGATGTTCGTCAGGGTGGTTTTACAGGAGCAAATGTTAATGCTATTACAAAAAGTGGTTCAAATCAGCTGCTAGGTTCTATTTACTATTATTATAGGAATGAACAATTAATGGGACAAAAAATTGGGGATACTAGATTCACTGTTGATGATGCTCTAACTTCAATTAGAGGTGCAAGTATTAGTGGACCAATCCTAAGGGATAAGCTATTCTTTTTCTTTAGCATTGAACAGGAAGAGTCTTCTATAACAGGTGATAGCCGATTGGCTTCAAGACCAGGCTTACCTCCTGATGGACAAACTGTTTCCAGAGTTCCAGCTGATAGGATGGATTTTGTTAGAGAGCAAATGATGAGTATCTATGGTTATGAAACCGGCGATTATGAAAATTATCCATTTGCAAATGAAGCCTTAAGATTGAATTTTAGATTAGATTATAATATTAATCGCAACAATAGAGCTTCTCTAAGATATAACCGCTTTGAAGCATTCAAAGATTGGCAGTTATCACCTAACAGTACAAGAAATGTAACCAGGCATGGCAATACTAATAGAACCGGTATTGAGGCACTTACTTTTAGAAATGCCAATTACTCTGTTGACAATAATGTAAACTCTTTAGTTGGTGAGGTAAGCTCTGTGTTCGGAACAAAATACGCAAACAACTTAAATATTGGTTACACCTTTGTTGAAGATCCAAAGCGTAGTGTTCCTAACAATCAGGTATTCCCATTTATTGAAGTTTTAGAATGGGATGGTGCAAAACCAGGTGATGTTGATGAATTTGGTGATCCAATGCCACTTGGAACTCCGTTGTATTATTTCACTTTAGGTAATGAGCTTTATTCAGTAGGTAATTTGCTTCAAAATAAAATCTTCAATATAACTAACAACTTTTCTGTTTTTGCAGGAATGCATACAGTTACGGCAGGTTTGAATTTTGAGTATATGACTTTTGCTAATGCTTTCAACCCAAATGCAAATACATTCTACAGATTCAACTCATATGATTCATTTGTTGCAGCAGTAATAGACAGAGATCCTACTGTTACTCCTGATGGATTTGCAATGAGTTATTCTTATGCCGGACCAGACGATTTACCATTAGATGAAACTGCATTCGGTCAATTTGGAATTTATCTTCAGGATAAGATTGAAATCACACGCGATTTTGTTGTAACAGCAGGTTTGCGTATTGATGTTCCTTTCTTCCCAATTGATTTACCGAAAAATGCAAGGCTGGATTCAGTTTTTGCAAATCATCCTGAACAAAGGTTTACAGATCCTAACGATCCTAGCAAAACTATTTCTCCTGATGTTAGCGAATTGCCAGGATATAAGCCACTTTACTCTCCAAGATTATCTTTCAATTATGACGTTTTAGGAGATAACTCAATGAGAGTTAGAGGTGGTAGCGGTTTATTTTCCGGACGTATTCCTTTTGTATGGATTTCTAATCAGGTTTCTGCTAATGGAGTTACAAGAGGTTTAACAGGCTGGGATAAATGGAGATATGTTGAACATAATGATGGTGATTATTGGCAAGAAAATGCCTGGGGAACCAGTGGAAGACCAGAATATCAAGGTTTCCAAGAAGACCCATCATTCTATAAGCCCGATGGAGCTAATCTTCAGGCTCAGATATCAAGAGATATAAATATTACTGACCCTGAATTTAGATTTCCTCAAGTATGGCGTACTAATTTGGCAATTGATTATCGTTTGCCATTTGATGTAATTGCTACATTAGAAGGTATTTATACAAAAGACTACAACAGTCCACTAGCTCAAAACATTAACCTTGCTGAGCCAACAGGAACATTCTCAGGAGTTGACCAAAGACCTTATTATTCATCATATACTGAAAATAGTAACTTTAATGAAGTAATTATGCTCAGAAATACAGATAAAGGTTATTATTGGTCAGTAACTGCTCAGTTGCAAAAAGATTTTGATCATGGTATTTTTGCAAGCTTTGCATACTCTCGTGGTGTAAGTAAAGATTTTGGATTAATTGGTGGTTCACAGGCTGGTTCTTTATGGCCGAATGTAGTTGCAGAAAATCGTAACGATCCTGAATTAGGATTTAGCAGATTTGATCAACCAAATCGTATTGTTTCATATCTAACATTCAATACTCAAGCTTTTAGTCCAAATAACTCAACCACTTTCTCAATATTCTATATTGGTGGAGAAGCGGGAAGATTTAGTTATACATATTCAGGAAACTTTGGCGACAGAGCGCAAAGATTAATGTACATCCCAAATAATGAAGGCGAAATCAACTTGCTACCAATTGTTATTGGCGGTGAAGTGGCTTACACTCCTGAAGAACAGTGGGAAATACTTAATGCTTATATCGAGCAAGACCCATATTTAAGTCAGAATCGCGGACAAATTGCTGAACGTAATGGTGCATTATTACCTTGGTTGCATCGTTTTGACTTGCGTATTGCTCAAGATATTATGCTGACAAAATTGCCAAACCGTCATAAAATTCAAATAACTTTTGATATTCTGAATTTTGGCAATATGATTAATAGTGAATGGGGCGTTAGTGATAATGTATGGCAAGCTTCATTGTTGAATTATGCGGGTAGAAACGTTGATACTAATGAACCTCAATACAGGTTAAATACTATCAGTGGAACTACAGGCATGCCAACTGAAACATACAAGCAAACTATTCATATTGATCAAACATGGAGAGCTCAGATAGGTATTAGATATATCTTCTAAAATTCTATCCAGTACTAAAAACTGTCATAAAAGATATGTAGTATTATCATTTTATGACAGTTTTTTATTTTATTAAAATCCTTTGTATATCTTTACTGTAAGCGGATAAGAGACTAATAAATATTATTTTCCCACTTTGATATTCTAAATTAACTTCAACCTCTTGAAGAAATTCTGATTTTTCAAATTTTTGATGAGATATCTAGGGAAAATACGTATTTTTTTTCAACAAAACAAAAGAATTTGGAAAATATTTATATCTAAATGGATAATATTATAGTATTTTTTTTAATAAATTTATGGCTTAATTAAAAAGCATTGCATTATGAAACATTTCATCTTCCTTCTAATTTCCTTTTTGATAATTCAATCTTCCACTTTGTCAAATGCATCTTACATCAATACTGACGATCAAATTGTTATAAAAATTGACAGCATTGAACTATCAGCATTTATGGATGGAGTAATGAAAACTATTCTTGAAGAAAGAAAGATTGCAGGAGCTTCTGTTGTTATAATTCAAGGCAATGAAGTGCTGGTAAAAAAAGGCTATGGTTTTGCAGATATTGATAATCAAATTAGAGTTAATCCTGACAGTACTTTATTCAGAATAGGATCTATATCAAAGCTTTTTACATGGATTTCAATAATGCAGCAGATTGAAAAAGGTAAGTTGGAATTGGATGCAGACATAAATACTTATCTTGAAAATTTTAAAATACCTGAAACATTTCAAGAGCCAATTACAATAAGAAGTCTATTGTCGCACACTCCCGGATTTGAAGACAAACTTTTATACCTATTTGTGAAATCCCCTGAAGAGATGAAATCTATTGAGGAAATCTTCCAAAAACAAATGCCTAAGAGAGTTCGTCCTCCAATGAAATACGCTGCTTATTCAAATCATGGCACCGGTTTAGCGCAATATCTTATTGAATTAAAAAGCGGGCAAAAAATTGAAGATTACGCAGATAAGAACATTTTTGAACCCTTAGGTCTTACACATACTACTTTTAGGCAACCTCTTCCAAGCGGGCTAAATGCAAATATGTCGAAAGCTTATGCTTATGAAAATAGTGTCATTAGTGAAAAATACTTTGAGTATATCCCTCTTGCAGGCGCAGGAGCAGTTTCCACAACAGCAGGCGACATGGGAAGGTTCATGCAGTCACTTTTACACTCAACTTGTATTGATACTATTTGTCTTCTTGAGCATGAAACTTTCCTGCAAATGCTCGAGCCGGCACTTTATCATTCATACGGTTTGAATCCGGCTTTGCATGGATTTATGGATTTAAGCAGAAAAGGAATTAAAATTTTCGGACACGGCGGCGATACATTTTGGTTTCATTCATTGTTGGCTATTATCCCTGAGCACAAAATTGGTTTTTTCATTACTTTCAATAGTTTTGAAGGAGGTGGTGCTTATGAAATGGTTTTTGAAAAATTTCTAGAAAGATATTTACCCGATCAGCGCGAATTATTTGATACAATTACTCTTACTGATGATTATCTTCAAAAATTTACAGGAAAATACAAAGCTAATAGACATCCTCATACTGATTTCCTGAAACTATTATCTATAATGCAAACCCTTGATGTTAGCATAGATAATTCCAGATTAAAAATGGATTTCCCTGGAAAAGAAACAACTTTTTGGATTCCTATAGATAGTGTTACATTCCGAAACAGTAAAAGCAATGAATTAATAGCTTTTGAAATGAGCGAAGATAACTCTATTGCAGAAAAACTATTTTTAGGGAATTTGGCAATTTTCGCATTCGAAAAAATACAATGGATTGAAAATCCGGTATTGCATAATGTGGTTTTGCAAATAATAATGGTCACAATAATATTTATTTTGTTTATTTGGCCTTATATAACTCTAATCAGAAGAAAGCATCAGCGAATATTGCCCGCACCTCAGTTAATTCCATTCCCAGCTAAGTTCGTTGCCTGGATTGCAGCTGCTTGTTTTTTTATTTTTTATCTGACCTTAATTATTGCTTCCGCAAACAGTGGTCAAGAGCTCATAATGTACGTCCCAACAAGTATAAAATTGGCATTATTCCTGCCTTTTCTTGCAATCCCTTTTATATTGCTTATGATCTTACAAGCAATTATCTTATGGAAAATGAAAGACGTAAAATGGAGAAGTAGATTGTTCTATTATTTTTCTATTGTTGTATTTACTGTTGCACTACTCCAATTGTATTATTGGAATTTGCTTGGCTGGAATTATTAATTTTTGGCGATTTTTATTAAATAAATATAATTACATCTGTACTTAATTTCACTTAAGTATTTTTGCATATACTTTTTATTAAAGCGTTTGCAAAATATTTATGAGATATACATATATTAGTTCAGCCATATTACTAATTCTTACTTTCACAGTCTTCTTATTTGATTCTTCAGTTATAATTGCTCAAAATGGAAAAAAAACAGTTACTGCTGTCCGCACAGAAGTTCATCCCAAAATAGACGGCATTATTGATGAAGATATTTGGAATAGTGCATTCAAAGCAAGTGATTTTGTGCAATATGAACCATATAATGACCGACCTGCATCTTTTCAGACTGAAGTTAGAATTATGTTTGATGATGCTTATATCTACATTGCTGCCATAATGTATGATGCTGCTCCTGATTCCATATTGAAGGAATTAGGGCGTAGAGATTCAGGAGAACAATTGAACTCTGATAGATTTTGGGTTGATATTAATCCATTTAATGATGGAATAAATGGCTTCAGATTTCAGGTATCTGCATCTGGCATTCAGACTGATATTAATATGTCAGGTTCTACCGGAAATGGAGGAGACAGAAATTGGGATGCTGTTTGGAAAAGCGCTGTTGAAATTAATGAGCATGGCTGGGTGGTTGAAATGGAAATCCCCTACTCTGCCTTAAGATTCCCAAAGCAAAATGTGCATGAATGGGGCATAAACTTTTGGAGAGAAATTAGGCGCACTAGAGAAGTATCGAGCTGGAACTTTGTTAATCGTAAAATTGGAAACAGTATTGCTTCGCTTGGAACTCTTACCGGGATAGAAGATATTACTCCACCTGTAAGGTTAGCACTTTATCCATATGTTTCCAATTATGTCGAAAAGAAACAGCACAAACAAGGCTGGACAAATACATTTAATGGTGGAATGGACCTTAAATGGGGAATTAATGAAAGCTTTACTATGGATATGACGCTTATACCTGATTTCGGCCAAGTGCAATCTGATGCATTAGTTTTGAATCTGTCACCTTATGAAGTAAAATATGATGAAAAACGTCAGTTTTTTACTGAGGGTATCGAGCTGTTTAGAAAAGCTGATTTATTTTACTCCAGAAGAATTGGAGCTATGCCAAAAGGACATAATAACATTTATAACATTGTTTCCGATAATGAAGTTATTATTGAAAACCCTATTGAGACCAGACTAATCAACGCTACTAAAATATCCGGACGTACATCCTCAGGTTTGGGCGTTGGATTTTTTAATGCAATGACTGCACCATCGCATGCTTTATTAGTGGACACAATCACCAATATTGAAAGAGAAATCTCAACTCAGCCATTTACAAATTACAACCTTTTTGTACTCGACCAAAGCCTTAAAAACAATTCATACATTGGGTTGATAAATACAAACGTAATAGGTTCTATTGATGGATATACAGCTAATATTACAGGTGCCGATTTTCGGATACACGACAAAAGTAATCTTTATAGAATTAGCGGGAATACCGCAATAAGTCAGCAGTACTATAATGACAAAGATGATAATTTCGGGTATAAATACGCATTAAATATTGGGAAATTTGGCGGCTCCTG
Organism: Bacteroidota bacterium; assembly: GCA_018335675.1. GTDB lineage: Bacteria > Bacteroidota > Bacteroidia > Bacteroidales > UBA7960 > PWND01. The sequence goes on along the minus strand of JAGXRQ010000097.1, from coordinate 14,788 downwards.
GCAATATAATTATTACAGATCTGTAATTAGCAATTCTTATCAGCAAAATGATATGGGCTTTTTAAGTCACAACAATACGATAAATAACAATGCTTCACTTAGCTATAATATTTTTGATCCTTTCTGGAGATTTTGGAATGTTTCAAATGCCATCTCTGTTAATTCTGCATATTTATATGATCCTTATACATTTGCCGGAATGAGCGCAGGATATAGATTAAGACTGCTGTTTGACACAAGATTTTTTGTGATGCTAAATTTAGACTATGCACCTTTTAGCCAGAAAGATTTTTTTGAACCCAGAGTAAAAGGAAGATTTTATGATATTGGTCAAGCTTTCAATTACCATACATTTATTTCATCAGACTATAGAAAAAGAATTTATGTAGATGCGAGTATTAATTATTATCAAATTTACTCCGAACATAATCAAAAGTATTACACACTTGATTTAAAACCTACGTTTAGAGCAAGCAACAAATTAAACCTATCTTACAGATTCTATTACAACTTAAAAAACAATAATGTTGGTTATGTAAAACATATTGATGAAGAAACAATATATTTTGGAAAAAGGCATTCTCCTACTACAGTAAATTCATTAATGGCTAATTATATATTTTCAAAAAACCTTTCTTTAAGTTTCGACTTACGACATTATTGGTCAACTGTTAATTATACAGGAGAATATTTTCTGCTTAATAACAACGGAAAACTAGAAAGAATTCCCGAAAATCTTGAAATATCTGATATAAACTATAATGCTTTTACAATAGATATGATGCTTATATGGTATTTTGCTCCTGGCAGTCAATTAAGTTTAATGTGGAAAAATGCTATTTATACTAATAACAATAATATTCCAAATACTTTTCATGAAAACTTAAGTATAATGCTTAAAGAACCTCAGATAAACAGTGTTTCTTTAAAAATATTATACTATTTAGATTACAGCAAGTTGAAATCTGCAACAAGAAACACTAGGCAAAACTCTTAATAATCAGTGTTTTTCATAGAAAATTGCGTAAAAACACGGATTTAAACTTTCATTTAATAAGGTAAATTTGCATGTTGGTAATTTTTTTTTTGGCATATATCATTGTGAATTGCCCAAAAAAGAAATCTATCAAAAGATATTAGTTTACATAAAATATATTCTGCAATTTAATTCACCAAAATTCCTCACTTATGAAACGTATCATAACAATAACAGTAGCTGCAATATTTTTTACACTGGCTGTGAAATCACAAACACTAACCCGAGTTGGTAACCCCAACGATGTAAACACAAACCATCAAGAAGGATATCTGCTTATGGGTGGAGGAGGCGATAATATGGAAGGTCTTCAGTGGTTTTATAGTTTAACAAATGTTGGTGATGTTGTTTTCCTAAGATATGATACCGGAACAGCATACAATGATGATTACGCAGCTTTCCCTGGGTTAATGAACTCCATTACAACAATTGAGAGCATAACTACTACAGCCAGGGCAAATAGCGCAGCTGTAGAAACAGCTGTCAGAAATGCAGAAGCTGTATTTATTGTAGGAGGAAACCAAGCAAATTATTATACAATTTGGAAAGGCACAAAACTCCATGATGCTTTACTATATCTAATAAACGAAAAAGGAGGTGCAGTTGGAGGAACCAGCGCAGGTATGGCAGTATTGGGTGGGGTTGTATATACAGCAGTAAACGGGACTGTCACTTCTGCCGATGCATTAAGCAATCCATACAGAAATACTGTTACTCTGGCAAACGACTACCTTAACATTCCTATTCTTGCAAATACTGTAACTGACACACATTACAATAACCCTGACAGAAGAGGACGACATTTTGTGTTTCTTGCCCGTATGAATAAAGATTGGGGAATGCAAGCAAGAGGCATTGGAGCAAATGAAGTTACTGCCGTTGCAGTGCAAAGCAATGGGATAGCCAGAATTTTCGGTAGTTATCCCGCATTCGAAGACTATGCATATTTTTTAACAATGCACCCTGGTGCAGCAGGGCCTGAAACATGCACAAGCGGAACTCCACTTACTTGGAATAGAGGTGGTCAGGCTGTTAAAGTTTATAAAGTCCCTGGCACACCCAACGGAATAAACACTTTCGACTTAAATACATGGCAAATGGGAAGTGGCGGTTATTGGGAATGCTGGTCTGCCAATAATGGAACAATGAGCTACAACACTAGTTGTACACCTCCTGACTTCGGCTTTACATATTACAACCTTACAATTCAGGCAACACCTACAGCTGGTGGAAATCCAACAGGTGGTGGAAGCTATACAAATGGGACAAAGGTCATGCTTAAAGCAAATCCGGTATTCGGATATAATTTCGTAAACTGGACTGATGGAGCCACTGTTATCAGCACTCAAGCCAATTTTGAATACACCATGCCTGCTTCTAATAAAACAATAACAGCAAATTATACTCTTATTCCAACAGATCCAATAGACGGACCTATTTATTTATCATGGACGGTTTGTCCCACTGCAAATACAACATCATATAGAACTGAGCAATATAGTGTGTATATTTCTAATACCGGAACTGCAATCGGTGATTTTATTCTCTTGCACAATGAAACCTTGCTAACAACACATACTAATTGGGACTTTAGGCTAAGAACAGTTGATATTTCAAGTTATCTTGGAGATAATGTATATATAGCTTTCAGACACCATAATTCAACTGATAAGGATAGGATTGCTATAAACGATGTACGACTATACTGGGTTGATGGAGCAACTCAGGTGAATATTTTTAATGAAAATTTTGATGCTTCAGGAGGAATTCCTGCAGGTTGGACGTTGATTGATGCAGATGGAGATGGCAGAAACTGGTATCATGCATCGTTTTCAGGGGATGGATATTTGCTAAGTGCTTCTTTTCAGACAGTTGCGCTTTTCCCAAATAACTGGGTAATTACACCTGGTCTGCAACTTGGAGTTGCTCCATCAGGTTATAAGCTTACACTTCAAGCAAATCCTTCAGGATTTGGAACTGTAAGTAATAATCCAAGCGGATCATACTTTGAAGCAAACGACGTTGTAAGTATTTCAGCTGTTGCTAATAATGGATATGCATTTGTTAATTGGACCAAAGGTGGAGTTCCGATTAGCACAAGTGCAACATATAATTATACTATGCCTGCAGAGAATGTAACTTTAGTGGCAAATTTTGCTGAAGCATGCTTTAATCCAAATTATGCTCAAGATTTCACAGGCTTAAGTGCATTGCCTGCAAGATGGACTCAAAGCGGAACACCCACATGGGCTGTGGGCACATCTACAAACGCACTGATAGCAGGCAAAGCACCATATGCGTATGCTGACTACTCCGGAACTGCAGCGCAAGCCGGACAAATGGTTTCTGCATGTTTCGACTTTACCTCATACAAAGATATTTCAATATCAATGCTTCACAGATTTTATTTGGCTGCTGCAGGTGTAGGCTCTGCATTTCTTGAGTATAGCATTAACAATGGAGCATGGACTCAGATTGCAACATGGACAGCAACAATGGGAGCAGGTGCAACTTATTCATCAGGTATAATACCCGCACTAACTGGAGCAAGCAACGTTAAATTCAGGTGGAGAGTTGCTTATAATAGCCATGGAAATCCAAGTCGCCAAAAAAACTGGAGCGTAGATGATATCGCCATCACAGGAACCTTTGTTGGCCCAACAAATAACCCGGGTGACGTGAACAATGACGGTTTTATTAATGTACTTGATGTTGTTTGGATGGTTAGCCATCTGAATGGAAGCACACCTGTTGGATTCAATATAGCAAATGCAGATGTTAATGGGGATACTAATGTTAATATTGCCGATTTAACTGCATTAATTAACTTAATTCTGGGTGGTGCAAAAGATTCATCAGCCACAGCCAGCGAAAATGAAGCTTCTATTTTTCTGAATAAAGATGGCTTGGTTACGTTTGAAAGCGATGGCAGCCTTATTGCAATGCAATTTCAATTAAATAGTGCTCAGGTTTGCAATGCAAATATTACCTTGATGCTTAACACTGACCATCATATCTCATTCAATAATGACACAGGTATGGGAGTTATTTACAGCATGAATAACACGGCTATCCCTGCCGGGAAAATTGATCTGTTTAAAATATTTGATGTTGCAATTGCAACGATAAAATGGGGACTCACGGAAGCTTCGAGTGAAATTCATACACTTGTTCCTATTAAATCAGGTTCAGTATTTGACACAACACCGGTTACAGAAATACTCAGTAAATTTGATGTAAATGTTTACCCCAACCCTACTGCCGGAAAATACTCTGTTAGACTCGTTTTACCTGAAGATGCTTATGTGGAATTTATGCTTATAACCAGATCGGGAGGAATTATAAGACAAACTGAAAGCACTCTTTTTGGACAAGGCGAACATATTCTTGAGTTTACTGCAGACAGCAGTTTTAGAAGCGGAATGTACTTCATCAGCATTAGTATTTCTGATTCTAAAACACGCAAACTAATGAGAAAAGTTGATGAGAAGATAATTATTATGAGGTAGTTAGTATTGAGTAATGAGTAATGAGTATTGAGTAATGAGTATTGAGTATTGAGTATTGAGTATTGAGTAATGAGTATTGAGTATTGAAAAGAGAATCATATAATTATTAGAAAAAAAACCGCCTTTATCAAGGCGGTTTTTAATTAAAACCCATTTAGATTCATTGTAACTGTTGGGATAAGCAGCAGGAATCCTAGAATAATTAAGGTTAGTATCATTGGCCAAACCCACTTAACCCATTTGTTGTATGGGATTCTTGCAATACCAAGCACAGCGATAAGAATTCCTGATGTTGGGGTTATCATATTCGTAAAACCGTCTCCAAACTGGAATGCCACAACAGTAGCTTGCCTTGATATTCCAATCAAATCACTAAAAGGAGCCATAATAGGCATTGTAATTGCAGCTTTTGCAGAACCTGAAGGTATAACAACATTAATTACAGTTTGTATAACATACATTACTCCAATTGAAGCAACATCTCCAAAATTACCCATTGCTTTGGACAAACCATAAAGAATTGAATCAATTATCCCACCATCAGTCAACACTACAATAATACCACCGGCCAATCCAACAATTACAGCAGCAGATAGAATATCTTTAACTCCCTCAAGAAATAGTTTTGCAATTTCATCAGCAGATTTATTTATAGCCAAACCTGCACCAATACCCATCCCAAGAAATAATGTTGCAATTTCCATCACATACCAACCATATCCCATAACTCCAACAATTAGAAAAACAATGGTATATGCCAATAACAACAAAATGAAATAATGAACTGATTTTCTGAGTGCAAACACACCAAGCACCCAATAAATTGCTGTGCAAACAGGAATAATCATAGCAGTAAAGCTAGAATTACCTATTGTAAGGGTTGTTTTAGGATAAAAAATAGAGAAAATTATCATTACTATTAAAGTTAATCCAAATACAAACCATGAAATCTTTGGAGTATAATACTCAATATGGTTTGATTCAGAAACACCCTTTTCCCTCCAGTAAGAGTCTTCTTCAAAAACGGGAGAAGCTTTTGGGTTTTTCTTGATTTTATTGGCATACCTGATTACAAATATAATTCCCACGGTAGTAAGCACTATAAAAGTTACAAGCCTATATTCGATTCCTGAGAACAGAGGGATATCAGCAAGACCTTGAGCTATTCCAATTGTAAATGGATTTAAGATAGCGCCGGCAAACCCAATGTGGGCAGCAACATAGACCAGACAAACACCCACAATACTGTCATAACCCATTGATATTGAAAGAGGTATTAGAATGATTGCGAAAGCAATAGTTTCCTCACTCATCCCAAAAATGGCCCCAAAAAGGCTGAACATCACCATTATCAGCACAATAACAATATTATTCACACCCATTCTTCGCATCAATCCAAATCCCTCAAGTTTTTTAGTGAATCGAAGAAATGCTAAAATTGCAACATCAATAGCTTTGCTATGGTTCATTATCCAGAAAGCACCTCCAATAATTAGAATGAAAATAATGATGTTGCTTTGTTTTACAAAGCCTTTAAACAGTGCAGAGAACACCTGCCATGTTTGAAATTGAGAAGGTTTTTCCGGAGCATGCTCTTCAGGAAGATTCTGTTCGTAATAAAAAACCATCATTTCACTTTCAACGCCTTCAACAAGTCTGGTTTCTTTAACATACTTACCAGGAGGGATAACCCAAGTTAAAATAGCAGCAATAACAATAATCCCAAAAACAATTACATACGTATGCGGCACTTTTTTCAACATTTCTTTACTCCTTTTTTATAACGTTATTAATAACCTAATACCCAATACCTAATACCCAATACCTAATACCCAATACCCAATAACTACCTCACCTCAAACTCTTCACCCGGAAGGTAAATATCAATTAATAAATTCCTTGCCCCTAGCTTCCCATTAACTTCAATAAGAGATTTATCTGGATTTCTGAATACAACAACCTGAGATTCACCAATAACTTTTGCCTTATTACCACTCACAAGTATCGCTGTAGCCTCATCAATACCTATTCCGATTAATTCCGGATGTTCAATTATTGCACTAATTAGTCTGTTGTATCTACTTCTCCATACAAAATGCTGATCTATTATTGCTGTTGTAATAAAACCTAATCCTTTGGCAAGTTCAATATTTTCATTCTCAATAGTTCTGAATGTTGCACGATATTCCGGCGACTTAAGTTCATTACCGGTAATCATTTTTTCGCTCATAACTGCTGCGCCGGCACTAGTACCAGCAATCATAGCACCATTATTAAAGGCATAATTAATTGCTTCTTCAATTGCATTCCCATCAACAATTTGCATAAATCTATTCTGATCTCCTCCAGAAATATAAATCAGCGAAGCATTTCGCAAAGAATCAACCCAGATCTGCGGAGGAGTTTCATTTGGAAGAAAATTATAACCTGTTACTTTCTCAATACCTAATTCTTTAAATTCATTCACTAGTTTGAGTAAAGTAGTGTCAGACATTTCGCTCGACATTGGAAGTATAAAAACGTATCCACGATCTCCAATATCTGCTTCATTAATCATTTTCAACATTAATGAATCTGACCTATTTCCTCCACCAATAATAAACAACTTGCCACTTGAAGATAACGTATCTATATCATTATAGCAGCTCTCACTTGAGAAAGCAAAAGCTGCTATTAGTATATAAACTAAAAATTTCCTAATCATAACAGTCCTATTCAATTACATAAACTTCAAGTTCTGAAATAAACATCCTATCCATATCCGACACATTAAAATGCCTGATTGCAAGATAAACAACTTGACCAACGTAATTTGATATATCAATTTCTCTTTCAATTGGGGTCCATTGTGGTGTCTCTTCAGTAAAAGTTTCTTCGAATATCAATTCAAAATCTTCCTGAATCATTTCACCACCAGATATCATAACTCCATAATTTTCTTTTCTGTAGCGAGGAGTATTTGCAGACACTCCAGCAGTGTATCTAAAAATAACCAATGCCCCGGTAGAAAACTCAGTTAAGTCAATAGCAGGCATAATTAGCCAATTATCAGGATTTAATGCAGCATCGCCATCAGAATCGTAAGACTGGCTTCTAGCCTGTCCATCTCCTGATCTTATTCCCCAATACCAATCAAATCCGTCACCATCTACATCCCATGTTGTAATATCAGTTGGCAATTCCTCATCTTCGGATGTAAAATCTTCAAAATACAATGAATTTTTACCCAATAAAATTGCTTCAACCTTTTCAAGATTATTGTAATAAAGGTCGCTTGGGCCTGTAACTGTAAGCGTAATTACGTATTTACCCGAGGCATCATAAATAACGACCGGATTTTCTTCAGTAGATGTTTCTCCATTGCCAAAAGACCAATTGTAAGAGCTTGCATTTACTGATTTATTTTCGAATCTAACTTCATAAGAAACTTCATCTGTTTCATCATTAATAATTTCTTCCACAGTAAAAGTGAAGTCAGCTTGCGTACTTGCCGGTGGAACCAATATATCTTCCTCACAGGCAATTAAAACAACTATTAGCGATAGAACTAAGGCTGACAGTTTATAAATAATGCTATTTTTTTTCATCTTTAGAAATTTTTGAGGTTTATAAATATTAATAACCATCGTTTTGATACATATTTTCGTTCGTATTTGTCAGAATTTCATTCAATGGAATAGGATATAATGTCTGGTTAATATTTGTGACATTTTCAAGAACAGTAATAGCTCTGCCCGTTCTTACCAGATCAAACCATCTGTGTCCTTCAAATGCAAATTCTTTCATTCTTTGGGTTTCGATTTCAAGCAAAAGCACCTGAAAATTTGTTGATGTAACAGGCAGCAATTCGGCCCTCTCTCTAATTTTATTTACGTCGCTTTGCACTAAACTTGCCTCAATTTGAAGTAAAGCATTTGCTTCAGCCCTAATTAGGTACATTTCAGCAAGCCTAAATACATAAACATTATCAGTTCCTTTTTCAATATCTGAATATTTTTGGGCATAAAGGTCGGCTCCTGCCTTTCCGATAGAAATATCGCGCCTCACATCAATGGCATCGTAAGAGTTAAATAATTGCTGAGTTGGAGCAAATTCTCTTCTTCCACTAAAGGAGCTAGGGAAAAAATATTCAGCTAACCTATTTCTATCTTGTTCATTAAACTCAATTTCAAAAATCGATTCTGTATTTGGAGTTCCGCTAAATAGAGTTGCAAAGTCATTCTCCATTTCAAGTCCAAAATCGTCAATTACAGCAGTAGCAGCATTTACAGCATCTACTAATCTAGAAGTTTGGTTAGAATGAAAATAGAAATAAAGGCTGGCTCGAGCTTTCAATGCTAAAACTGCCGCTTTTGAAGCTCTTCCTAAAATAATTTCTTCTGTAATTAGTTCTTCCGCAGCTGACAAGTCAGTAAATATTTGCTCATATACATCATTAACAGATCTTCTTGGAACATTGAGATCTTCATCTGAAGCAGTAGCCGGTGCAACTCTGATTGGGACGGGGCCAAATAACTTTACTAAATTAAAGTGGCTTAATGCTCTCAGGAAATACAATTCCCCTTTTAGCTTTTCTACTTCAGCTACTTCATCTTCAGTAAGGTTTGTAACTTCAGGAATCCTATGTAGAGTATTATTTATCCTATTTAAGGTAGTATACAAACTACTCCAGATTCCTTCAACAATAATATTATCAGCAAGAATACTATTGTTATTAATCTGGTTATATCCTGCTGTTGTGCCGGTCCACGTAAGCAAATCGGCAGTAAGATCTCCTGCAACAAGATAATTTCTACCGTAATAATCGGCAGATTGAAATGCGTCATAGCAGCCATTTACTGCCCTCTTAATATCATTTGCACTGGTAATTGCTTCATCAGCAGAAATACTATGCAAAGGTTCTACATCTAGCACATCGCAAGAAAAGAACAAGAATAAACTGATTATTGAAAGATATAATTTATTTTTCATGACTGTTAGTTTTTAAAGTCCAAGATTAATTCCAAAAGAAATAGTACGTACTTGAGGATGAGTAAAGAAATCAGTCCCCATAACAACATTAGCCGGACCGGCATAGTTTACTTCGGGGTCCATTCCACTATAATTTGTAAATGTCAGGAGATTTTGACCTGTTACATATACTCTAGCACTACGAATACCTGCTCTTGTAAGATATTTTTTATCAATATTATATGATAAAACAACATTTTTCACTCTGAGATATGATCCATCTTCAATAAAACGTGATGAGATTCTATTGTTATTATTAGGGTCTAACTCTGTAGCTCTAGGCACACTTGTAATATCTCCCGGTTCACGCCAGCGATCAAGTACAGCCGTTGTTTGGTTATCCGCACCTTTCATTGATTCTACATAAATCCTTGTTCCATTAAAAATGTCATTTCCATATGAACCTTGAAGGAATATGCTAAGATCAAAATTCTTATATGAGAAATTATTTGTAAAACCACCAATAAAATCAGGATTAGGATCTCCTATTTTAGTCCTGTCATCAGCGTTAATTATTCCATCTCCATTTATATCATCAAAAACTATATCACCTGTTGAAGGGTCAACACCTAGACTTCTATATCCATAAAAAACGCCCAGTGGTTCTCCTACCCTAACAGAATTACTACCTCTTCCAATATTGTCGAGTGGTTGATCATTATAAAGCGACAGCACTTTATTTCTGTTTCTAGAATAATTCAGATTTGATGTCCAAGTGAAATTTTCTTTTTTAACATTTACGGTATTTAGAGTAATTTCTATACCTCTGTTTTCAAGTTCTCCAATATTTGAGACAATACTGTAGTATCCGGAAGTCATAGAAACCGGTCTGCTAAAAAGAAGGTCTTTTGTATGATTTTTATAATACTCGAAATTTATTTCAACTCTGTCGTTATACAGCCCAATATCAGCACCAACATTATACTGATATGTTGTTTCCCATTTAAGATCAGGGTTTGATAACGCAAGAGGATAAATACCAGCTTCACCAAGATAATTAGAACCGCCTCCATAGAGCGACAAATATGCAAAATCCGGAATTCCATCATTACCTGTAACTCCATAACCACCTCTAAGCTTGAATTCATTTATTGGAGTTGATAGGTTTTTAAAGAAATTTTCTTCCGATACACGCCAGGCGAGAGAAGCAGCAGGGAATAAACCATAACGATTGTTTTCTCCGAACCTGGATGAGCCGTCGTATCTTGCAGATGCTGAAAGAATATATTTGTAATCGTAGTTGTATTTAACTTGACCAAAATATGAATTCATTCCGCGGTTAACACCTCTTGAATATGCATTTGTAATAGTGCCGGCTTCACTAAGATATTGGAAGTTTTCATTGGGGAAGTCAACACCGCGAATTAATTGATTTCTTCTCTGATATTTTTCAAAAGAATATCCAACAAGAATTTCTGCGTTATGAACATTAGCAAAAACATCCGCATAACGCAATGTATTATTTGAGACAATATTTGTAACATTGTTTTGGGCAGATATTCCAATTCCATTTGATCTGGCACCCTGACGAGTAGTTGCAGGGTCATAACTATGCTCCCTCAGACTTAGATAATCGAATCCCCATTTTGTTTGAAATGTCAGCTTTTCAAGAATTTTATAATCTCCATAAAGGTTGCCTATCGTTCTATAAGAATGTGCTTCATTTAATGCTTCTTTTCCAATTGCCACGGGATTAGCAAATGGAGCATCTTCATTATACGATCCATCTTCATTATATACCGGGAAAATAGCCGGATTTGCAATTGCATTTGCAAGAGGTGCATTAAGCGATTGGTCGCCCTCTACCCTATTATTCAGTGCATAACTAACTCCAAGACTAGCGCCAACGTTAAATCTTTTATTCACTTTATGATCAAGATTTACTCTACCATTAAGTCTTTCATAAGAAGTTCCTATTAAAACACCTTCTTGTAAAAAATAATTTCCTGAAATAAAAAACTTTGTTGCGTTATCGCCACCGTTAAATGAAAGCTCATAATTAGCCATTGGAGCGGTTTTTAGCACTTCACTCAACCAATCAGTATCTATAATATTATCAGGGTCAGCAGGTGAAGTCCCTTTAAGCTCGTACCATTGCTCAGCATTAAGCATTTCTAGTTTTTTCTCAATACTTTGAATACCGTAGCTTGCATTGAAATTAATATTAGTTTTTTGAGCTGAGCCTCTTTTTGTTGTGATAAGGATAACTCCATTTGTTGCTCTGGCACCATAAATTGCTGCTGTAGAAGCATCTTTCAAAACAGTAATAGATTCAATATCATTTGGGTTAATGTCTGATAACGCATCTATTGTTTGTCCTGAAAACCCAACCTGTCCTAAATTACCCGTAGTGATTGGGATTCCGTCAACAACTATTAATGGGTCATTTCCGGCAGAGATAGAGCTGTTTCCTCTAATCCTAATCGAATTAGCTGCCCCTGGAGTACCTGAACTTGCAGTTATTTGCACACCAGCTGAGCGACCCTGCAATACCCCGTCAAGTGTTCTTAATGGCAAGTCTTTGATTTGTTTTTCACCAACCACACCTAAAGAACCGGTAATTAATTTGCTTGATTCCGTACCATAACCAACAACAATTACCTCACCAAGTCTGGCAATATCCATAACCATAGATACGTTAATTAAACTTTTTCCTTCAATAGGAATTACCTCAGTTGCCATTCCAACATAAGAGAAAACCAACGTATCATTAGCACTTGTCTCGATGGTGTATTTTCCATCTATGTCAGTAATGGTACCAACTGTAGAATTTTTTACAAGAACCGTTACACCTGGAAGATTGATATTATCTTCCATCATTGATGTAACTACCCCACTAACTCTTATCTTCTGAGCAAAAATGCTTCCCGAGATAACAATCAGTAATAAAAAGATTAGACTTCTTCTCATAAGTGAATAATTTTGGTTGATTAATATTTTTGTTTTTATAATTGAAAATTTGAAAAAAGTTATGTGATAAAAACAACATCAGTCACACAATCTAGCAATTACAAAAATAGAATATTTTCGCAGTATTAAACTATATATGCCTATTAAATAATCATTACAGCTACAATATTTTGTTCTTTCATATAGCAATTCACTATATATGAATTGAATAACAAGTTTTTCTTAGTATCAAAATATTTGTTAATAACAATTATTACTATCTTAGCAAGACAATTAATTTTAGCCACAAGCTCTTCATAATTAGCAAGAGAATGCAGAAAATAAAAAATGATAATATTGTAAAGAAAAGCATAGATTTAGAAAGCTATGTAAAAAATCTTGAATCAGCATTATCAAAGCTTGAAAATTTAGCAGAAGCACTAAAGGAAAGTGAATTAAGATTTAAGCTTTTAGCAGAAATTGCACCTGTAGGTATTTTCAGAACAGATGCAGAAGGCTTTACAAATTATGTAAATCCTCATTGGTGTATTATTTCAGGATTAAGTGAAGAAGAAGCTATGGGCAATGGATGGCTAAAGGCTGTGCATCCTGACGACAGAGAAAAAATTAAAATTAATTGGGAAAAGAATGCGAAGTCGAAAAAAATATCTGAGGCTGAGTACAGATTTCTTCATAGCGACAGTTCTGTATCTTGGGTAATAGGTAAAGCTCTTCCTTTAACATATCGCAATAAAAAAATTGTTGGATATATAGGAACGATTACTGACGTCACAGCATTAAAAAAAGCAGAGTTCGAGCTTCACAAAAGGCTTGAAGGAGAAAAAATTCTGTCTGCGATTTCTTCACGATTCATCAATGTTAATATTGCCAATATAGATAAGGAGATTAATATTGCTTTAAAAGAAATTGGACTTCATGCTGATGCTGATAGAAGCTATGTATTTATTATTTCTGACGATGACCAACATATTACTAACACACATGAGTGGTGTAGAAAAGGGATAAGTGCTCAAATGCAGAATTTGCAAAACGAGCCAATAAATACATTCCCATGTCTGATGAAGAAACTATACAAACATTATCCTATTCATATTGAATCAGTTGCACGATTACCAATTTCAGCAAGTAATGAAAAAGAAATTTTAGAATCTCAAGAAATTAAATCTGCATTAATAATTCCCCTTGTAATTTCTAATAAATTAATAGGTTTCCTAGGGTTTGATGCTGTTATTGAAGAGAAAGTTTGGTCAGATGAAGATGTGGTTCTCTTAAAAATATTAGCTGAAGTAATATCAAACTCGTTTAAGCGAATAAAGTCGGAACAACTTCTTCGAGAAAGTGAAGAAAGAAACAAAACCATAGTTAATGCGTTGCCTGATATGTTTTTCAGGTTAAACAAAGAATCCGTTTTTATTGATTGCTCTACCTTACATGCTGAAAAATATTACATCCCAATTGAGCAGTTTATTGGCAAAAAAGTTCAAGATGTTTTACCGGCTGATTTAACTGCTATTATAATGGAAAAACTTCATGATGCGAAAAGAACCAATACACTTCAAATATTTAATTATCCGCTTATTGTTAAGGGAGTAGAAAAATGGTTTGAAGCAAGAGTTATTCCAGACATCAAGAATGATTTACTTGTGATAGTAAGAGATGTAACAGAGCAAAAGGATCAACAAAAAAAACTTGAACAAAAAAATGAAGAGCTTGAAAAATATACTTACACAGTTTCCCACGACTTAAAAAGTCCACTGATTACAATCAACGGGTTTGCAAAATATTTACTAGAAGACATCAAAAACAACAACTATGATAATGTAAAAATTGATCTTCAGAGAATAATAAATGCATCTAATAAACTTAGCAACATGCTTGACGATTTACTGGAAATCTCAACAGCCGGACAAATTGTTAGCAAAACTCATAACTTCCCGCTTGGAAGAATAATAAAAGATGTGCTAGATCTTTTAGCTATAACAATTAGTAAGAAGAATGCAAAAATAATAATTAACAGAAGGCTTCCAGTAATATTGTCTTAACCCCCTAAATAGCTGGACACAAAATTAAAATTAATTTTGTAACAGTAAATTTAGGAAATCATGAAAAGATCACACAGAAAATTTACACCTGAAGAGCGATTATCGATTATTCAGGAAGTGCAACGCGAAGGCACCGTTGAGGTAAGCAGGAAGTATAACATAGCACCCTCGCTTCTTTCCAAGTGGAAGCAACGCTACTTAAACAGCGGCGTAGATGGGCTAAAACCGCAGCATAAAAAGATAGATCCCCAGGTTCGACTACTGGAGCAAGAGAACGAGCG
>JAGXRQ010000096.1 GCA_018335675.1 Bacteroidota bacterium | reverse complement strand
TCTTAATTTTACTCATAGTTTATAAATTTAGGGGTTTATCATTGCCCTATGCCTGGTGGTTTAGATTGTAAACTCTCTTATACGGCATCCAACTGCCAATTGGGACTCTTTAAACCACCTAGTGTCAGACTTATTAGTGATGTTTTACATCATGGTTCTTACGACATAAAATGCATGGGCAATGCCTAAATTTAATAATTTTTCTCCAGTTATTCGTTTAGGGGCAATATTGGGTATACTGAGGGACTTATTACCTTATAACCTGATCATTTATACTTTCTTATTTTCCGTGCACCCAATATATCTGATGAAAAGCTTTGATGAAAAAGTTTTAATAAGCTAATAAGGTTGCTGGTTACGGATTTGTATTTTTACTACTAAGGTTTTAAAAGAAGGATAAGGTTGGCTTTGAATCACATAACTGCAGGGAAATGATTAAAAATAAACAAATCTAAACAGTATATTTAATATGGTTAATTGTTGATTGCGACTTTGCGCTAATATTAACAGTTTCGCCAGAAAATAAAAACAATAATGCTAAATGTCACTTAAGTAAATAGTTGTCAGAGTTCAAACAGATATTTTAAAAAAAAGTATAATTTGTCAGAACTATATTTATATTTGCTCCCTGAATTTCATATCTGTATTAACTAATTAACTAACCAAACAACTAATAATTAATTTTTATGGAGAATACAAACAACGATTATCACGTAAGTTTTTTTAAGCCTGTGACTACCCGGGCCAGGAGAAACAGAAACATGGTCATTAAGCTAATAATAGTTTGGGCTGTTGCTATCTTTGGATTCCAAATAACTTTAAAGCTGCTTGGAAAGCCTACACCGGAACCTGCTCTTACTGAGTTTAATGCAGTATGGACAGATGTTAAAGATGGAAATGCATCTGAGGCACAACTTAAAGTATTTGCAAATTCAGTTTTGCAATGTTTAGGTAAAATTTATATTGAACCTGACATGAAAACAGCTCTTTCTAATGCATTTAATTATAGCTTGTTTCAGATTGCAGGCGATGAACTCGACGAGCTTTGTCACAATGTTGAGGCATTCAATGAATTGAAATCTTCAAGCGACAATATTGCTGACCTAACTTACATCCAATCAAGGAAAAAGCTTGAAGCCGATGTTGCTGATATTCTTGGAATAAGTACTACTGATGTTAAAATTATAGCAGTTCCGTTTTCTATTAATGCAGACATGAAAGATGAATTTACTGCTGAAAATCAAGCTTTAACAGAAAAGGCCATGAATCTCTATATGACACACAACAGATCATTCCTTACTGATTTTAACTTCCTTGGTTTTCCGTTTCATTATTTCTATTCCGCTGTATTTCTATTATTTCTTTTTGTTGGATTATGCTGGATATACTGTGTAGAAACTGACAAAATAGAAAAACAGGAACAAATGGCTTAATTTTTCTAACAATAACATTAAAACGATATATGATGAAAAAGATATTATTCTTAATTATAATGCTCCTTGTGTCTGTATCTACTCACGCAGCAGCAAAAGCAACCGAACTTGAAGGCAGTTTTAAATTAGGTCCTGCTATTATATTAATATGTGTATTAGTTACTTTCGTGATGGTTGGAATTATTTTCCGCGCCAAAGACACATCTGATTATTATGCTGCCGGAAGAAGTATTTCCAGAGTTGGCTCCGGTATGGCTATCGCTTCAAACTGGATGAGTGCAGCAAGTTTCCTTGGTATGGCTGCTCTTATGTTTGGAACAGGTTATCACGGACTTGCTTATGTTGTTGGTTGGACAGGCGGTTATGTGTTGCTGCTTATTCTTATGGCCGGACAAATTAGAAAGTACGGTAAATATACTGCTCCCGATTTTATTGGCGACAGATTTTATTCAAAAGGACTTAGAATATTCGGAGCTATACTTGCTATACTTATTTCTATCGCTTATTGTGTTGCCCAGTTTGGTGGCATAGGTATTATGTTTAAGTGGATTATGGGCATTGATTATGTTTATGCATTATTGATCGGTGGTGGAGTAGTTTTGGCTTACACTCTTATCTCTGGTATGCTTGGTGTTACAAAAAACATGCAGATTCAATACGTTATTATTATTGTCTCTTTCCTAATTCCTCTTTTTATCCTGTTGTTTAAATATGATTATTTCTGGCTGCTACCTCCTATTGGATATGGATCGGTTGTTTCTGACATTGTTTCAGGAATATCTATTGCTGATAGTGCAGAACTATTTAATAGTTATGGTCATCATTTTTCTATAGTTGCATCTCCTGAATTTGCTATGCCTTGGGCAATTTCATCAGGCGGAACATTCTTCCAGTGGATGGCTATCGTTTTTGCTCTTATGATTGGTACTGCCGGTTTACCACACGTAATCCAAAGATTTTATGTTGTTCCAAATTCTAAAGATGCTAGATGGTCAGTAGTTTGGGGTTTGTTCTTTATTTGTATTTTGTATTGGACAGCTCCGGTTTATGCTGCTTTTGGAAAAATTCTTGCAGCACACCCTGAAGTAGGCTCTCTTGCCAAAGACGCTATCGTAGTTTATACAGCTCAGCTTGGCAATATTCATCCTCTGATTGTAGGTCTTCTTGCTGCAGGTGCTGTTTCTGCTGCTTTCTCTACTGTTTCAGGATTGCTTGTTACAGGTGCTTCGGCTTTCTCTCACGACCTTTATGTGAAAGTTATTAACCCTGAAGCAACTGCAAAAAAACAATTGATGATTGCCAGATTGGGAACAATTTTAATGGCTATTATCGTGGCTTTTATTGCAATGTTGGAACTCGCTCTTATCGCTGAATTGGTTGCTCTTACGTTCTCACTTGCCGGATGTACAATTTTCCCATTATTCCTTCTTGGAATCTGGTGGAGCGGATCCAATAAACAAGGTGCTATTGCAGGTCTTATCGCAGGGGTATTGGTTTCAGTCGTTTCTATATCCTATTTTATTTTCGGAAAATCGGGTATAGTTTTGCCTTATCATCAATTTGTTGAATACTGGTTAGGAGCTTGGTATTTTGCATGGATAGGTGCTCCTCTTGCAATTTTAGTTAATATTATTGTTTCTAAACTTACTAAACCAACACCTATCGAAATTCGCAAGTTTTTGGTTGAACAGGTACATTTATAGAAAATGAAATTTTTAAAGAATAAAACCTCTAGAGTACTCATCCTCGTGATGGGTACTCTTTTCATTTTAGCAATCGTAATTGCTGATTGGTATTATAAATACGAAAACCTCTCAACAGATCCTCGTGTGTATGACGCTCATCTACTCTATGAGAAGTATAATAAATATGCAGAAAATGCCCAGTACGACTCGGTTTTTGTTTTAATGGATTCTATTGAAAATATTTATTTAGAATTTGATCATTATTCGCAATCATATGAGGTTGGAGTTCTTTATAATAATAGAGCTGCTGCATACATCTCTCTCGCGCTAAATGCAAACGACAGTATTGTTAAAGATTCTCTGCTTAAGTCGGCTGAAATAAATGCATTAAAAAGCATAGATATTTATACATCTTGGATTGAAGTTTATGAAAATCTAAATGATGATGAAATAAAAATCTTAATACAGCCCTATTTTAGCGAAAATGATATTGCATTTGAAAACAAGAATATTTCCAGGTATTTAAAGAAAAGAGTTAAGCAAATAAAAGAGGCTCAGTTTGAAACTCCAAGAAGATTATCGGTGAGCTATGCAAATTATGGCATTATTTTAAGACACCGTGGAGAATATGATAATGCAATAAATATGTATTTCAAAGCTTTAGAATTATGGCCCGATAATCTGGCTGCAGAGAATAATCTTAATGTTTTGTTTGATCAACCTCAAAAAAAGCGCAGTACATTAAGGAAAATATTTCCTAAAGACAGGTTGTAAATCCTTTCTGGTCTTATCGTTTCTTTATTCTGTTTTAAAAAAATGCAGCTATTAACTGTTTGTTTTTTAATTTTAGTAACTTTGAAACAAACCAGCTGAGTGCATGAAAATAGCAATCCTCTCCGACATACATGAAGATATTTCTATGCTTGAAAAGGCATTCAAATCAATTAAATCCAAAGGATTTGATTTGCTTATTTGTCTTGGAGATATTACCGGCTTTGCAAGAGAGTTTTACGACCACAAACCGGATGCAAATGCATGTATTGATTTGATTAGAGAGGAGGCTGATATCGTTATTGCAGGAAATCACGACTTGTTCAACAGTCAAAGACTACCTTCGTATTATAATGAAAAAAATATCCCGGACAACTGGTATACTCTTTCAATAGAACAGAGAAAAAAGATAGCCAATAATACTCTTTGGCTCTATGAGGAAGAGGTCATTCCTATTATTTCAGAAAAGAATATGAGCTTTCTAAAAGGTTTAAAAGAATTTGAAGTTGTTGCTACAGATAAATATAATATCTTGTTTTCGCATTTTATAAAGCCTGATATGTCTGGAATAGGGAAGTGGTTTCCTTACAAAATTAGTGAACTTAAAGAGCATTTTGCCTTTATGGAAGAATGTGATGCTAAACTTGCTTTTTCCGGACATGCGCATCCTAGTGGGGTTAATATAGCCGGCAAATTGTTTTGGTCGGCTCCAAGATATGAGCCATTTTCAATAAAAACCAACTATAGAATTGTGTTTTGCCCTCCTGTTACAGGAGGTAGAAAATCTGGTACATATTTATTATATGATAATGACTCTTATGAAATAACTCCGTGTTTAATTGGATAAAACACTGATAATATGATAAATAACACGAAATTCTTTTTCAGAATACTACTCCCTTCAATGGCTGCAGTATTATTATTTCTTGCTGCCATCTATATTTTTGTGATTCCGAATTACAGAGAAAGCCTAATGAACGGAAAAAGAGAAACAATCAGGGAGCTTACTAATACGGCCTGGAGTGTAATGCATAAGCTGGATGCTATGATTGATGAGAGTTTTGACATTAATGATGCCAAGGAAGAAGCATCATTGATTATTAGCGATATGAGATACGGCGATGAACTCAAAGATTATTTCTGGATTACTGATACAATCCCGGTGATGATTATGCATCCTTACAGAACAAATTTAATGGGAACGAATTTGTCTGATTATAGAGATTCTAGAGGAAGAAACTTTTTTGTTGATATTGTTAATATTGTTAAAAATGGCGGCGATGGTTATGTTGAGTACGATTGGCAGTGGAAAGATGATAGCCTTACAATTGTCCCTAAATTATCTTATGTAAAATCTTATGAACCATGGGGCTGGATTGTTGGAACAGGAATTTATATCGAGGATGTTAAAAAAGAAATATCGAACCTAACTCGAAAAGTTGTATGGATATCTCTTCTGATAACATTGCTAATTGGCACTATAATTAGTTATCTGGCCAGAAGAAATTATGTTGCTGAACAAGAGAGGAATGCAGCCCAAGAAAGACTCAGAGACTCAATGCATAGATATAAAAAACTTGTTGAAGCTTCTACCGACGGCGTTCTAATGGTAATTAAAAACGAAATTGTATACTGTAATCCTTATTTGCTAAATCTGCTGGGATATTCTCAGCTTGAATTTGATGAGCATAATTATATCCTTATTGAAACTTTGAATGAGATTGTTGGTAATAAAAATAATATTAATAATACTGATCAATTAAAACCTTCGGAACTATCGTCTGAGAAGAAAATTCAAAAGAAAAACGGAGTTCTTGTAGATGTGGTTATTAATATTTCAAAGTTTGAAATTGAAGGCAAAGTGGGATTTATTTATGCAGTAAAAGATGTTTCAAAACACAAAAATGTTGAGAAAGAGCTTGATCTTAGTATGGAGAAATTCAAGTCCATAGCAGGGTTAATGAATATTGGTGTTTTTAGATGCACACTTGGAAGGCAATCTAGGTTTACTGAAATTAACACTAAAGCTCTTGAGCTTCTTGGTTACTCATCTCAATATGAATTGAAAGACACTCATGTGCAGGAACTCTTTGATTTGTCTGATGAGAAAAAAGATGTTGTTAGGGCAATCAATGAAGGAATTCACGTAAAAGATAAACTCATTAGAATTCGAAGAGGAGATGGTACTGTGCTTATGGCAATGGTTTCTTTATTCCCGGTTGAAGACGCTGATGGCAAGCTTAATTATTGCGATGGTGTTATTATTGATGCATACGATCATCTCAGTAGAGATTCTGATTTTAAGAAAAATGCTCCTTCTGTTCAATTATCTGCTAATGTTCTTTTGCAACCGGTAAAGGACTTTATGCTGCCTGCCCCAAAGTGCGAACTAAAAACCAGTGTTAAGATTGCTGCCAAATTAATGGTTGCTGCTAAGTCGGATGTAATCTTAGTTGTTGATGATCAGGAAGATATAATGGGGTTAGTTACGCATAGTGATATAAGCAGAAGAGTTATTGCATCAGGAAATGACGATTCAATTGCTGTAGCAAAAATTATGAGTTCTCCCATAATTGCCGTTTCGGAAGATGATATGGTAATGGATGCTTTTTCTTTAATGATGCAACACCATGTTTCTTACATTGTAGTAAATTCTCAAGATAATAAAACACATTTTTATATTAGTCTTATTCGTCTTTCTGAATTAAGGAAAGACACACCTGAGTTTTTAATCAATGCAATACAAAAATCTGAATCAGTATATGAAATTAATGAGGCTATGAACCGATTGCCAAGATTAATATCAACCTTGGTCGAAACAGGAACAGGAGTAGCAACAACGGGTAAGCTCATTAGTAAATTGTCAGATACAATTACAGAGAAACTAATTAATGAGGCAATTGGTGAGGTGGGTAAGCCTCCTGTACCTTTCGTTTTTTTAGCCCTGGGTAGTGAAGGTAGGAGAGAACAAACTCTTGCTACAGATCAGGATAATGCCATCTTATTTCAAAATAACTCAAATGAGGATATTAAGGTTTTACAAGAGTATTTTTTGAAATTAGGCGATATTGTTTGCAATAAGCTTAATAAAGCCGGATATCCATTGTGTAAGGGTGGCGTAATGGCATTGAATAAACAATGGTGCATGGAGCTAGAAGCATGGAAAAAGATGATATTGGAATGGATTGATAAACCAAACCCTCAGGAAATACTTAATATTTCAATATTTTTTGATTTCAGACCTGTTTTCGGTGATTTTGATCTCGCAAACAAACTTCAGCAGTTTTGTCAAAAAACCCTTAAAGATAAAAATGTGTTTTTTTATAATCTTGCACAAAGCACTGTATCATTAAAGTTATATGCTATTGAAAGTTCAAAACATGTTGATTTTTATGATGTAAAACTCCCAATGCTTGCTATTACAAGCATTGTAAGATTATGGTCGCTTAAATTTGGTATAGGGGAAAGAAATACACTTGAAAGACTTTTTGCTCTGCAGTCTGCTGATGCTGTTACCGACTCCGTGAAAGAAGAAATTGAACAAGCCTACAGATTTCTAATGCTGCTAAGAATTAAAAATCAACTTAAGCAGATTGAATCTAATACAATCGTTAACAATCAGATTCAAACCAAACTGTTGTCGGATTTAGAAAAAATAATGCTCAAGAAAATTATTGCTAACCTATCAGACCATCAATCTAGATTGAGCCTAGAGTACAGGATTGGATAAAAAAAAGCCTCAAGTAATTGAGGCTTTTTTTCTAGAACGGTAGATCGTCGCTTAGATCTTCCATTGGCGGATTATCTTCTGAAGATCCTTTTATAGGCTGTTCGGAAGGAGTTTGTTGTCCTTTACCGCCACCAAGAAAAGTTAGAGCGTCTCCATTTATTTCGGTGATATACTTTTTAACACCATCTTTGTCGTCATACTGCCTGTATTTGATTCTTCCCTCAAGATAAACCTGACTGCCTTTTCTCAAATAATTTTCAGCAAGCTCAGCAAGTCCACGCCATAATACTACATTATGCCATTCAGTGGATTCTGTTCTTTCTCCATTTTTGTTTTTGTAATACTCTGTTGTTGCTAATGAAAAAGAAGCCTTTTTAACTCCACCTTCAATAGATCTAATTTCAGGGTCCTTGCCAAGGTGCCCAATTAAAATAACTTTGTTAACTCCAGCCATAATTTAATTTTTTAATAATTATACAATATTGTTTAATAAATAATTCGCGACAAAATTATAACAATTTTATAAAACAACAACAAAAAGCAAAAAAAAATAGATAAAAAACAATAAATATATGACTTGATGTTTTTTTGTGAATGTGTTTTTTTCTTGAATATGTTGTTTTTATTGGTCTTTTATAATATCATCAAAGTTAGTTTTTTTTTCGACTAATTAATTCTTGTTTTGCATTCAAAATTGAATGTAATTTCATTATTAGCTTTGTGAAAAATCAAAACAAGATTTTCAAAATGAGATTTTATTAATTTCTTTATGCTATAAATTCATAATATTATTAATATCACATGGTTAATTAAATTAAAAAATAATATTTTGTTTTCTTTATATAAGAAAAAAGTTAACTTTGCAACCCAATTTGAGAATGTTGAATAATAAATTATATAATCTAAAATATTGAATTATGACAAAAGCTGAAATCGTAAATGAGATTGCAAACAAAACAGGCATTGAGAAAGTATCAGTTCAGGCAACTGTAGAAGCGTTTATGAATACCGTAAAAGGTGCTCTTGTGAAGGGTGATAACGTTTATTTGAGAGGTTTCGGAAGCTTCATTATTAAAGAAAGAGCTGAAAAAACAGGTAGAAATATTTCAAAAAACACTACTATCATAATCCCTGCTCATTGTATCCCATCTTTCAAACCTGCAAAAGAGTTTGTAAGTGAAGTTAAGAAAACAGTTAAAGCTTCTAAATAATTAGCAAAAGAAATTTTTAATATTTAAATATTATAGTTATGCCAAGCGGAAAAAAAAGAAAAAGACATAAGATGGCAACGCACAAACGTAAAAAACGTTTGCGCAAAAACAGGCATAAAAAGAAATAATTCGCTCTTAATCAGAGTTTTATTTTCTTGCCTTTTATAAAATTACATAATACCTATTTGGTAGGTATTATGTAGTTTTATTTATAAATCTATATTTTTGGGCTCTCCTGACTTCACTTATACTTTTGTGTTATTAGTGTAATTATGATTTCAAACTAATTGAAAATCGTGAATAGAGAATTAATATTAGACTCCGGACTCAATGAAGTCTCAATGGCTTTAATGGAGGATAAACTTTTAGTCGAGCTTCATAAGGATAAAAGAAATAACAATTATTCTGTTGGGGATATATATCTGGGAAAAGTTAAAAAAATTATTTCCGGACTTAATGCTGCTTTTATTGATGTTGGATACGAGAAAGATGCTTTTCTGCATTATCTAGATCTTGGTCCTCAAATTAATAGCCTAAATAAATACACTAAATTGGCTATAAATAATAAAGCAGGTCTTCCTAAAATGGATGATTTTATTCTTGAAAAAGATATTGATAAAAGTGGAAAAATTTCAAGTGTTCTTTCCTCAAATCAGCCGGTTTTAGTTCAAATCGCTAAAGAACCTATTTCAACTAAAGGCCCAAGAATCACTTCTGAAATTAGTTTCGCAGGGAGGTTTCTCGTTTTAGTACCTTTCTCCGATAGAATTTCTGTTTCTCAAAAAATAAAAAATCCTGAAGAGAAAAGCAGACTAAAAAGGCTGGTGCTAAGCATTAAACCCAAAAATTTTGGCGTTATTATTAGAACTGTTGCCGAAGGTAAAATGGTTGCCGACCTTGTTGCCGACCTTAACAGTCTCGTCGACAAATGGTATGCTGTTGTTGAAAAGTTAAACCTCGCAAAACCTCCTAGAATAATTCAAGACGAAATCAATCGTAGTAGTGTTATTCTGAGAGACCTTTTAAATGAATCTTTTAACAATATTCATGTTAATGATCCTACAGTGTATGCGGAGTTAAAAGACTTTATCAAAACAATTGCCCCGGAAAAGGCAGATATTCTTAAATATTATAAAGGAAGTGAACCAATTTTCGAACATTTTGGAGTTGAAAAACAAATAAGATCGTCTTTCGGCAAAATTGTTTCAATGAAATCGGGAACTTACCTTATTATTGAACATACCGAAGCACTTCATGTAATTGACGTTAACTCTGGTCATAGAATTAACAAAGAAAACAGCCAGGAAACAAATGCTCTTGATGTTAATATTGAAGCTGCAACAGAGATTGCCAGGCAATTAAGACTTAGAGACATGGGTGGAATAATTGTAATTGATTTTATTGATATGAATCTTGCAATTAACCGTAGAAAGTTGTTTGAAAAAATGAGGGAGGAAATGAAGAAAGATAGAGCCAAACATAATATCTTGCCTCCTAGTAAGTTTGGTCTTGTTCAAATTACTCGCCAAAGAGTTAGAACCGAAACTAACATAGAAATTCTTGAAAAATGTCCATCTTGCAGTGGAACCGGAGAAATTAAGCCAAGCTCTATCCTTGTTGATGAAATTGAAAATAATATCAGATATCTGGTTCAAGAGCAAAATGAAAAAAAACTTATTCTTAGAGTTCATCCTTTTATTCATGCCTATATAACTAAAGGTGTTTTTTCTTTAAGATGGAAGTGGTTTTTGAAATATAAAAAGTGGATTAAAGTAATCCCTGTGTTTTCTTATCAGTTTCTTGAATATCATTTTTTTAATAAGCAAGACGACGGAATAAACATTTAATCATGCTTATAAAAGATCTGTAAGCCATGGGAAAGTCTGATGCTTTAAAATCAAATCTTGAACAAGAACTATTTGACAAAGTTGCAAGATTTTGTGCATATCAACCAAGATACTCTCGAGAAGTTGTTGAAAAACTGAAACAGTTTGGAGCAAATCAGCAACTTGCTAATAAGATATCTAATAAGCTTCAAGAGTATAATTACTTCAATGATAGCGATTTTGCGCATTCCTTCGCTATAGGAAAAAATAGAAATAATCACTGGGGAAAAGTAAAAATATTGCTTGAGCTTAAATATAGAGGCATTGATGAAAGTGTTATTAAATCAGCTATTGATAAAATTGATGATGATGATTATCAGCAAATTTTAACTAAGATTGCCGGAAAAAAGTTATCAGAAATTAAAGTCGCTGATAAAAAATTGAAATTCCAAAAAGCTCTACAATATCTAATTGGTAAAGGATATGAAAATGATATTTCCATTAGAATATTGAAAGATCTAACTGCCGACAAATAAAATATTACTTTCGCTTTATTAAATATATCGTCTCAATACAATAAAAATATGATTTACTCTGAACATATAAAAAACTTTGATAAAAGGCTTGATGCCCTGAGGAGGTTTCTTTGACATTGATAAGAAGTGTCAAATAATAAAGGAAGAAGAAGAAAAAACCAAACATCCTGATTTTTGGAATGACCCAAAAAAAGCCGAAGAACTTCTTAAGAATTTAAACGAAGTAAAAAAATGGACAAAGGCTTTTGCGGAAGTGAAAGCTGCTGTTGAAGACACCAAAGTGTTGTGCGAATTTTATGAGGCCGACGAAGCATCTGAACAAGAAGTTATGCAGCAATATAATACTGCTAATACAATTCTTGAAAAGCTTGAGTTTAAAAAGATGCTTAGCAAGGAAGAAGATAAGTTAAATGCTATTCTGAATATCAACTCAGGTGCAGGTGGAACAGAAAGCCAGGATTGGGCGCATATGCTAATGAGAATGTACCTTAGATGGGGAGAGCAAAACAATTATAAAACTAAAATTATTGATGAGCAGGAAGGTGATGTTGTGGGGTTTAAGTCTGTTTCAATTGAGTTTGAAGGTGAATATGCTTTTGGCTATTTGAAAGGTGAAAGCGGTGTGCATAGACTTGTCAGACTTTCTCCTTTTGATGCAAATAATAAACGACATACTTCTTTTGCCTCAGTTTATGCTTATCCTGTAATCGACGATAATATTCTAATTGAAATCAATCCCGCTGATATCACATGGGAAACTTATCGTTCTAGCGGTCCTGGTGGACAAAATGTGAACAAGCTCGAAACTGCCGTTAGATTAAGACATGCTCCGTCAGGACTAATCGTCGAATGCCAAGAGACTCGTTCTCAAGGTCAAAATAGGGAGAAGGCTATCAAAATGCTCAAATCTCAACTTTATGAAATTGAGCTAAGAAAGAAGAGAGAAAAACTTCAGGAAATTGAAAGCACTAAAAAGAAAATTGAATGGGGAAGCCAAATTCGGTCGTATGTTATGCACCCCTATAAAATGATAAAAGACCTTAGGACAAATGTAGAAACATCTAATGTCCAAAGTGTTATGGATGGCGATTTAGATATGTTTATAAAAGCATTCCTTATTGAATATGGAGAAATCTAATTATATAAAACCCTACACCCTATGCCCCATGCCCTATACCCCTATACCCTATACCCCTATACCCCTATACCCCTATACCCCTATACCCCTATACCCTAATACCCTAACCCCATGAACACAGTCCCCGAAAAAATCATTAAGTTTATAAAGAAACATCATCTCCTGAATCTTTCCACAGTAGACCAAGATGGAACTTGGAGCTGCAGCTGCTTCTATGCATACCTACCAGAAGAAAATATGCTAATTATAACATCCGACAATTCTACAAAACATATAAAAAATTTGAGCTTTTCCAACAAAGTTTCGGGTACGATTGCTCTGGAGACGAAAATTATAGGTTTAATTAGAGGAATACAGTTTGCTGGAGAAATAAAAAAGTTGGAAGGAAATGAATTGAAAATCGCTGAGAAAGCATATTTGAAAAGATTTCCTATAGCACGTCTAATGGAAACTACTTTATGGTCAATTTCTCCCAAAATTATCAAAATGACCGACAACAGACTCGGATTTGGGAAAAAGCTTATTTGGGAGCTATAACTAACCATTACTCAAAGGCTTATGTGTAAAACTGCTCATAATTGCAGCTTTTTTTTCGACCAAACATAACTTTCTTTTTTACAACGCTTTATTAACGTTTGTTTATAACTTGACATGATTGTTAATATAATGTTACCAATCTATGTTGGTTTGTTTTTTATTTTCGCTTCGGAAATCTTACACCAAATTTCGACCGAATAAATTTGGTTTTTTTTTGCAAAACATATTATAAAAATAATTCCCAAAATGAGTAACAACACAACAGTTCAGCAAGTTAAAGATGATTTATTAACCAAAAGCGGAGAAGAAAATCTTTATGAGGAGGTGCTCGAAAATCGCACACTTCCAGAATTAGATTTCGAAAATGCCTCAAAATCTGTCTCTCAGGTTAAAAAAACTGAGCTAAAACATCCTACAAAAGAAGATTATCCAAATAAGGTAGATTATCAGGAAGCTTTAGCTAAAACTACTGAGTACTTTAATGGCGATTCTCTTGCTGCTAGTGTTTGGGTTAATAAGTATGCTTTAAAAGATTCTGAAGGCAATATCTATGAGACTACTCCTGATGATATGCACAGAAGAATTGCAAAAGAAATTGCCAGAATTGATAAAAAGTATCCAAATCCAGTTTCTGCTGAAAAGATTTTTTCTCTTCTTGAAAGGTTCAATTATATTGTGCCTCAAGGAAGTCCTATGGCTGGTATTGGCAATCCATTTCAAATCGGTTCTTTGTCGAACTGCTTCGTTATCGGACATTCAAATAACGCCGACTCATACGGCGGCATTATGAAAACCGATGAAGAACAGGTGCAACTTATGAAAAGAAGAGGAGGCGTTGGGCATGATCTTTCTCATATCAGACCTAAAGGTAGCCCTGTGAAAAACTCAGCACTTACTTCTACAGGATTGGTGCCGTTTATGGAAAGATATTCTAATTCAACAAGAGAAGTTGCGCAAGATGGCAGAAGAGGAGCGCTTATGCTTAGCGTTTCTATTAAACATCCTGATAGCGAAGATTTTATCAACGCTAAACTTGAAGAAGGCAAAGTTACCGGAGCAAATGTGTCAGTGAAAATTACTGACGATTTTATGAGATCGGTTGTTAGTAATAGTAAATTTGAACAACAGTATCCAATCGATAGCAATAATCCTAAAGCTAAAAGATCAATTGATGCCACACAACTTTGGAAGAAAATTGTGCATAATGCATGGAAATCTGCCGAACCTGGCATCCTCTTCTGGGATACTATTATCAGAGAATCTGTTCCCGATTGTTATGCAGATAAAGGTTTTAAAACTGTTTCAACAAACCCGTGTGGCGAAATTCCTTTATGCCCATACGATAGCTGTCGTCTTCTTGCTGTCAATCTTTTTGGATACGTTAAAAATCCTTTTACACCAAATGCATACTTCGATTTCGATCTTTACAAAGAACACATAAGCTATGCTCAAAGAATAATGGATAATATTATTGACCTTGAGCTTGAAAAAATTGATGCAATAATAGAAAAAATTAAATCGGATCCTGAAAGTGAAGATACCAAAAGAGTTGAAACCGAACTTTGGATGAAGATTAAGGATAAATGCATTGAAGGAAGACGTACAGGTATTGGCATCACCGCTGAAGGGGATATGCTTGCTGCTCTTGGGTTAAGATATGGATCAGATGAAGCAGTTGACTTCTCAGTTAATATTCACAAAACTCTTTGTATAGAGTCATATCGTGCAAGTGTAAATCTAGCTGCCGAAAGAGGTGCTTTCCCAATTTATGACACGAATAAAGAGAAAGACAATCCTTTCATCAGAAGAATTAAAGAAGCCGATATTGATTTGTATGAGAAAATGCAAAAGTTTGGCCGTAGAAATGTTGCATTGCTTACAATTGCTCCAACAGGAAGCGTTTCTCTTATGACTCAAACTACCTCTGGAATCGAGCCAGTTTTTATGGTCAATTATAAAAGAAGAAAAAAGGTTAATCCTAACGATAAAAATGTTAGAGTTGATTTTGTTGATGAAGTTGGCGACCATTGGGAAGAATTTAATGTTTTTCATCATAAATTCGAACAATGGCTTGAAGTAAATGGATATGATGTTGAAGCATTTAAACATCTTAAAGATCAAGAATTAGAGGATGTTATTAAACAATCTCCATACTATAAAGCTACTGCTAATGATGTTGACTGGGTTGCAAAAGTGAAGATGCAAGGTGCAGTTCAAAAATGGGTCGACCATTCTATAAGTGTTACTGTTAATATCCCTAATGAAGTTACTGAAGACCTTGTAGGAGATATTTATCGCACAGCTTGGGAAAGCGGATGTAAAGGTGTTACTGTTTACAGAGATGGTTCAAGATCTGGCGTATTAGTTAAAGACTCTAAAAAGAAAGATAATTCCGAAATTGAGTTTAAAGAAACTAATGCTCCAAAAAGACCTAAAGTTCTTGAAGCTGAAATTGTTAGGTTTAATAATAATTCAGAAAAATGGATTGCTGTTGTTGGTGTTCTTAACGACAGACCATACGAAATATTTACCGGTAAAGCTGAAGGTTTTTATCTTCCTCCTTACGTTGAAAAAGGATGGGTTATTAAAACAATTACGGAAGATGGTGAAAAACGATATGACTTCAGATTTAAAGACCTTGACGGATACAAAGTTACTATAGAGGCGCTTAGCAGATCATTCAATAAAGAATTCTGGAATTATGCAAAACTAATTTCCGGAATCTTAAGACATGGTATGCCAATAGCTAAAGTTGTCGGAATAATAGAAAATCTTAACCTCGATAGTGATCATCTTCATACATGGAAAAATGGTATGGTAAGAGCTTTAAAGAAATTTATTCCTAATGGAACAAAAGCTTCAAAATGCCTATGCAGTAAATGCAACCAGGAGTCAGTAATTTACCAGGAAGGTTGCCTAGTTTGCACAAGCTGTGGAGAAAGCAAATGCTCTTAAAAATGTATTAGTGCCAAAAGTGCTCCTAAAATAATTACACCAAACTTTTTGTAATTAAAACTGTGAGCTTCATCTGCCTCAAATAATATTGTAGTGGATATATGCAAAAATATCCCAACAACTATCGACATGGATATCTTGAAAAAGGTGTCCATGTCTTGTATAATATGAGAACCTAATAAATCAGATGCTAATACTCCTGCCGGTCCCGCTAAAGCAAATATTGAAAGAAGAAAAATAGATTTTAACTTAGATATTTTGTTCTGCATAAACAAACTCATTAAAACAATTGCCAAAGGAATATTGTGAATGATAATTCCAATTAATAGCTGATTTTGAATCTGAGCAAGAGAAAAACCTTCCGCCAAAGGCATGGCTTCGAGAAATGAATGCAAACACAAACCGAACATTACCGGGATATATGAAATTCCTTCTTTAACATCGCGCTCATGACTGCCATGTTCAGGACACTTTGAATGCACATGACCATGTTCAACACCTTTAGTGATATAATCTAATAATAGCTGTATAAAAAACCCCAATAAAATAAACATTCCCATTGTATTGAAATGAGTATGCATGTGGCTGCTGTGATTGTGTGCATGCCCATGATCACAAGCTACTTCAGCCCCACTGAAAATATGAGGCAATAATTCATTGAAAGTCAGTGATAGTAAAAAAGCACCGCTAAAGGCCACGAGTAGCTTTAAGTTTTTATTGCATAGTCTGAATAAAAATATGCTGAGGCCGGAAATAATAACTGGGAAAAATAGCCCTAAAAATACTGTAATAGTCATGAACTTTGTTTTTTGTGGTCACAAAGTTAATGTTTTGGAGAATTCTTTATCGATTTTTTTACAAACTCATCAAAGGCTTTTTTGTCTTTGTTATGCAACTCTATCTCTATTGGTATGGTAAAAACCGGCAAGTCTTTTAATAAATCCCATAATTCCTGCTTTTGCAAACGCATATAGTCTTTCTGAGTAGTAATAACTACCTTAGAACCTGAATATGTATTATGAAATTTTTCTATTAGCTTTTTAATGTTTTCTTTTTTAAAGTTATGATGATCTGAATAGTGAAAACAGATTAGTTCATTACACTGTCTTTTCAGATGCTCCTCTATTGCAGTAGGATTTGCTATCCCAGTAACTAAAAAGATAGTTTTGAATTTGCATTTAGAATGTTTTCTTGCCTCCTCTGTATGTGGTTCCCAGCTTTTGTATTTTACATAAGAAAAGAAAATGTTTTTTGTTTTATATGGAAGTAATTTATTTGTAATTAGCTTTCTGTCAAGTGGTGAAAATATTTCCGGGGTTTTTGAAATTATTAATGCATCCGCTCTTTTTGCATTTGACCTTGGCTCTCGTAAATTTCCGGTTGGCAACAAAAAGTTATTGTTAAACATCTTGTAATAATCAGTTAGTAAGATATTTAACCTCGGCTTCACATATCTGTGCTGAAAAGAATCATCAAGTATTATCAAATCTACTTCCGGGAAATTTTGTTTCAAAAGTGTTATACCATGAACCCTTTTTTCATCAACTGCAACAATTATGTCAGGAAAATTTTGATGAACTTGTAAAGGTTCGTCACCAATTTCAAATGCGGTAGAATTTTCATCTGCAACAAAAAAGCCTTTTGTTTTTCTTTTATATCCCCTGCTTAATACCGCAATTTTGTATTCATTTTTTAATAAAGAAACCAGATATTCTACATGTGGAGTCTTGCCGGTGCCGCCTGTACTTAAATTTCCAACTCCTATAACTGGAATGCCAAATTCAACACTCTTTAAAACTCCCCAATCAAATAGTTTGTTTCGAATTAGCACTGCTAGTCCGTATAGCAATGAGATAGGATATAGTAATATTCTTATAATGACCATGCTCCAAAGGTAAAAAATGAAATTCATAAAAAAAAACAAGGTAGTTTAAATATGTTTGTGATTTTGATAATTATAATTCATTGCATTGCAATTTTTTATAAATTGCAGAGTTGATTAATTTTGACATTCGATTGAGCAACTTTTTAATATTTTTTTGTATGATAAAACTTAAAGAAATACTTGCTGCTATTAACTCCGACATACCTTTTGCTCTGCAGGAAGAGTATGATAATTCAGGCCTAATTATTGGAAATCCCGATAATGTTGTTTCTAAAGGATTGATTTGTGTCGACATTACGGAAGATTTAATTAAGGAGGCAATTAATGAAAAATGTAATGTTATAATTTCGCATCATCCTATAATTTTCAAGGGATTAAAGAGTATTACCGGCAAAAATTATGTTGAAAATGTAATTATTGAAGCCATTAAAAATGATATTGCAATTATTTCAGCTCACACTAATGTTGATAATTATTATTATGGTGTAAATCGTAAATTGGGAGAAGCTATAGGATTAAAAAATTTAAGAATATTAGCGCCCAAAAATGAAATTCTAAAAAAACTTGTTGTTTTTTGTCCCAAAGACCATGCTGAAAAAGTAAGAGATGCTATATTTAATGCCGGTGCAGGCAGAATTGGAAACTACGACTGCTGTAGTTATAACATTGACGGCAAAGGCTCGTTTAGAGCTGTAGAAGGAGCAAATCCATTTGTTGGAGAAGTAAATAAGCTGCATTTTGAAGAAGAGGTTAGAATTGAAACTATTTTTCCCGATTATATTAAGCATGAAATTATTAAGGCAATGCTAAAAGCTCATCCTTATGAAGAAGTTGCTTATGATATTTATCCCTTAGATAATACTTTTGATAGAGTTGGAGCCGGAATGATAGGAGTTTTTGAGAAGCCTCTTAATCCAAAGAACTTTCTTGACATTGTTAAAGAAAAACTCAATATCCCCGTTTTAAAGCATTCTAGGATTTTTGCTGAGAATATTTCCAGCGTTGCAATTTGCGGAGGGTCGGGAAGTGTTTTGCTTAACCATGCAGTTTCTCAAAATGCTGATGCATTTATTACTGCAGATATAAAATATAATATGTTTTTCGAGGCTGAAAATAAACTACTGCTGGTTGATGCGGGACATTTTGAAACAGAACAATTTACTTCGGAAGTATTATATGATGTTGTTAGTAAAAAAATTACTAACTTTGCACTCCAAATTTCAAAAAAGCAATATAACTCCGTTCATTATTATTAGATAATTTTCTAAAACATCTAAACATACATACAATATGGCTAAAGCGTCAAAAGCAGAAAAAATCTCAAAAGAGACTCCTGAAAAAGAAGTTGTCGTTACCGAACAAGATAGTGACATTATTACATCCAAAACTTCCCCCGAAGAAAGCCTTGAGCAGATAATTAAATCTAAACTTATAAATTTATATACTCTGCAGAGAATTGATTCTCAGATTGATAAAATTCGCTCGGTTAGAGGTGAGCTTCCTCTTGAAGTTCAAGATCTGGAAGATGAAATTGCCGGCTTAGAAACGAGAATTGATAAATTCAAAAACGAGATAGACGAGCTTAATCAAGAAATCATCAACAGAAAAAATGGTATTATTGATTGTAATGAGCTAGTTAAAAAGTATGAAGCTCAGCAAATGAATGTTCGCAATAATCGTGAATATGACTCATTATCAAAAGAAATTGAATTCCAGAGTCTTGAAGCTCAGCTTTGTGAAAAGAAAATTAAAGAATTTACTCAGGAAATTATAGTTAAAGAAGAGATTCTTAATACTGCAATTGCTGAAATTGATGAGAGAAAAACAGACCTTTCTGAAAAAAATAAAGAACTGGAAGATATTATTTCTGAGACTAAGAAGGATGAAGAATTCCTTTTAAAGAAGTCAAAACAACAAGAGTTGGAAATAGAAGAACGTCTTTTAGTTGCATACAGAAGAATCAGAACAAACGCTCAAAACGGATTAGCTGTTGTGCTTGTTGAAAGAGATGCTTGCGGTGGTTGTTTTAATAAGATTCCACCACAAAGACAACTTGATATCAGACTTCACAAAAAAATAATTGTTTGCGAATATTGCGGTAGATTACTCGTTGATGACTACATTGCAAACACGGTTGATGAAAGAATGGAGAAAGAACTTAAGGAAGCAAAACAATAAAAAAAAGCCCGGTTATTTTCCGGGCTTTTTTAATAAACAACATCAATCAAATTACCAACGCAAGCCAAGCGTTAAAACGAAATTACTTTGAGTGTAGCCAACATTTGCAGGCTTTATTGCGGCATTAGTATATGGATAAAAATCTTCATTATACATATTATATACATAAGCAAAATCTAAAAAATAGCTCTTATCCCTAATCCCTATCCCTGCTGATATTGCATTTTTACTTAAATCTGTTTTGCCTTCTTTAACAGGGCCTGTGTACATAGCATAACCACCTCTCAAGAAAATTGGAGATAGATTCACTTCACCACCGATTCTTACACCATGTTGTTCTTTAAAAGTATCTCTAATAGCTCTGTTTTCATCTGTAAATAGATAATCATCGCTTCTTAATCTCATGCTGGAATAATTTGCATATTCATAATCAACGCTTATTATTCCTAAGCTTCCAATTACTACTCCAACGCTTCCTATTCCTCTCAATGGGGTATTTAATTCATAATCATATAATCCAATTGGAGATTTTGCTTCAGTTGGATGATCCTCAGCTAAATTTAAATCGGAAGTCATAGTGTTCTTGTATTCATCTTCTAGATTGTAAAAAGTGGGTGTATGCACAGCAGCACCAATTCTGATTATGTCAGCTATCCTGAATAAGCCTCCAAGCTTAAAATTAAATCCTTTTCCTACTGTTTTTAAAGATTGTTTAAACTGTAATGAGTTGAATTCATCACTTAAATTTTCAACATCTGTTTCGTTGAAAACAAAATTGCTTTCATATCTTACAGAAGGAATTCCAATTGTAGCGCCAAAATATGCAACATCATTATAATTTCCTCCTAAAGAGAAAACAAGTTCTTGAATGTATCCGGATGTATTTGATTCCATTCTTTGGAAAACCTGGCCGTCTGGCATGTCAACAAAATATTCTCCATTGTCTGTCCCCAGCAGCCATGTGTCATAAGCAAGCTGAGTTGTAAATGGTTTCAATCCAAATTGATTTGCTTCATTAAGAAAATGAGTCATTATTGAACTTTCGTTATTAAACCCTTCGGCTACCATCCTATTGTTAAAGTTGTTGTGCTGAACTAAGCCAAATCCGAAATTTATTGATCTCATTCCTGATTCGTCAGCTCTTGTTGTGAAAGGCACTGAAAAGACAAATCCAATATTCTTCATATTGAAGCTGTATTTTATATCTTCATCTGTCAATCCATAATATTTTGAAGTTGCAGAGCTGTAATTTAGAGAAGGAGTAATTGTAAACTCTGAACCTCTAAATATGCCTATTCCTGCCGGATTTGTGCTAAGAGTTGAAAAATCACCACCGAGAGCCCCAAATGCACCGCCCATGCCCATGTATCTTGCTGTGCCTCCATAGTTAAGGTATGAGAACCTTAGTGCATCTGCTGCATTTTGAGCATTTATGCTTAAAGTTGAAAGCAACATAATCGACAATATAATTTTTATCTTTTTCATAGTTCTTTATCGTTTATTCATTTTTTATGAATGTGATATCTATATGGATTTATTATTTTTTCTCGTTTTATTACCTTCTTCCACCACTAGATCTTGAAGAGCTTGATGAACTCGACGAACTTGAAGATCTGCCTGAGCTTGATGATGAATCTGAGCTGCTTCTTGAAGAACTGCTACCTACTGAACTGCCAGAACTGCTTCCGCTACTTCTGCTGCCTGATGATGGGCTTACAGATGGTGTGCCACTGTTACTGCTTGGCTGTTGCCTTGCAGGTTGTGTTTGCTGACTAGGAGCAGGTCTTGTTTGTTCTCTCTGAGGTTGAGTTGTCTGAGGCCTTGTTGTCTGCTGCGGAGCAGATTGTGGCCTAGTTTCTTGTCTTTGAGGCTGAGCCTGAGGCCTTTGCTGCTGTTGAGTAGGTTGAGCCTGTGCTGGTCTTTGCTGTTGCTGAGTAGGTTGAGCTTGTTGTGGCCTTTGTTCTACCCCTTGCTCCGGTCTTTGTTGAGTTGATGCAGGCGCTCTTCCGCTTTGGGGACTAGTATATTGCTGAGTTGATTTTGGTTGCTGATAACTCGGCGATGTGTAAGTCCTAGGCGTACGATTCTGAGTTGCATTTTCTCTCGTTTGGCTTCCTGAAGGAGCAGATTGTGGTCTGGCATATCTTTCCTGAGAATCACGAGAAGGTGTTGAATAACTTTCCGGAGTTCTACTTGGTTGATATCTTTCAGGTTGAGCCTGATTTCCTGCAGGTCTTGTTGTTTCAGCAGGTTTAGTTGTTTCAGTTGGCCTGGTTGTTCCTGACGGTCTGGTTCCTTCTACAGGTCTAGTTACTTCAGTTGGCCTTGTAGACTCCACAGGTCTTGAAGTTTCAGTTGGCCTAGTAGCTTCAACCGGCTTAGTTTGATCACTTGCTGGTCTAGTTCCTTCAACTGCTGGCCTAGTACCTTCAGTTGACGGTCTTGTTCCTCCAGCAGGTCTGCTTGCTTCAGCAGGAGTTATGTCTCTTTCCGGTCTTTCAGTTGCAGTAGGTCTTGTTGCTTCCACTGGTCTAGTTTGACCATCTGATCTGTTTTCTCCCCTTATGCTGCGCTCATTTGCTACAGTATTCTCATATTTCTCAGCCAAGGTTGAGTTACGTGTTCTTCCTCCAGTACCTCCGGTTGTAGTTGATGTTCCGGTGTGACTGTCGCGAGGTCCGTAATGATAATTGTTTCTATCGTAGCTGTTGTAGAAATGTTGATAGTAATAGTATTGATTCCAGTATGCATTGTGATATCCTGCATGATACCCTGCGTAATAGCCTGACCAGTATCCATATCCTCCATAAGGATAATATCCATAATAATATGGGTTGTGATAGTAAGGTCCGTAGTAGTATCTATATCTCCAAGGATAGTAATATCCAGGATAATAAAAGCCGTGAGCACCATATCCCATATATATGCTTACTCCATAATAATATGGGTCGTAAGTATACCAATACATGTTTGTATAATAAGGATCGTAGTAAGCGTAAGTTACGTAATAGCCACCGTGAAACCTTCTAATACGAGCAGCATAAGTATAATCGTAGGAGTCACCGTAATAGTTATTTGTGATATAAGTGTTTCCTTCTTCATCATAATATGTTTCAGTGCTGTAAGGTTCTTGACTACTGCTAGATTGAGTTGAAGTATTTTTATTGTCTCCTTCATAATAAGCAGTGTCGCTCTGATAATCTGAGGTTTCAGAGTAGGTTTGGCTGGCTCCTGCCGGCCTCTCAACTACCGTCGCCTGTCCCTTTGTAACAACTTGTTCAGCTGGAACTTCTCGGGCCGGACTGTAGTAAATATCGTCGTATGCGCTTCCTGCGCGATATGTGCTTGTGCACGCAGTTGTGAAGAGTAAGACGATTCCGAAAATTTTTACTAGTGTTTTCATCTTTTTAGCTTTTTATAATGAGACATTTCACTTTTTATATTCTGATTTTATTTTGTTAAATTTGCGCGTTTTTAATAAGTACATAATTAATTGCAAAATTCATACCATTATACAATAAAATATGGCAAAAGATTTCTCAACACGCGAAGAAAATTATTCCAAATGGTACAACGACATCGTTCAGAAAGCCGATATGGCTGAAAATTCAGCTGTTAGAGGCTGTATGGTTATAAAACCATATGGCTACTCCATTTGGGAAAAAATGCAAGGAGCTCTTGATAAAATGTTTAAAGATACAGGGCATTCGAATGCCTACTTCCCAATTTTCATTCCAAAGTCGTTTTTTAGCAAAGAAGCAGCTCACGTGGAGGGTTTTGCCAAAGAATGTGCTGTTGTAACGCACTACAGACTGAAGAACAGTCCAGATGGCAAAGGACTTATTGTTGACGAGAATGCAAAACTCGAAGAAGAATTAATCATAAGACCAACATCTGAAACAATTATTTGGGATACATACAGAGGCTGGATACAATCTTATCGCGATTTACCTATTTTAGTTAATCAGTGGGCAAATGTTGTGCGATGGGAAATGCGCACCAGAATGTTTCTTCGCACTGCCGAATTCTTATGGCAAGAAGGACATACTGCTCATGCTACGGAAACGGAAGCTTTGGAAGAAACCGCAAAAATGCTAGATGTTTACTCTACTTTTGCTGAGGAATTTATGGCCGTTCCTGTTATAAAAGGTATAAAAACAGCCAATGAAAGATTTGCCGGAGCTGTTGAAACTTTCTGCATAGAAGCTCTTATGCAGGATGGCAAAGCGCTACAGGCTGGAACATCTCACTTCTTAGGACAAAATTTTGCCAAAGTATTCGATGTGAAATTTACCAACCAGGAAGGGAAACAAGATTATGTGTGGGCAACATCATGGGGAGTTTCAACCCGACTTATAGGAGCTCTTATTATGGCGCATTCCGATGATAACGGACTTGTTTTACCTCCAAAGCTAGCTCCAACACAGGTGGTTATTGTTCCAATATACAAAGATCAGGACCAATACGAAATGGTTTGCAACAAAGCCAGAGAAATAGAAAGTAAGTTAAAAGCCAGAGGTATTTCTGTGAAGTTTGATGATAGGCAAACTCATAAGCCCGGTTGGAAATTCAATGAATACGAATTTAAAGGAATACCTGTTAGAATAGCTATAGGACCAAGAGATGTGGAAAACAATTGTGTTGAAGTTGCGAGAAGAGACACATTGGAAAAAGAAAGCTATCAAATATCCGATATTGAAAATAAAATAGCTAATCTGCTAAGTGCAATTCAGGATAATCTTTACCAAAAAGCACTTTCATTCAGAGAAAACAGCACACATCATGCCGACACATGGGATGAATTCTGCAAATTGCTTGATGACAAAGGCGGGTTTATTTATGCACACTGGGATGGAACTGCCGAAACAGAGCAGAAGATAAAAGAAGAAACCAAAGCCACAATCAGGTGTATTCCATTAAATAACAAGCCCGAAGCGGGCAAATGTATTTATTCCGGAAATCCATCTACGCAAAGAGTGATTTTTGCAAGGGCGTATTAAAATCCTACAATAATAATTGACGAAAATTAATGAATAATCTAAAACGTCAATTATAGGAGAATGGTTTTCATATAGATAGAAAGGCAATCAAACAGTTGAGTGCATGTGCATTATTTTCTCAGAATTTCAATTAATTCTTTATTAATATACAAAGTTTCTCTACCAACTTTTTGAGATTCTACAACACCAATATCTTCAAGTTCTTTTAAATATCTTGAGGCTGCCTTTCTTTCTACTCCCAATTTATTTACAACAAACTCAATTTTTGAATACGGCTGCTCAAAAAGCAATTCTACAAGTTCTTTTCTATATAATTTTGGGGCTTTTTCTTGAACTTTAATTATTGTAGAATCAAGCTGATTCTTAATATTGGTAATCTTTTCAACTGTGTCTTTTGAGGTGCTTTCAACTGCTTTAAGCATATACACAATCCATTCTTCCCATTTTCCTGTTCGATTAGTTTGATTTAATAATCGATAGTATTCAGGTTTATTGGCAATTATGTAGGAACTTAAATACAGAATTGGAATATCTATCAATTCATTAAGGATTAAATACAAGATATTTAAAATTCGGCCTGTTCTACCGTTTCCATCATAAAAGGGGTGAATGCTCTCAAACTGGTAATGCAATATTGCCATATTTATCAATGGCGACAAATCATCTTGTTGATTAAAGTGATTAATGAAATTTGTTAATAAGTCAAGGATTTCTGCCTTTTCCTGTGGTGGCGTATAAACGATTTCTCCAGTAGTGTCATTTTTTAATACAGTTCCCGGAGTACTTCTAATCCCGGCACTATTATCAACCAATTCTTGTTGAAGCCTTACGATGTCATTCACTCTCAAAAACCCCTGGTTTTTAACCAGGTTAAATCCATGAAATATCGCTTTACGATAATTTACAACTTCCTTGGTTTCTGGTGAAATATGTGTTTTATTAATAGTTAATGCTTTATAAAGCTCATCTTGGGTTGTAATAATATTCTCTATTTCGGAACTATCTTTTGCTTCTTGTAATACTATGGCATTAATCAGCATGGCTTGGTTAGGAATAGTCTTTGAAATTCCTTTTAACTCGGCTAATGCAGCAGTGGACTTGTTTGTTTGTCTAAGAATTTCAATGGTTTCAACTGTTTCTCTTAGTGGAGGAAGTTTTTCCAATTGATAATGTGGTGCATTTTGTACCATGTTTTTTTAATTTGCACCAAAAATACAAATTATGGTACAATTATTTAATTTTTCGGTGTATTTTATGTTTGTTTTTTTCGAGGGAATGAAATTAGTTTTTAAAATTTCAATTTACTGTAAGACATAAAGCTTTACTCATGTTTTTAAAATGTGGGTAAAAAAAGCAAAAATGCGGACACGTTTTAAAAACGTGGAACATTTTGGGACATATAATTATCAACTATAGATGCAGACAATTTATTAATGCCAACATACAATGCGTCTCCTTTACTCCGTATTATTCCAAAATTCTTATCGTTTCCTGTTAGCTCGTATATAATTGTAGAAAGCTCTTTTTTGAAAGAATTAATTTTTTTCTTGCTTGCAATCTTTTCCAATCATTAAACAAATTAATCCTTTATTGGTTTTGATTTAAAGACCTATGTTTGTTATCTTTGCAAACCAATTTTAAATCAATCTAAATAAAAGTTGTTTGTTTATATGGCGGAAGCGGAAGAAAATAATAAGACCCTGAATGAGCTGGCTGACAAGGAGTATAAGTATGGATTTTATACTGATATCGAACTTGATACTGCGCCTAAAGGTCTTTCTGAAGATATTATAAGGTTTATTTCTGCTAAAAAGAATGAACCGGATTTTATGCTTGAGTTTAGGCTTAAAGCTTACAGGCATTGGCTTACCCTAAAAGAGCCGGAATGGGCACATGTTAATTATCAGAAAATTGATTATCAGGATGTAATTTATTATGCTGCCCCCAAAAAGCAGCCTAAGTACGAAAGCATAGACGAGGTTGATCCCGAACTGCTTGAAACATTTGCAAAATTGGGAATTCCACTTGATGAGCAAAAAGTACTTGCAGGAGTGGCGGTTGATGCCGTTATTGACTCTGTTAGTGTTAAAACTACATTTCAATCAACTCTTGCTGAAAAAGGAATAATATTCTGCAGTTTTAGTGAAGCTGTTCAAAATCATCCTGAACTTATTAAGGAATACATGGGCTCTGTTGTACCTTATACAGATAATTACTTTGCTGCATTAAACTCAGCGGTTTTTACTGATGGGTCGTTTTGCTACATTCCCAAAGGCGTAAGATGTCCGCTCGAGCTTTCTACTTATTTCAGAATTAATGCTGCAAACACCGGTCAGTTCGAAAGAACATTGATTGTTGCAGAAGAGGGTAGTTATGTTAGCTATATGGAAGGATGTACTGCTCCAATCAGGGATGAAAACCAACTTCATGCAGCAATAGTTGAGATTATTTCTCATAAAGATGCAGAAGTAAAATATTCTACAGTACAGAATTGGTGGCCGGGAAATAAAGACGGCAAGGGCGGAGTTTATAACTTCGTTACAAAAAGAGGTATTTGCAAAGGTGAAAACTCAAAAATCTCATGGACGCAAGTTGAAACCGGCTCTGCTGTTACCTGGAAATACCCCTCTGTTGTGCTTATGGGAGATAATTCCAGTGGAGAATTCTATTCTGTAGCTGTAACTAATAACTACCAGCAGGCAGATACCGGCACAAAAATGATACATCTTGGCAAAAACACAAAAAGCACAATTATTAGCAAAGGGATTTCTGCCGGATTTTCAAATAATAGTTATAGAGGACTGGTTAAAACTACAAAGAATGCTATAAATGCAAGAAATTTTTCGCAATGCGATTCTTTGCTGTTGGGCGACAAATGCGGTGCGCATACATTTCCATATATAGAAGTTGGCAACAAATCTTCAATTGTTGAGCATGAGGCAACCACAAGTAAAATATCGGAAGATCAGTTGTTTTACTGTTTGCAAAGAGGTATAGATATGGGAAGCGCAATAGGCTTGATTGTTAATGGTTATGCAAAAGATGTACTAAGTAAACTTCCTATGGAATTTGCTGTTGAAGCTCAAAAGCTACTTAGCATTAGCCTTGAAGGAAGTGTAGGATAGAAATATTAAAATTAAATCATATTAATCAATATGCTGAAAATAAAAGATTTAAACGTTTCAATAAACGGGAAGCAAATTCTTAAGAACTTTAACATTGAGGTAAATAAAGGAGAAGTTCATGCTATAATGGGACCAAATGGTTCGGGTAAAAGTACACTAGCAGCTGTAATTGCAGGCAGAGATATCTTTACTGTTGACTCTGGTGAGATATTGTATAATGGGAAAGATTTGCTCGACATGCCTCCTGATTTAAGGGCAAGAGAAGGTGTATTCCTTGGATTTCAGTATCCCGTTGAAATACCTGGTGTAAGCATGGTGAATTTTATGCGTACAGCAATAAATGAAAAGAGGAAACATTTTGGTCTCGAACCACTTACCGGCGCTGAGTTTCTTAAGCTAATGGAAGAAAAGAAAAAGGTTGTAGATATACAGGCAAAGCTTACCAACAGGTCGGTTAATGAAGGTTTTTCCGGTGGGGAGAAAAAGAAGAACGAGATTTTCCAAATGGCTATGCTAGAGCCAAAACTTGCAATACTTGATGAAACTGATTCCGGACTTGATATTGATGCTTTGAAAGTTGTTGCAAATGGAGTAAATGCACTGAAAAAACCTGATAATGCAACAGTTGTAATTACGCATTATCAAAGGTTGCTTGATTATATTGTGCCTGATTTTGTTCATGTTTTATATGAAGGAAGAATTGTTAAGAGTGGCACAAAAGAACTTGCATTAGAGCTGGAAGAAAAAGGTTATGAATGGATTAAAAATGAGGTTAAATGAAAGAGCTTTTAATCGATTTATATAATAAAAACTCTGAACTGATTAACAATGGTTCGCCTTTGTTTGTGAAAGAACTTAGAGAGAAAGCTCTTGAGGTTTTTAAGCAAAATGGATTGCCAAATACAAAAACCGAAAACTGGCGACAATCAGATATTCAGAGCAGGCTTGAACATGAATTTGCTTTTAATTTTGTTAATCAAAGCAAAAGCCTTGATGTTGTCGATATTTTCACTTGCGATGTTTACGACCTTGATACATTCAGTGTTACAATGCTTAATGGATGGTTTGTTTATCAAAACGCTCCGATTACTCAGCTTCCAGACGGAACCATAATAGGTAGCTTGTCAAAAGCTATGGAAGTGTATCCTGAAATTATTGAAAAGTATCTGGGGAAAGCTGCTGATATAAACAAGACCGGAGTAACTGCTTTAAATACTGCATTTATGCAGGACGGACTGTTTGTGCATGTGCCTGATAATGTTGAAGTTGAGAAGCCTATCCAAATTATAAATATAGTAGACCTAAAGGAAAATACATTTCTTCAGCCACGACATCTTATTGTTGTTGGTAAAAACAGCAAGCTTACTGTCGTGCATTGTGACCACAGTCTTGTTCATAATATCTCTTTTTCAAATACTGTGGCAGAGATTTTTCTGG
Organism: Bacteroidota bacterium; assembly: GCA_018335675.1. Classification (GTDB taxonomy): domain Bacteria; phylum Bacteroidota; class Bacteroidia; order Bacteroidales; family UBA7960; genus PWND01. The sequence goes on along the minus strand of JAGXRQ010000096.1, from coordinate 24,760 downwards.
AAGAAAATTCGAAATATGAGCATTATAAAGTGCAAAATATGGGCAAAAACTCATCTTTGCTTACCAATTTATTTATAAAGCAAAAAGAAGGAAGTTCACTTGTAACTAATGCCCTAACATTAAATGGAGCCTTCACTAAGAATTATGTGGATGTTGGTATAAATGGCAAAAACTGTAATTCTGAATTATACGGATTATATCTTGTGGACTCTGCTCAGCACGTTGACAATCAGGTTTTTGTAGACCACGCTGAGGCTGAAAGTACTTCAAATCAGCTTTATAAAGGGATACTTGATGATGAATCCAGGGCTGTTTTTAGTGGTAAAGTTATGGTTAGAAAAGATTCTCAGAAAACTCAGGCTTATCAAAATAACAAGAATATTCTGCTTACAGATGATGCAAAAGTTTTTACCCAGCCTCATCTCGAGATTTATGCTGATGATGTGAAATGTAGTCATGGTGCAACTGTTGGACAGCTTGACCCAAATGCAATGTTTTATTTACATTCACGTGGACTTTGCGAAAAAACTGCAAGACAACTGCTAATGTATGCATTTGCATCGGAGGTTGTAAATGCCATTTCAATTCCTGCATTGAAAGAATCTATTGATAATATGGTTCAGAAGAGACTTAGAGGTGAATTGTCAATTTGCGATCAATGTTTGTTGCACTGTAACGACAGGGAATCTCCGGTGTTTGACATAGATTTAAACAAAATATAAAGCTGCTATTATGATTAATGTTGAGCATATTAGAAATGATTTTCCTATTCTAAAAACCCATATCTCGAAATATCCTCTTGTTTATTTTGATAATGCAGCAACAACCCAAAAACCCATATCTGTTATAAACAGAATTTCAGATTATTACTCCAACGAGAATTCCAATATTCATAGAGGTGCGCATTATTTAAGTCAGAAAGCTACAGAAGCCTACGAAAATGCAAGGAAAACTTTACAAAAGTTTTTAAACGCAGAGAATTCTCATGAAATTATTTTTACAAGAGGTACTACAGAATCAATAAATCTTGTTGCAAGTTCATTTGCGAAAAAATTTCTTAATCAGGATGATGAAGTGCTGATTTCAGCAATGGAGCATCATTCCAATATAGTTCCATGGCAGCTTGTTTGCGAAGAAAAGTCGGCTCATCTTAAAGTTATTCCAATGGATGAGAATGGCGAGTTGATAATGGATAAGCTTGACAGTCTGTTAACAGAAAAAACGAAAATTTTTGCAATTACACATGTTAGCAATTCACTTGGAACAATAAATCCTATAAAAGAAATTATAAAGAAAGCCCACGCGAAAAATATTCCTGTTTTAATTGATGGTGCTCAGGCTGTTTCTCATTTAAAAGTTGATGTACAAGAGCTTGATTGTGATTTCTACTGTATGTCGGCTCATAAGATTTATGGACCAATGGGCGTTGGAGTGCTATACGGAAAAGAAAAATGGCTTGAGAAAATGCCTCCTTATCAGGGCGGTGGAGAAATGATTAAGGATGTTACTTTCGAGAAAACAACATTTAATGAACTTCCTTTTAAGTTTGAAGCCGGAACGCCAAATGTAGCCGGAGTGTTGGGATTGGAAGCAGCTATTCAGTTCGTTCAAAAAACAGGAATAGAGAATATCGCTAATGTTGAAGATGAGCTCTTGCATTATGCATACGGCAAACTTCAAAAATTTGAAAAAATAAGATTTATTGGAAATGCAAAAAACAGGGCAAGTCTGATTTCTTTTGTCTTTGAAGACATTCATCCTTATGATGCTGGCACAATACTCGATAAGTTGGGTATTGCCGTAAGAACAGGTCATCATTGCGCGCAGCCTGTGATGGATTTTTTCGGTATTCCGGGTACAATAAGAGCTTCATTTTCAGTTTATAATACTAAGGAAGAAATTGATATCTTTATAAAAGCTTTGGAGAAGGTGAGGGAGATGTTTGGGTAATTTGCCAATGTGATAATGTGCCAATATGTCAATATGCCAATATGATAATGTGATAATGAGTTGATGTGATTACTTTGTGTAATTCTCTGGGAAATAGTATTATTTCATCGAATTACGAATTGGATACGAATTTAGTTTTAGAAAACCCTCTGCGAAACTTTGCGAAACTTTGCGTAACTCTGCGTAACAATCTAATAACTATGAAGCAAAGAAGCGCTGAGATTCCGCAAAGAGATTCCGCAAAGGGCACGCAAAGAAGAATTTTGAAATTAACTCAGAATTTTGTTGGTTGAAAAAATCGGTGTTTATAAATAAATCAGCTTTATGACAATAAAAGAAATAGAACAAGAGATTATTTCGGAGTTTGAGATGTTTGACGACTGGTTAGATAAGTACAATTATATAATCGAGCTTGGAAAATCTGTTCAGGAAATTGCCCCTCAATATAAGGAGCAGCAATATTTGATAAAAGGCTGTCAATCTCAGGTTTGGTTGCATGCAAAGCTTGATGAGGGCAAGGTTGTTTTTACCGCAGATAGTGATGCATTGATAACAAAGGGAATTGTTCATTTGCTTATTAGAGTTTTAACTAATCAAACTCCTGATTACATTATAAATACAGAATTAGATTTTATAGAAAAGATAGGATTGAAAGAACATCTTTCCCCGACTCGTTCCAATGGGTTGGTAAATATGATAAAGCAAATGAAATTGTACGCATTGGCTTTTAAAACAAAAATGCAAAATCAGTAAAATGGAAGAATCTAAACAAAAGCCTCTAGAGAAAAAAATCATCACTGCTCTTAGGACAGTTTTCGACCCTGAAATTCCTGTAAATGTATATGATTTGGGGTTGATTTATGAAATTAATATTGATGATAGTTCGAATGTTCAGATTGTTATGACATTAACAAATCCCAATTGTCCGGTAGCTGACCAGCTTATTGTTGACGTCAGAGATATAGTAAAAACAGTTGGAGGAGTTGATAAAGTTGAAGTTAAGTTGGTTTTTGAGCCTGTTTGGACAAAAGATAATATGTCGGATGCTGCACTGCTTGATTTAGGGCTACTTTAAAAAAATAACATAATTAAATAAAATCTGATTTTTTTGTTGGAAAAAAGATTGTATTTTTGAAAGCTAATCAATAACTCATACAATTACATTAAATATCATTTAATTATGAAATATCCTGGAAATTTACTTTACACTAAAGATCACGAATGGCTTAAAATTGAAGGTGATGAAGCTTATGTAGGCATCACTGAATTTGCTCAGGGCGAGTTGGGCGACATTGTTTACATTGAAGTAAACACTGTCGGAGAAACTTTAAATAAAGAAGAAGCTTTTGGAACAATTGAGGCTGTAAAAACAGTGTCAGATTTATTTATGCCGGTATCAGGAGAGGTTTTAGAGTTTAACTCTGAAATTGAAGCATCACCTGATGTTGTAAATAAAGATCCTTATGGAAAAGGCTGGATTGTAAAAATTAAACTTACTGATCTTTCACAAACAAAAGAGCTTCTTACTGCTGACAAATACAGTGAGCTTTTAGGCTAAATCGGAGTGTTCAATTAATATGGCTTTCAGGTTCTTTCTGCCTTCTGTTATTTGGGGGTTGATTATTTTTGTCCTAATCAGCGTTCCGGTTAGTTCTGATGAGAGCAGTTTTTTTGATATACCTCATTTTGATAAAATAGTTCACACAACCTTGTTTTGTGTATTTGCGTTCTTACTAAGTATTGGATTCTTTTTAAAAGACAAAAAAAATTTAGAGTTTTCCAATGTCAGAAAACATCTTTGGATTGTTTTTTTGTTGGGGCTTGGTTATGGTGCAATAACAGAAATGTTTCAAGAGTTGTTATTGACTGAAAGGACAGGAAGTTTTTGGGATTTTATAGCCAATACAGCTGGGACAGTATTTGGAATAATAGCTTTTAAATTTACTAAAAACACAAGAATTATTAAAGTTTTTAAGTTTTTAGAAAAATAGAATCAGCAATATTTATTTTTTTGCTAACTTTGTATATTGTGATTGACATATAATAAAATTTAGTCATAGCCGTTAATTAACAAAATAATAGACACTAATATGGAATTGAAGAAATCACCAAAAGCAGATATTGAGAAGAAAAAAAGCATTTTTCTTCAAATAGGTCTTATTGCTACCTTGGTTGTGGTTTTGGTTGCTTTTGAATGGAAGCAATATGAAAGAATTGATTATGACCTAGGTACATTTGAAATGGACAATATAGAGGAGGAAGATATTCCTATCACTCGTCCTGAAGACCCACCTCCACCACCTCCACCAGAGCCATCTACGGAGTTAATCATTGTTGATGATGATGTGGAAATTGATGATGATTTTAAAATTGATGTGGAAGCAACAATTGAAACTGTAGTTAGAGAGTTTGTCCCCATAGTTCAGGAAGAGGAAGATGTTGACGAAGACTATATCTTTGAAATTGTTGAGGAAAATCCTGAATATCCTGGTGGACAGGAAGCTATGATGAGATATTTAAGAGACAATATCAGATACCCTGTTATTGCTCGCGAAGCTGGTATAGCCGGTTCTGTGTTCGTAACATTTGTTGTAGAAAGAGATGGAAGCGTTACCAATGTGCAAGTGATTAGAGGTATTGGCGGTGGCTGCGATGAAGAAGCGGTTAGGGTTGTTAGAAATATGCCAAAATGGAAGCCTGGTAAACAAAGAAATCAACCTGTTAGGGTTCAGTATAGAATGCCAATCAGATTTGTTTTGAACTAAATATACTCAGAATATACATATAAAGGGCCGGAAATAATCCGGCCCTTTTTTTTAACATTTTAACATACAACATAATAACAATTTTATTCGTTTTCATACAAAGATGAAGTAAACACACAGTATTAACCACAAAATCTTAGTGTTATGGAAACAAAAAAATCAGAAAAGGCAAACCTAGAAAAGAAAAAGAGCATTTTTCTTCAAATAGGCATTATACTGGCTCTTATTGTTACATTATTGGCATTCGAATGGAAACAAAGTGAAAGACCAAAGATTGATATTTCGGGCGACCTTGTTTTAGTTTTAGATACTGATTTTGAAATAGAACATCCAAAACAGGAACCACCACCTCCTGTAAAACCTATTAGTCCATCAATAGAAATTGTCACCAACGATACTCCCGATGTGCCTGATGTGGTTTTTGAGGACCCAATTACTGATTATGCAGTCCCTGTTTTTCAGCTTATAGATGATACTGAGCCTGAAGTTGATGAAACAAGGGTATTTGTGGGAGTTGAAATTCCACCTCAATATCCGGGTGGTGAAACAGAAAGGCTAAAGTTTTTAAGAAATGAAATCAAGTATCCTTTAATTGCAAAACAAAATAGGATAAGCGGAAGAGTCACAGTTATGTTTATTGTTGAAAGAGATGGAAGTATTACAAATGCTCATGTTTTAAGAGGTATTGGAGGCGGCTGTGACGAAGAAGCAATAAGAGTAACCTACATAATGCCTAAATGGATTCCCGGCAAGCAAAACAATCAAACTGTTAGGACTCAGTTTGCAATGCCGATTGTTTTTCAATTCATGGATTAAAAGTTTGATTTAAAATGAGAAAGGGGCATACGCCCCTTTTTTTTTAACTTATTCTGCTCCATCTGCTCTTATGCTTGTATATTTTTTTGAAAGTCTGAGCAATTGTTTTATTATTATCGCTTGATAACTCAGGGTCTTTCTCAAGAATATTTCTTGCAACATCTCTGGCAAATTTTAAAATCTTTTCGTCTTTTGCAATATCTGCAATTTTAAGATCTACAATCCCGCTTTGTTGTGTTCCTTGAATGTCGCCCGGTCCTCTTAATTTTAGATCCATTTCGGCTATTTCAAAGCCGTCATTTGAATTAACCATTGCTTGTATTCTTTGCTTTGCATCATTGCTTAATTTGTTGCCAGTCATTAATATACAATAAGACTGGTCTGCGCCTCTGCCAACTCTTCCTCTTAGCTGATGGAGTTGAGATAATCCAAATCTTTCAGCACTTTCAATTATCATAACTGAGGCGTTTGGAACGTCAATTCCAACTTCAATCACTGTAGTTGCAACCATTATATGAGATTCTCCTTTTACAAATCTCTGCATTTCATATTCTTTATCGGCAGTTTTTAATTTTCCGTGAACTATGCTAACTATATACTTGGGCAAAGGGAATTCTCTTACAATACTTTCATAACCATCCTCAAGAAACTTTAAATCAAGTTTTTCAGACTCTTTAATAAGTGGGTAAACAACATAAATTTGTCGTCCCAACTTAATTTGTTCTTTCATAAATCCAAATACTTTCAGGCGAGCAGAGTCGTATTGATGAATGGTTTTTATGGCTTTTCTTCCCGGAGGAAGTTCGTCAATTACTGACACATCTAAATCTCCATAAAGAGTCATTGCTAATGTCCTGGGAATTGGGGTAGCAGTCATGACTAATACATGCGGGGGATTGCTTGTTTTTTCCCAAAGCTTTGCTCTTTGTGCCACTCCAAATCTATGCTGTTCGTCAATTACAACAATTCCTAAGTTCTTAAAACTAACATCCTCTTCAATTAAGGCATGAGTGCCTATTAGAATATTTATTTTCCCTGAAATAAGTTCACCGAGAATTCTTCTTCTTTCTGCTTGTTTTGTAGATCCTGTGAGAATTTCAATACTAATATTTAAACCGTTTAGCAGTTTCAGGATACTTTTATAATGCTGTTGAGCCAAGATTTCAGTAGGTGCCATAATGCAGGCTTGAAATCCATTATCCAAAGCCATTAGCATTGTCATTACTGCAACAATAGTTTTACCACTGCCAACATCACCTTGCAGCAGTCTGTTCATTTGCTTTCCTGATAAAGTGTCTGAACGAATCTCTTTTAATACCTTTTTTTGAGCATTGGTAAGCTCGAAAGGCAAGTTGTTATTGAAAAAACTGTGAAAAGAATCTCCTAAATCTTTAAATAAATATCCCTTAAGTTTAATCTCTCTATCAGTTTTTGTTTTCAATAGACTTAACTGAAGAAAAAACAATTCTTCAAATTTTAATCTTGCAATAGCTTTGTTAAGAGTGTGAGGTTCTTCTGGGAAATGTATATTTATTAGTGTTTCTTTTCGTGGCAGTAATTTTAGTTGAGAGATTATATCTTCATTTAAAGTTTCTTGCAGATGATTTTCTATTCTTGGGATTAAATTACCTAGCAACTTGCTTATTCCCCTACTGTCAAGTCCTTTAGCTTTGAGCTTCTCCGTAGAGCTATATACAGGTTGCATTGACGACATTTGAGAAATAGCCTCCGGGTTTACAATTTCAATTTCGGGATGAGCAATGTTGTATTTAGGTCCAAAACGATTTGGTTTGCCAAATACTATGTATTCAGTTTCCGGCTTAAAAGCATCTTTAAGCCACTTAAATCCTTTAAACCAAATAAGTTCAATAATTCCGGTAGAGTCTGAAAACCTCGCCGTCATTCTGGTGGTTCTTTTTCCACCGTGAAGTTGAATATTTGAAATATAGCCTTTAAGTTGAATATAAGGCAAATCTTCGGTTATGTCTTTTACAAAATAAAATTTGCTGCGATCTATATATCTGAAAGGATAAAGATGCAGCAAATCTTTAAAGGTAAATATCCCGACTTCTTTTTTAAGAAGGTCAGCCCTTTGTGGTCCGACCCCCTTTAAATATTCTATTGGAGTTTCTAAAATGTCAACAGACATGTATTAGCTCTCTTTTGCTATATATAATGATGCTTGAAAAATTAGCAATCGATTTTTTTAGCATTAATTTCAGCTTTTAAAATAAAAAACTGACTGTTTTCATCTAAAGGAAGAAACTCATATACAAGTTTGTTGCGAGTCCTTTTTGCTATCTCAATCAAGCCTAGTCCTGCGCCACCTTTTTCACTAATTTTCCCGTCAGTCATTTGTTTTTTGTACATATCCTTCAGTTCATCTCTAGATGCTGCATTAACTTCAAGAAGGGCAGCTTCAAGAGTTTTTACTTTCGCATTGGATACTTTGTTGGAGGTAATAACATAATATGATTCATCTTTTTTGCCGATCATAAACAAACCCCTGCCAATATTGTACTTGTCAGCTAATTCATCGCTATGTCTTGCCATATTCTGAAGAGTTTCAACCATTACAGAATATACTCTTCTGATAATAGTTTTTTCTTCATCTTTTCTGTCAAGGTCATCTTCTGCCATAGCAGTGAACATTTTAGTAATTTGATGATGAAATTCCCCCAAATAAACAATATTGATACCATTTTGAGACATCTCATCGTAAACATTAAGGACTGACTTGATTAAACCTACATTAAGTTTCATATACAGACTTTTTGAGTTTTGAAAAAAGACTTCTTATTAAGTTGCTAAATTAAAAAAAAAATGATATTAACGAAGTAGTAAAACCCTATAATTTATATTTTTAGTAAAAAAACATCCAAATTACTACGGCATGTTTTGCAATCAACTGATTATCAAATATGTGCAAAATGCAATTGATTAATAAAATTTTATAAAAACAATAAAATATCTTGCATAAAGGTATTTACTTTTGCTTTGGTTGTTAAAATATTTATTTCATATCAAATAAAAAACATAAAAGAACGCTGATTAAAAATAAATATATTTATAATTAGAACAAAAGGAATAGGTTTTTTGTTAAGGAATAGAAGTTAAAGATTAAACAACACAAGCAAATGCAATTATATATGAGTAAAGAATTTATAAAGATTTTATTTCTAATGTTTTTTGTTTTTGTTTTATCCAGAGCCGAAGCAGAGAATTTAAGAGATACATATTCCGTAACTGGATATATAAAAGATGCTTCAACAGGTGAAGACCTAATAGGAGCAGCCATTTATATCCCCGAAATATCTACGGGAGTTGTAAGCAATGTATATGGTTTTTATAGCATTACGTTGCCAAAAGGAAACTATACATTTAATGTATCATATCTTGGATATTTGAGAAAATCTCTCAAAATTGATTTAAAAGGAAATATTCAGCTTAATATAGATATGGAGCCTTTGAGCCAATCTCTTGAAGAGGTTGTTATTGAAGGAGAGAAAGCAAATCGTAATGTTGCAGATATTAGAATGAGCGCAAATATTTTGCAAATGGAGGCAGTAAAAGCTTTGCCGGCATTTATGGGAGAAATTGATATCTTAAAAACTTTGACATTATTGCCGGGTGTTAGTTCTACCGGAGAGGGCTCTACCGGTTTTTCTGTAAGGGGCGGCAGTGTTGATCAGAATCTAATTCTTTTAGATGAGGCAAGTGTTTATAATGCTTCACATCTTATGGGTTTCTTTAGTGTTTTTAACGCAGATGCAATAAAAGATGTTCAATTATTTAAGGGTGGAATACCTGCAAATTATGGTGGTAGGCTTTCTTCTGTAGTAGATGTTAGGATGAAAGACGGTAACTATAAGAAGTATGAAGGTTCAGGCGGAATTGGTACAATTTCAAGTAGGCTTACAGTTGAAGGCCCTATTCAGACTGATGTTAGCAGTTTTTTGGTTTCCGGAAGAAGAACATATGCGGATTTATTTCTTTATCTTTCTACTGATACAAATTTAAGAGGTAATCAGCTTTATTTTTATGATTTAAATGCAAAAGCAAATTATAGAATTGACAATAATAATAGGTTGTATTTGTCGGGTTATTTCGGCCGTGATGTTTTGAGCCTCGGAGAGGATTTTAAAATTGGATGGGGAAATTCAACATCTACTTTTCGCTGGAATCATGTATTTAATAGTAAAATATTTTCAAATTTCTCACTTATATATAGCAATTTTGACTACATGATGGGATTTAAATCGGGATCCACAAATTTTGACTGGAAAAGTGATATACAAGCATTTAACTTTAAGTATGATTTTACATGGTTTTTAAACACCAATAACACAATTAAATTTGGAGTTCACTCAGCCTACCATAATTTTAATCCTGGCATTATTGAGGGATCAGGAGAAGAATCAACATTTGAAAAGCTTGAAATGCCTACAAGTAATGCATTAGAGTCTGCTTTATATTTGTTAAATGAACATAATTTATCTGATAATATTCTGGTTGAATATGGAATTAGATATTCTATATTTCAAAGTATAGGGCCAACAACCGTTTATCAGTTTGATGAAAATTATAATGTAACAGATACAATACAGTTTGGCAAAGGTGATTTTTATAATACTTATCATGGTCCGGAACCAAGATTAGGTATTAGATATCTGATTTCTGACAATCAGTCTGTTAAGGCTAGTTATAACAGAATGCTACAGTATCTTCATCAAACTATATTTACTGAAATGTCTTCTCCTTTGGATATATGGTTTCCAAGTAGCCCGAATGTAAAACCACAAATTGCAAATCAATATGCAATCGGATATTTTAGAGATTTTTTAAATAATGAAGTTAATTTTTCAGTTGAAGCTTATTATAAAACTATTGAGAATCAAATAGATTTTAAAGAACAAGCCAATGTAATTCTAAATCCTCTGCTAGAAGGAGAGATAAGAACAGGAGATGCCTGGTCTTATGGATTAGAGTTCTTGTTAAAGCAGTCAAAAGGTAAACTAACAGGATGGTTAGCATATACATGGTCTAGAACATATCGTGAAATTCCAGGAATAAATCAAGGGAAGCCATACGTATCTAATTATGATAAGCCTCATGATCTTTCAATAGTATTGAGTTATGATATAAGTCCAAGGATAAATATTGGTGCAAGTTGGGTTTATCATACAGGAAAACCAATAACATTGCCAATACAACGATATGAATATATGGGGACAATTGTTCCGGTTTTTGGAGAAAAAAACAGTACTCGACTGCCTGACTATCATAGGCTTGATGTTTCTGCTACAATTTTGACAAGCTTAAGAAAAGATAGAAAGTGGAAGGGGTCGTGGAATATATCAGTATTTAATGCATATAATAGAAAAAATCCTTATTCGTATTTTTTCAGGCAGAATGCAGATAATCCTTATCAGCAGGATCCATATATGGTTTATTTATTTGGTATTGTACCTGCTATTACTTATAATTTTAAGTTTTAGAGGTATAGGGGGATAGAGGTATGAGGGTATAAGGGTATAAGGGTATAGGGTTATAGGGGTATAGGGGTATAGGGGGATAGGGAGTTGATTGTATGGATTGAAAGTGTCATGTCGGGAGTAAGAGATATATACCATGGTTAAGGATTGTATGGATTGTGCAGATTGATAATATTGGGGGATTGATAAAAAATTAGAAATAAAAATAAAGATATGAGAAAGATAATTTTAAAAATTTTAGTACTGGTTTTTCTGTTGTCTTCCTGCGTTGAGGAGACTGAAATAATATTGCAAGGAGATTTAGATGAAAGATTAGTTGTTGATGTTAAATTGACCAACGACACCACTTATCAAATTGCTATACTATCAAAAACAATTCAGTATTATACAGAAGAACAAACGCCGAGGGCAGTTGGGGCAACAGTTAAAATTATTTCCGGATCAGGTGAAGTATTTCTTTTTGAAGAAATTGAGCCCGGAATTTATCAAACTACAGAGAAAGTTTACGGAGAAATTGGAGAATCATATCTTTTACAAATAGATTATGATGGCAAAAAGCATGAAGCTTCTTCTGAAATTAGAAGAAGCCCGGTTGTTGATTCAATAGCATTTCGATGGGAGCCTTTTATGGAATCATTCAGAGTTCTGTATTTTGGAATGGAACCTGCGGGAAAAGGTGATAATTATTTGTACCATATTTATAAAAATGGTGTTTTAATGACAGATTCATTGAAGAATATTACATTCACAAATGATGATTTTATTGACGGTATATATATATTTGGGTTTGAGGTTGATGCTTGGTTTAATAAGTTCAATCTTCAGCAAGGTGATACTGTGACACTCGAAGTACATAGTATTCCAAAAGATGCATATGCTTATATTCTTGAAATATTTTTTGAGACAGGCGGCGCTGGCCCAATGGGAGGCAGTGGCAAAACTCCAAGAGGAAATATTTCTAATGATGCTTTCGGCCTTTTTTATGGGGCATCAATTGTAAGAACAACAAGAGTTATTGAATAAATTGGTTATAATTCTTTTAAAAGGCTTCAGATTTTTGTAAATTTGTTGTTTAATGTTGAAATTATAGTGAAATAAGGTATAAAATAACATAAAACTCTCTCAAAATGAAAAAATTAATCGTTTTTGCACTACTTATAGTAATGGGGGTAAGCTCATTTGCCACAAGCATTAAAACAAGAATGCGCCCTCAAGATAAATTTATTATTGAAACATTCACAGATATTTGGCAAAACAAACCTGCAGAAATTAAGTCGGGATCACTTGATAGGGGAGTTTCTATTAGTTGGTTTTATGATTATCCTATTGCAAAATCAAATTTCAGTGTTGCAGCAGGCTTAAATTATACAAGTCATAATTTTTATACAAAAAGCCATATCTACACCAGGGTTGGCACAACAGATGTTTTTGATTTTGTTGCTATTGATGATGGTATAAAGGTTAAAAAATCGAAGATTAGCTTAAATTATATTGGTATTCCTATTGAGGCAAGATTTTTTGTTCGCTCTCTTCCTAAAACATTACGTATTCATGCAGGATTCAAAGCCGGTTACTTAGTTAGTGGTTACAGTAAATACTCTGGAAAAGATTTAGCCGGAAATAATTATGATGTGAAATTCAGAGAATATAGCCTTGGTAATGTTGATGATGTTTTTTATGGAATTACTGCAAGAATAGGCTATGGAAGAATAAATGTTTTTGGCTTTTATCCGCTTAAAAGTGTATTCTCCGGAAATAGTGTTGAGGAAATGACCCCGATAAGTTTAGGTCTAACACTTATCCTTTTTTAAAATCAGGTAAAAATTATAGTTAATATAATTATTAAACTGAAGCCCAATATGAAGCCTGCATAGATTTCAGTAGGAGTATGGGCTTTAAGTTTAATTCTGCTGTATCCAAGCAGTCCGCTGATAATTATGGCTGAGATAATAATTATTGGAATTTCAGTTTTTAATATCATTGATGCACTCACAAGAAAACCTGTTAGCCCGCCTATAGATGTCATGTGTATACTTATTTTCCAGTGAAATGTAATTATCAGAACAAGGAAGATTATTATGGTTGCGCTGAGGATGAAAAAGTAAATAATAAATGGAAGCTGTGCTTGTTTTAATACCCAAAAAGTAAAAAAGTAAAATAATCCTGTAATAAATACTGGTATAATTCTTTCGGCTCTCGATTCAAGGAGTATGCTTTTTACAATTTTCATTCTTTTAAGCATAAAAATTGAAACAACAGGTGCAATTGCAGTATTAAAAATGACTATTAAAAGAATTATTCTTTGCGAAACCGATGGAATAGAAAAGCTAATATAAGTGTTAAGAGAAAACAGGATGAATATTCCTAAGGTTGGAACAACCAGTGGATGAAACACGGAGGAGAATATTCTAGCAATTATTGTTTCAATTTTGTCCATTAATTCAGCTCTTTTCTTAGCCTTGCCACTGGGATATCCAGCTGTTCGCGATATTTTGCCACAGTTCGCCTTGCAATATTGTAGCCTTTTTCTTTAAGTATGGCAGCTAGTTCTTCGTCGGTAAGTGGTTTCTTCTTGTTTTCTTCTCCAATGCATTCTTCAAGAATTTTCTTTACTTCTCTTGTCGAAACCTCTTCCCCTGCATCGTTTTGCAGAGATTCTGAGAAAAAGTATTTTAAAAGGTAAGTTCCATATGGAGTTTGAACATATTTGGAGTTTGCAACTCTTGATATTGTGGAGATGTCAAGGCCAACAACTTCTGAAATGTCTTTCAAAATCATTGGTTTTAGATTTGTTTCATCTCCGGTAAGAAAGAACTCTTTTTGATATTCCATTATAGCTTCCATAGTAACCATCAGAGTATTCTGTCTTTGTTTAATTGCATCTATAAACCATCTTGCACCGTCGAGCTTTTGTTTTACAAACATCAAGGCTTCTTTTTGTCGCTTATCGGCCTTTGCTTTTTTTTCAGCCATCGTTTCAAGCATTTCGGCATATGTGCGATTTATCCTTAGCTCAGGAGCGTTTCGAGAATTTAATGTAAGCTCGAGCTGATTATCGTAGGTTGTAATTGTAAAATCCGGAACAATATATTGTGTGAGCTTTTGAGTCTCAACAATTGAGTTGCCGGGCTTTGGGTTTAGTTTTAATACTTCATCAATTGCACTTTTGAGCTCTTCATCAGAAAAGTTGTGCCTTTGCTTTATTTTATCGAAATGTTTTTTTGTAAAACTTTCAAAACTTTTTTCAATGAGAAGAATTGCATTTTCGATTTCGGGTGTTCTGTTGGGTTTTCTCTTTAGTTGAATCAAAAGGCATTCTTGCAAATCTCTAGCACCAACACCAGCGGGGTCAAATTCTTGAATTATTTGAAGCAGTCTGAGAATTTCTTCTGTATTAGTTTCAATATTTAAAGAAAATGCAAGATCATCTACCAGTGCCTCAATGCTTCTTTGTAAATAGCCCGAATCATCTATGTTGCCAACGATTACAGATGCAATATTATATTCTCTTTCACTAAGTTTTTTCAAGCCAAGCTGGGAAGTTAGCATATCGTTAAAGCTAATGCCAGCTGAATAAGGAATATCTTTTCTTTCTTCGTCGGGGCTTGTGTTGTTAATAGTCAGTTTATAAAGAGGTGTGTCGTCTTCTTCAATATAATCGGTTATGTCAAATTCATTATCAGAATCTATTTCAGTTTCATTAAAATCATCAGCATCCTCATTTTCAGAATCACTATCAAGAGTAGCTTCAAACTCTTCAGAATTATCTATGTTAAGATCTTCGAACTCATCGGTGTCTTCTCCTTCTTCTAATGCAGGATTTTCTTCAATTTCCTGTTTTATTCTTTGTTCCAGCATAGCAGTGGGCACCTGAAGCAATTTCATAAGTTGAATTTGCTGAGGCGAAAGTTTTTGCAACATCTTTTGCTGTAAAGTCTGCTTTAGCATAGAGAATTTCTTTTAGTCCAATTAGATAATTATGATACCAAGTTAATAAAAAAAACAATACAAAATCAGTTGAAAATGACTAATATCAATAGATGTGAAAAAATAATCAAATCACATATATGTATCTAAAAATCAAGACAATAATTACAACAGTGTTTTAAAAGTCTGCATTTTGAGGTGTTCTAGGGAATGGAATAACATCTCTAATATTCCCCATGCCGGAAATGAAGAGCATCAGCCTTTCAAAACCTAGTCCGAATCCACTATGTGGTGCTGTCCCAAATCTTCTTGTTTCCAGGTACCACCAAACATCATTTTCATGAATTCCCATTTCCTTAATTCTTCCGAGCAATTTATCGTAATTTTCTTCTCTTTGCGATCCGCCGATAATTTCTCCAATTTTTGGGAATAAAACATCCATTGCTCTTACAGTTTTTCCATCATCATTAAGTTTCATATAGAAAGCTTTAATGTCTTTTGGATAATTAGTAAGAATAACAGGTTTCTTAAAGTGTTTTTCAACAAGATATCTTTCATGTTCCGATTGCAAATCAACACCCCATTTAACCGGAAATTCGAACGATTGTCCTGATTTTACTAGGATGTCAATAGCTTCAGTATATGTTAGCCTTTCAAAAGTGTTATTTACAACAAAGCTTAGTCTTTCAATCAATTCGTTGTCATACATCTTTTGTAAAAACTCTAAATCATCTTTGCAGTTTTCCAAAATATATGATATCAAATATTTTAGGAATCTTTCGGCAAGATCCATATTATCATTTATGTCATAAAATGCCATTTCGGGTTCAATCATCCAGAACTCAGAAAGATGTCTTGTTGTATTTGAGTTTTCTGCTCTGAAAGTTGGTCCGAATGTATAAATGTTCGACAGTGCCAATGCGCCTAATTCACCTTCCAGCTGACCGCTAACGGTGAGGTTGGTTTCTTTCCCAAAGAAATCCTGGGCATAATCAATTTTTCCTTCGGGAGTTTTTGGCAGATTATTTAAATCAAGGGTTGTAACTCTAAACATTGCACCGGCGCCTTCGCAATCAGAACCTGTAATAATTGGGGTGTGCAAATAATAGAAGCCATTATCGTTGTAGAACTTATGAATGGCAAATGACAAAGCATGTCTTAGCCTAAGTACTGCTCCGAATGTGTTTGTTCTTGGCCTAAGGTGTGCTATCTCTCTAAGAAATTCAAGTGTGTGGCCTTTTTTCTGTAAAGGATATTTTTCCGGATCAGCTTCACCATAAACTTCAATTGATTTGCCAAGAATTTCAAAAGATTGACCTTGACCTTGAGACGCAACAAGTTCTCCGGTTGCTGAGATACAAGCACCTGTTGAGATTTTCTTCATTGTTGCTTCATCGTTATATTCAGCAAGATCAATTACAACCTGAATATTATGAATTATTGATCCATCATTTACTTCAATAAATGCAACATTTTTATTTCCTCTCTTTGTTCTTACCCAACCTTTAATGTTAACTTGCTGGTTTATTAGCTTGCTTCCTTCTTGCAAAAGGTCTTTGATGATGCTTCTTTTCATTTGTCTGTTGTTAAATTTGATACCATACAAAATAGCTGCGTAAGATTATTAATAAATAATCTTACGCAGCGCAAAACTATAAAAAAACTTTGAACTAAATTCTTAAAAATATTATTCAATCATAATTACAAGATACTTGGATGCACTCCAAAATCTTTCGTGATTTTTAATATCCAAGTAATGTATTTCTCCATCTTTTCTGATGGAGTAGGCTTCTGTTGGGTGACTGGTAACCAGCTTTGGATTTTTCCCTACAATTGTTACTTGAGGCGTTTTGGTTATATCAACTTTTGTAAAATATGAAGTATCAAAATCAGGTTGAAGTACAGACGTTTTACCTAATCCAAGAAAACCTCCTTCTCTTGAAATAATTTTTTGATCAGTAAGTTCTTTGCGCGAGCCAATTGCATAAAACGCTGTGTTTAATTCTGACACTTTCTGGTCAATTTGTTTGTCTTTTTCTTTTTTCTCTTCCTCTAGGTCGTCTATTTTAGTAGTAAGGAAATCTACCTTCAAATTTAATTTTGCGAGCTCATCTTTTAATACTGATATTTCAATCTCTTTTTCTTCAAGCTGTTCAGTAAGACGAGTAACCATATTTTCTAGCTCCTGAACTCTTGCATTTGATTTTTTCAGACTTTGATTAAGCTTCACAATAAGTTGGCGGTTTTTCTCCATTAAATCACCTATTAGCATAATGTCTTCATTGATTCGATCTCTAACATTTTCTCTGCCTTCAAGACTTCTGCTAGTTTCTTTAGAAATGATGTTCTCTTTTGATTTAATAATGGCCAGATTTTCCTCAATGTTGTTTAATGTGGAAAAGAATTCATTAAGAGAGTTGTCTCTTTCTTTTATCTCATCTTCCAGAATTTCTTTTTCACTAAGTAGTTTTTCGTGTTCTTCTTTGCTAACACCCTGACATGCAATCATTGAAATTGCAATCAGAATCATTAAAATGTTCTTTTTCATTTTGTTTAATAAATTGGTTAATGAATTTAGAATAGTTTATTCTCTAACGTAAGAATTTTAATATTCTTATGCTTTCGGCCTATAAAATTAATCAATTTATTAACTGAGAATTATATAACAATAATATGTTTTCTCAAACAGTCAAATATTGAGAAAATTATGAAATTGTTACTGTGAATTGTGTATAAAAAACTTTAAATTTGTAGTTGTTGCAAAAAAAATCATGAAATTATTCATATTAAAGTAAGATGTTATGTCAGTAAAAAACTTTGGTCACATAGAGCCCGGATTAGTTACCGGAGATCATGTACAAGAGATATTTCGAATTGCAAAGGCTCAGCAGTTTGCTTTGCCGGCAGTAAATGTAATTGGAACGAATTCGGTAAATGCTGTTATGGAGGCAGCTCGTGATGCTAATTCACCTGTAATAATTCAGTTTTCAAATGGCGGAGCTCAGTTCTATGCCGGAAAATCTTTACCCAATGAAAATCAGAAAGCAACTATAATTGGTGCAATTTCAGGAGCATATCATATAGATCTTCTTGCAAAAGAATATGGAGTAAGAGTTATTCTTCATACCGACCATGCCGCGAAGAAATTACTTCCTTGGATTGACGGATTGCTTGATGCAAGTGAAAAGCATTTTAAAGCATTCGGAAAGCCTTTGTATAGTTCTCATATGCTCGACTTAAGTGAAGAATCACTTGAGGAAAATATTGAGATTTGCAAAAGATATATGGAAAGAATGTCTAAATTGGGTATTACACTCGAAGTTGAACTTGGTGTTACTGGTGGCGAAGAAGATGGTGTTGATAATACCGGAATTGAAAGTTCAAGGCTTTATACTCAGCCTGAGGAAGTTGCGAAAATGTATCAAGCTCTCAGTAGTGTTTCCGATAAATTTACAATAGCTGCTTCTTTCGGTAATGTTCACGGGGTGTATAAGCCTGGAAATGTTAAGCTCGAACCAGTTATTCTTAAAAATTCTCAGGATTATATCAACCAAAAATTTAATACTAAAGAAAAGCCTGTTAATTTCGTTTTTCATGGTGGTTCCGGATCAAGCAGAGAAGAAATTCGGGAAGCAATTTCATACGGTGTTATAAAAATGAATATTGACACAGATACTCAGTGGGCTTATTGGGAAGGTATTAAAAATTATTACGTTAAAAATGAAGGATATCTTCAGGGGCAAATAGGAAATCCTGAAGGAGATGATAAGCCAAACAAAAAATACTATGATCCAAGAGCTTGGTTGAGAAAAGGTGAAGAAACTATGAAAGCAAGATTAATCGTTGCGTTTGAAGATTTGAATGCGATTGATAAGAATTAGTTCAATGTATGTTGAGAATTGCCCGGGTTGTCTTTTTGATAATCCGGGTTTTTTTATTCAAATGGAGGGTAATTGATCTTCTCTGGAACAATATATGCAGCCGGATATTCTCTTTTTATTCTGTTTAAAAATCTGGTTGCATCGAGCCTTGTTCTGAAATCTCCAACTCTAAGTCTGTAATTAGGCTCGTCGTATGTGATATAGGAGCTTATTTCAGGATATTTTTCATCAAATTCAGCTTTTGCATTATCAGTGCGCAATTTTGATCTAATGCCTGAGTCTGTGTATATATGAACTCTATAGCCTGAAATGCCTTTGTCCCTAACATTGGAGTTTCTGTGCAATTCCATCAGTTTCTCAATCAGAGGGTCATTAACAATAACAGAGCGGCTGTTTTCTGATGTGCTTTGTGCCAGCAGTGAAAGTGAAGTGATTATCAACAAAGTAAAAATTGCAAAAAATCTAATCATAATTACTTAGTAACTTGTTTTAAACAAAAAAAGTACTTAAACTTTGCAAAAATAACATTATGAGTTTAATTCCTCCAATATTTTATTCACTTCTTCGTCAGTAATTTTTAAAGCCTCTTTGCAGATCTTTATAAGCTCTGCGGCTCTCTTAACTTTTTCCGACAGCAAATCAATAGATATATTTTCATTTTCAATGTCTTCAACTATTATTTCCAATTCTTCTATTGCCTCTGAATAGCTTATTTTTTTTTCAGTCATTTTTTTTAGTTTTTGATATTACACTTTCAAAACTACCATCAAAAAGTTTTGTTGTTACTGCCTGTCCGGTTGATAAATCTTTTGATGATTTTATAATTTCCCCATTAATGCTGCTTATTGAATAACCTCTTTTTAGCACATTTATTGGGTCTGTAAGTTTAATATGATTTTCCAGCAATAGTGTTTTGCTTGTTTGTGATTTAATTAGCGAATTTGACGCAATTTTGAGTGATCTTGTAAGTGATGAAATATTGTTATTATTATTGGAGCTAAGATTTTGAGAGCTCCTTGCCAATGTTTTGCCAATGTGATTTAACTTTTGATTCTCAATCATAATTATTCTTTTCGATTGAGCAATCGCATTTTGTTTTGCCGCTTCAATTCTTTGAGAATATTCTTCAAAATGCCCCAGTAAAAAATATGCTACATCAGTAGGTGTTATTTTGTTAATATGACTTACCATTTCACAAACAGTTTCATTTGTAGAGTGTCCAATTCCGGTAATAACTGGGATTGGGAAATTGGCTAATTCTTTGGCAAGCTCGTAGTTGTTGTAACAATTTAATCCAATGTCACCCCCACCTCCTCTAATTATAATAACCACATCGAAAATATCAGCAACATTTTTAATATACCTTAATTGTTGCAATATAGTTTTAATTGCCTGCTCTCCTTGAAGTATAGCCGGATATAGTTTGTTAAACAGTTTGTATTTGCCCTCAAAGCTTCGTAGAATTTCAATGTAATCGCTGTATCCCTTGCTTGTTTCAACCGAAACAACAGCAATTTTCCTTGGGAGCAAAGGAAATATAAGCTTTTTGTTGTTGTTGAATATTCCCTCTTGTTTTAATTGCTCTATGGTTTTGGTTTTTTCCAAAGCCATTTGTCCAAGTGTATAAGAGGGTTCAACTTCAATTATTGTTAGAGAAAGTCCGTAAATTGCATGAAATCCGACAGTTATCCTGCAAAGAATTTCCATGCCATCTTTTAGCGGTTCCCCTGTAACTTCAATAAATATGTTATTTATATCTCGGAAGTCATTTGCCCAAATTGTTGATCTAAATTGTGCTACAACTTTGTTATCATTCTTTTCCACTAGCTCCGGATAGGCATGTCCGCTTCTTGGGTAGTGGTTTACTTTGGCAATTTCTGCTTTTACCCAATAAGAAGAAGTGTAATTCTTTTCAATTACACTTCTTATACTGGCTGCAAGTTCTGTAAGAGTATGTATTTTTCTATCTGCAATATTCATTTAACAGAAAGGGCTTGCCTGTTTTATAAATCAACAAAATTATTCTCCTGCAATAAGTTTAAAGCCTTTTCCGTGAACATTAAGTAGCTCAACAGTTGGGTCTTTTTTGAGATATTTACGAAGCTTAGCTATATATACGTCCATGCTTCTTGCGTTGAAATAATTATCATCAAGCCAAATTCTTTTTAGAGCCAATGATCTGTCAAGCACATCATTCATTTTGTCACAAAGCATTTTAAGAAGGCTAGATTCCTTGGAGGTAAGTTTGAGGTCTTCTCCTTCAATTGAAAGTATTTGCCTTGAAAAATCAAATGTGTATTTTCCGATATGATAAAAAGTTTTATGACTTTCCTGATTTTTGGAAGGTACAGCTCTTCGGCTAATTGCATTAATTCTTAAAAGAAGTTCTTCCATGCTGAATGGTTTTGTGAGATAGTCATCAGCACCAACCTTAAAGCCTTCAATAACATCTTCTTGCATATTCTTTGCCGTCAGAAATAATATAGGAACATTTTTATCAATTCTTCGGATATCCTTTGCAAGGGTGAAGCCATCCTTAATAGGCATCATAACATCAAGAATACAAAACTCAAATGGCTCTTTAAGAAAAGCCTTTAATGCTTCATCTCCGTTAACGAATAGTTTTACTCCAAAACCTTTTGCTTCAAGGTATGCTTTAAGAATTGTGCCTAAGTTTGGATCATCTTCTGCAAGCATGATTTTCATTTTGTCATTTTCCATATTTTATGATATTAGGGGTTATATTTAATATTTTTATGATTGATTTTAAAGGTTTGAATTGTTCCCGAAAGGTACAAAAATTGTAAATGTACTGCCTTTTTTTATTTCACTTTCTAATAAAACCTCTCCCTTGTGAAGTTCAATTATGTTTTTCACATAAGCTAATCCTAATCCGAATCCTTTAACATTATGAATATTACCAGTGGGAATTCTGTGTAAGTTCTCAAAAACCCTAACCTGATTAGATTTACTTATGCCAATGCCATTATCCTTAACATTAACGATAATACCCTCATGGTTATTTTCGGTTGTAACTATTATTTCAGGTTTTCCTTCTGTGTATTTATTCGCATTGTCAAGTAAGTTGAAAAATACATTTGTCACGTGAAACTTATCAACTTTCACAACAGATTGCTTTGCTTTAAAACTTTTAATAATCGAACCATTTGAGCGTTGAACCTGTAAGCCTATTTTCTTAATCGCCTCATTTAAAATGTCATGCAAATCAATATATGCCATATTAAGCTTTAATCTACCTTTTTCCAATAATGCAGTTTGAAGAACTTTCTCTGCCATCATTTCCAGTCGCTGATTTTCCTCGTCAATGATATTAATATAGTTTTGATAAAGCTTTTCAGATTTTAAAACATCTTTGTCTGATAATGCCTGACAAGCTAATGAAATCGTTGATATAGGGGTTTTTAATTCATGAGTCATATTGTTTATGAAATCATTTTTCATCAAGGAAAGTTTTTTCTGCCTGAAAACAGTGAAAATAGTGTATCCGAATGAAAAAATAATAACGAGTATCAGCACAGTCGAAATAATTAACATCGCATTCATTTGCGCCAATATGTAGTGCTTTTGAGATGGGAAATATACAATCAGGTATTCAGGATTATGGAAAATAGTTCCTGGAAACAGACTAAAAACATAGCCATCTCTAAGAAGCTCTTCGGTATATCTTCCTGTTTTTTCTTTTGTCAAACTATTAGTCTCTGAATTGTATATGCCAAATTCAAAGGTGGTGTTAATTCCTTGATTTGATAGTTCAAGTTTAATTAATGAGTCTAAAGTGGATTTGTTTATTTCAGCATAAAGCCGATAATTTTCATCATCAGCAAAAATGTCTTCAAGCAATTCGTTAATGATTTTGCTTCTTTCTATAAGGGTTTGTGCTTCATCTCCCTGATTAAAAGGCGGCCTAAGGTATCCTGCTGATTTTAGAAATTCTTGTGTTGAATGTTGTTTTAGGTAGTTTGCTTCCGGATTATATGATACATTGTCTGGCGTTTTATGAATATGTAGGAAATAGCTGCCATCAATCGATATTATTGCTGTATCTTTAGTTTGAAACTCTTTTTGGTTATCAGATATTACTTGACGGGGAGCTTGATTATTATTTATAGAATCAAAGTTTGAGAAGATTTCTTTAATTTGTTGTGTTTGCCTGTCTTGATACAATAACTTCTTTGCCAGAATTATCTTGTTATACTTATAAATTGACGCAGTAACAGCTTCTCCTACACCTCTCTCGAAGTTTGCTTCTTTTACTGCAACAGCGTTCCTTATCCAATATAGCTGTATGCCAATAAGTCCTAGCAGAGCAACTGTTATTGCAATAATTACCAGAAGTATAATGTTCTTTTTCACAGTATTTTATAAAAACCAAAAAATGAAGCAAAAATATAATGCAATGATATAATTTTAAACGTAAAATTTTATTTGTAAATATACTTGATTTTTTGTTTTCAAATATAACAAAAAACAAAGTAAATCTATTCAGAATGAATGCATTAGGGGTTTAACTTTATTTAACAGCAATTTGTTCTTTTTTGCCTTGTTGAAGTTGAAAATATGTATACTTTTGTATCGAGGCAAGCTTACATTAAAATAATGCCAAGTTCTCAATTGGTTTTTTAGTGTATTAGTTTTTGTGGTTATTAATTGTGGGAAAAGGTGCTACCGAATAGGTGCACCTTTTTTTATTGATTATCTTCATAAAACCATTCAGCATAAGAAGATTCTGTTTCATTGAGTTTTAGGCTATGAAGAGTTATCCCTTTTGGTAGCTTTTGTGATAGTATTTCTGCAAAATAAACAATCAGGTTTTCACATGTTGGCTGGAATGGCAAAACAATAACCCTTGATTCATCACATATCCCGAGTTGTTTATGTATAGGAGCACTTTCATTCATAAGCATTAATGAATGATCGAAAACATCAACTATATTATCCTTTACAATTTGTTTAAGATTGGAAAAATCCATTAGCATTCCGAGTTTCGGATCTCCAAGTTTATCTGATACAACTCCTTTTAGGGTTACGAATAATATGTAACTATGTCCATGAATATTTTTGCAGAGGCCGTCGTATCCATGTAAAACATGAGCTGCTTCAAACCCGAATCTTTTTGTTATTCGAACTACTGAATTGTTTTTCATTTTAAATTGAGATTGTATAATTATATGAGGTGTTTCCTTGTTTATCTTTTTCTTCAACATTATCAATCGGTGATTCTGTGTAAGTTATATTAAGAGAGACTCCTTTATCGTTATTTAGCCTGAATGGTATTTTTATTTTATTATTTGTAGTTACTTTAACACCTCTGTTGTGCACTTCTTCGTACTTAAGCATTTTAACAAGCCTAATTGCTTCTTCGTCGCACCCGAACCCAATTCCTTTGATTACTTTGCATTCAACAACATCTCCGGTATTATTAACCTTGTATGATAGAATTACATCACCTTCTATATTGTTGTCTATTGCTGCTTTTGGATAAATTAGATTTTCCATTACAATATCCTTAATAATTCCTTTTTTTCCTCCAAGTGTGGGGAGCTTTAAAAACTTTTTATTACGGTTTTTATCCATTGTTAATTTATAAGGATATTAATTTGAAAAATTCGCTAAAGGTTTAAGCGTGATATTTGTACAAAGTTACAAAAAGGAATACAATTAAAAATGTAATTTTGGCCAGCTGAATTCAAGTCACAAATGCAACTTTTTGTTTAATCAAATTTAATGATAAAAATTCAATTGGTGATAAGAACCCCAATTTTTTTCTTGGTCTGTTATTTAACTTGTGTTGAACATATTGAATTTGTTGATTAGTAATATTTTCAAAAGAAGACCCTTTAGGAAAGTATTGCCTGATAAGCCCATTTATATTTTCATTAGCACCTCGTTCCCATGAATGGTAAGG
>JAGXRQ010000095.1 GCA_018335675.1 Bacteroidota bacterium | reverse complement strand
TAATGATTTGGGAATCGACTTCTTTTTTGCTAAACCTTACCATTCATGGGAACGAGGTGCTAATGAAAATATAAATGGGCTTATCAGGCAATACTTTCCTAAAGGGTCTTCTTTTGAAAATATTACTAATCAACAAATTCAATATGTTCAACACAAGTTAAATAACAGACCAAGAAAAAAATTGGGGTTCTTATCACCAATTGAATTTTTATCATTAAATTTGATTAAACAAAAAGTTGCATTTGTGACTTGAATTCAGCAATGAAGTAGATAGGTATACAGGAAACTCTTTCTTGTTTTTTCTGATATTTAATAATTCTCCCTGCCAAAATCCTTTTAATCTTGCTTCTTTAATATCGTCGAGTAGTTTGTCAGAATTATTTTTTGAAACAATCAAATTAACATTTTTCCCTATCACCTCAGTTTCAGTATATCCATATGTTTTTAGGAAGGCTTTATTTACGTATTGTATAATGTTATTTTCATCAGTAATATTAACGCATTCGCTCACCTCTTTAACAGCATGTCCTAAAATTTTTATAGTCCTGTCCTTTTCAATTCTCTCGGTAATGTCATGAATTATAAACAATAATTGTTTTGCGCCTATAGGTACAAATTGTGCTTCAAAAAACAATAGTTTATTGTTGTCTGATAGGCAAAAATCTAATTGTGTAGTTTTATTTGAATTTATTGCGATGTCTTTATGAAAGATAATATCTGTGGCAACTTCGGCTCTAAATAATTCATGAATAAAAACAGCTTTTAAAGGATGAGTCTCAAAGAAATTAAATGTTCTATCCCTAAAATCCTGAGAATCAATAATTCTACCTTTTTCGTCGATATTAAAAATAAGATTTGGAATAGCATTAAGAAATGCCTTATACTGTTCTCTGCTTTCAATAAGCATTTGTTCATTACTTTTGTTTATTGTAATATCAGCAAGGCTAACAATGCATTGATTAAAACCCTTTATTGGAGTAAGTTTGCAAATACAATGTTTTTCTTCTCCAAATTTACTGGTAATTCGAAGTTCAGTTTGTTTCTCAGTATTTTTCTCATCAGAAAAAATATGATTTGCATAATCATAAAACTTTTTTGAATCAGAAATGTGCACCAGATCTTTAAGATTAATTATACTGTCTGTTTCACTTCTACTATAACCGGATAATTTCTCAAATTCTGAGTTTGATAATAGTATAATTAAGTCTTTATCTATAAGTAGGGTACAAGTACCGGTATTATCAAATAGTGTTCTATAAAGGTTTTCTCTTTTTAATATATTTATTGCTTTCTTTTTGTAGATGGCTATATTTCTTCGAATAGAAACCCAATACCCAATTGTAAGTAGTATTATTACTAGTACAAATACTAACGTAATGTATAAGGTATTAATGAAAAGCAGAATTTTCATCTTAGTTGAATATGTTGTACAACTATATATCTATGCAAATATAAAGCTATTTAAAAAGTTTGATAAAAAATTGGCAATATTTATTTTAAGAATAATCTCTCAAATCTAAAAGAGTAATTAGATTTGAGATTACTTGCTGCAAATACTCAATGCAAGTTTCACTTTTAACAAGATAGTTATAAACTCCCAATTCTTGAGTTTTTGCAACCACATCAATGTCTCTTTGGGCAGAGACAACAATAACATTTATCTTGGGGTTAAAATTTTTAATTCTTTTAATCAGCTCAATTCCAGAAATATCAGGCAGCATTAAATCAACAATAACAATGTCGGGGTTTTCACTAATGCTATTAAGCAAATCAGAGCCGTTTGTAAAATTGGAAATAGAAACGTTTGCAATTGAACTTAAACACAATTTAAGCAGCATCCCTTCAGTTTTGTTATCTTCGATAACAAATATTTTGCGAGTGATTTCTTTTTCCATTTAAATTGTGTTGATATAATTTTAAGTAATCAAAGTTAGTAAAAAAACTCTAAAGATTGTAGAATTGATAGGGCTTTTCAGCGATTATTTGTTAATAAAAGTTATATTAGCAATTTAAGCTAAAAAAATAACGACGCTTAATTAAATTAGGGAGATAAAAATAAACCAAAAAAAATCAAAAAAAATCTAACAAATGCTAATATGTAAATGATTAATTATTTTACGGATGAAACTATTCCCATAGCACAACCTTGATTGCCATCTTCAAAATACAAATCTATATGATATACACCGCTCATGTTGCAATTAAACTGGATGTGGGGGAGGTGCCTTTTCTGGTCAACAAGATATGTAGTGCCCATTAATCTATCCTGATGATATAGGCTTATAATAACCTTTCCTGGCAATTCATTGGCATTACAAGCAAATATTTTATATGTAGTTCCGGAATTAAATACCATATTAAATCTGCTAACAGGCAATGAACTGCCAGCTTTTTGAGCTTCAAGCTGTACCGGAAAACTTTTTAAAAACCTTGTATCACCTAATTTACCGTGGCATATATCAAGCAGTGCTTCACCGCATTGAGCATTAAGGTTTTTGGAAGCTATTGACAGAATAATAAATAGACAAAGAAATATCGTTTTTTTCATTAATTCTTTAAATTATACGTTACAAGTATTACCTCTAAATATATTAAATACGTGTTATTTACTTGAAGAAACAACACCTACTGCACATCCTTTTTTACCTTCCTCAAAATAAAAGTCGATATGATAAAGACCACTCATATTACATGGAAAATCGATATGTGGGAAATGCGTTTTTGAATCAATAGAGAATGAGGTCACAAGTAATTTATCTTGAAAATTTAAGCTAAATATAACTTTTCCCGGAAACTCTTGAGCATTACAGGCAAATATTCTATATGTGGTTCCTGCATTAAACACTATACTATATCTTACTACCGGCAAGGATGTTCCTGGTTTTTGCTCTTCAAGCTGCACGGGAAAGCTTTTTAGAAATCTTGTTTCACCTAATTTTGAGTGACAGGCATCTAATAATGCATCTCCGCATTGGGCATTCAATTTGCCAGCAAATATCACTGTTGAGAAGAATACAATAATCAATAAATTTTTCATATTTCTTTTCTTTATATAGCTTGGTATAAAATCGTTATTAAATACCTTCTTGAAATTTCATTAACTAATTATTTTTGTTCTAATTTCCGAAACTTTTTTTGCAATTTCGTCAACCATTTCCTGGGTAATAAAAATTTCGCTTCTTGAATTATCTATAATCACGACACTTCCGTTAATTTCTTGAATTGTGGGTGGTATATAGATATGTTGAATTTTAACATTATCGAAAGCTTTAATTAAATCTAAAAGGTCGTTAAATAAATCGGCGAAATTCGGATCCTTTCTGTAGTTGTTAAGTAATAAGGTCATGTTTTCAAGAATCACCTTTTGTTCAGCGATTCTACGATATATAATATCTTTATTCGGTGGTATTGTTTGTACGTTTGTAGCGATGTACATGCTTTCAATCCATGTTCCATAAGATATTAACACAGCAATATTGCTTCTTTTTTGATCAATCAGGTACCTGCTCATTTTATCAAATCCACTATTTGTAATAAAAAGAACAGAGTCAATATTTTTACTAGACTCTGAAAGCCTGTTAAGAGTTTCATAATCAAAAAATTGTCCAACTCTTAGGTCACCTGCAAGATCTTTTACATTTCTTAGGTATTGAAGAGTTGCCACTGTTCTGTCATAAATATTCATGTAAACAAGATCAGTACCATAGACACCAAGGTTTAAAGCTTTCTTGAAATTAGTGTTGTAACCTGAAAGATTATTTGCCGGATTAAGCAGTTCTTGAGAATATACCACTCCTGATTTTTGCAATAGTGAAGACATTTCCACAGGATTTGGAATAGATGAAATCATTTCTCCAATATTTTCATCAGTTAGTTTCGTACTAGCTATCATATCCGTATCATCAAGATGATCGGAAGCTTCATTTTTGTTGGAATTAACGCATGCAGTAAATAATAATGCAATTAAAATCACAAACAACGTAAATATTTTTCTATTTGCCATAATGTTAAGATTATATAATTAATACTATATGGTTTGAATTCTTATTCAAATAATGTGCCTAAAATTTATATTCCGGTCATTTTTATAAAAAACTTACTAATTTTCGTTTTTAATCCAAATAATTTTCGGTTTATTATAGGCCCAAAATCACCGAAAAAGTCAAGAAATCTCTTTAATCCCTGATAATAAAGTAAGATGTACATCAGAATAGTGAATGCCCAGATCATGGAGACATTAAATGTAAATGTATCAACATAATACCCAAAGAAATTCTTTCTTGGGGCCATAAAATGAGTCCTGAAAGAAACCTTATTAGTATCCTGAGGGTCAAGATATATCGGGTCTATTTTTTGTACAAGTCTGTTATCTAGTCTAACAACATACAATGTTATCATTTGATTTTTTGCAAACTTGGCAAGAAAATCATTGTAATAGTCATCTTTTAATTTGTTATACTCTCTGTCTTTTTCAGGGGTATTGGTCATCTCCTGTCTTCTGCCATCAATAACATTATCCATATAGTTACCGTTATCTCGGTAAAATTCCATCAGTTTGTTTATATGATTTATCAAACTGTCAGCAATTGCAAAAGTTATTTTATCCTGATATAAATAATCTTCATATTGGAATTTCAACTTGTGTAATCTAAAAAATTCAGAGTTGTTTTCTTTATTTAATTCGTTTCTAATTAACTCGAGATCATTAGCCGTAATGTGCGGTTCTTGTTTTGCCAAAAATCTAAATCTGTAGTTTTCAACATACCTTTTTAGCTCAGGCAGATAATAGATATTTTTGTAATTACAAATACTTAATACCTTATTTTGATCATAAAACTGCTTATAAAACTTATTGTTTTTGTATTGATGAACAATAAGCCCCTCAAAAGCCCAGCGAGATGGCATTATTTCAGCAATAATAGGAACTTTATCTCTACCACCTCCAAACGAACTGTTTATCTTGTCGAAGCTAAACATAGCACCCGTAAGTACCATTTGAGGAATAATGAGGAATGGGATAAGAATATAAATAGTAACGGCGGAATTGAAAGCTGAAGAAATATTAAGCCCTAAAACATTAGCAAATGCTGAAAGGGTAAAGAAAACCATCCAATATTCAAAGTACATTCCCTTTATTCCGAAAATAGAGTTTCCAACCAAAACAAACAGAATTGCCTGAACAGCTGATATTATAAATAAAATACCGATTTTGGAGAATAGATAACTACTTCGACTTAAATTAAGGAATGATTCTCTTTTTAAAATTTTACGGTCTTTGTAAATTTCCTCTGCACTAACTATTAATCCTAGAAATAGAGCAACAATTGCGCACATAAAAATGTACGGCATTAGGTTTTCGTTAGCTCGGAATATATAAATATTAGATGTCGGATCTTCAATATACCTTATAATAAACGCCAATAGAAAACCAAGGATGGGTGCTTCAAGGAAGTTAAGTACAAGATATTGAGTATTGGACAGTTTAGAGAACATATCTCTAGCAAAGAAAATCTTAAACTGCTTGAACCAGGAAGGCTTTTTAAAAGCTTCAGGCAATTCGTCGTAATCTTCTGCAGCCTCAAAGCTTTTATGTCGTTGTCTATAATGATCGTTCCATTCTTGAGGCATTACTTTTCTGCTAGCAGTAGGTCTACCATATTCATCAACAATTCTAGATTCAATTATTGAAAAAATAGTTTCAGGATTGACATTACCGCAAGTTGGACATTCGCCTATATTGCTATTAATTTGATTATCAAGAGTTTTAAAGTAAATAACAGCCTCAACAGGGTTTCCGTAATAAATTTGATATCCACCCTCATCAAGAATAACTACATTATCGAACATTTTGTAGATTTCAGATGAAGGTTGATGAATAACAACAAAAATAAGTTTGCCTCTAACGGCCAACTCCCTCAACAATTCCATTACATTTTCAGAGTCTCTTGATGATAAACCTGAAGTTGGTTCGTCAACAAACAGAATCGCAGGCTCACGGATTAATTCAAGGCCAATATTAAGCCTTTTTCTTTGTCCACCGCTAATTTTTTTATTAAGGGGGTTACCAACCTTAAGATCTTTAATATGAAATAGGCCTAAGCTTTGCAGTACTTTGGTTACTTTTTCGCTAATTTCTTGTTCGTTAAGATCTCTGTATATAAGTTTTGTATTATAATAAAGGTTTTCGTAAACAGTTAATTCTTCTATAAGCAAGTCATCTTGCGGAATATAACCTACAATGCCTTTTACCAGCTCCGTCTCTTTGTGAATATCGACTCCATTAATTAATACGTTTCCATTAGAGGGAGAAACTATTCCTGATAAGACATTTAGAAGAGTAGTTTTGCCTGCACCGCTACCGCCCATTATAGCAACCATTTTTCCAGATTGCTCAAGGATATTTATATTTCTTAAACCGATGTGTCCGTTAGGAAATTTGAGAGTTACGTCATTTGCTTTTACAACTACATTTATAGACGTGGAATCTGAAAGGAAAGTTGAAGCAATATCAGTATAGAAAATTGGTTTTCCTTTTGGTTGCTTAATTACACTTCCAGTTGCAAATAAATAAATTCTGCTGTTAATAATTGGCAAGCCATTTAGCAATTGCTCATTTGTGCCTGTGTACCTAAGGAAGTACAGTTCAACTGATGGTACTCTAAGAATAATAATTTTGCCTTCAAGTTGTGGCGAATTAATATAATTTTCCAGCTTATCGGCTTCATTTGCAAGATCTCCAATAACTAGCATTTCAGGATGAGCAAAATCAGCATCAGAATTATTAAGAACAAATGCCTCAATAGCTTGATATTCTTCTCTACTGATATTGAATACCTCAGCAGCGGTATCAATAATTGCCATTCTTTGCGGAGTAAATTTTTTGTCTGAATTTACAAGTTCAAACAATCTTACAAGAACGACAACCTTTTGTTTTTGAGTAAGAGTTTTATTGATTTTCTTGGCAATACCGAGAGTCTTAACTGAATCTTTTACAGAAGTAAGTTTTACTTTGTCTTTTACCTCTTCATCATCCCCTTTTTGTCCGCCAATAAAATTATCAAACAATGTAAGATATTCCTTGACCGAACTTTCATTCAATTGCTGTTTTAGGAATACGTGAACATAATCACGTTCGTTAACAGACAAACCTTCGTCCTGTTTTGCTATAATAGCAAAAAGTTGCATCAAGGCTTTTAGAATCTCTTCACTCATTTAATTTGAATATTTGTAATTATTAGTGGGGTCTAATAACAGAATAATTAATTCAACCTTATTAATAGCTATACATTTCAAAAGGAATGTCAACTATTTCAGAGTATTCTTCTCCTGCTTCCTGCATATCCTCGTCATCTTCCTGATAATACCAATGAATTAGTATTTCATGACCTTCTTTCATAATGTCTTCAAATTTTAAAAGAATGTCTAATAAAATCTTTGAAGAAGCAGTATTAAAGTATTCAAGTCTGAAAATAACGGTGGTTTTAAGATTTGGACTTTTAGCGTACTCTTCAATCCATTGAATAACAGGCGCATAAAAAGTCACCACGTCTTCTGGAAGAGAACGACCTGAAAACTCAATTATGTTATTTTCCGCATCTAGTATTACATTCGGGGTATCGTCAGAACCTTTAATTTTTATTACGTCCATGGTATAATTTTTTATAGTTGTTATTCAATTTTTCTCGAAATTTTTGTTCTTAGAAGGAAGAAAGAATTAGTATCATCCATATCGTGAAAGTGATATTCAAGCTTTTCTCCGGTTTTTCTGGCAATGTCAATAAGGCCAAGTCCGGCACCACCTTTATCAGAAAGGGAGCCCTCCCTCATTTGTTTCTTAAATAGTTCTTTTAGCCCTTCTTTATCAAGCTGATTAATTTTCTCAAGTAAAGCTTTGAGGTCTGGAACTTTATTTTTGTCAACAGGATTACCAGTAATAACGTGATATTCTTCATTATTATCTCCAAGCCGTCCAACTATGAAAATACCATTTCCAGATGAATCTCCCAATCTTCCTCTCAATTCATGTTCTTCAGAATGTTTGCTGAGATTTTGAAGGCATTCTACCATAACATGAAAAACTTTCTTTTTCATGGATATGTCTTCGCTGTAGCTATCCATCTTGTTTTCAGCCAAGGATGTAAAAGCTTTAGTAATTTGATGGGTTATCTCTCCTTCATACACCAGAGAAAAATTGTAATTTATCATTTCCTGGTGGAAAGAGTAGATAAGTTTCATATAATCCACATTTTCCATGTTTACATGTTTTATATATTTATATATAATGGTCTTTTAAGCAATCTAAGTTAAAAAAAATTAAAAACGAATACCAATTATTAAAACATCATCTATTGGTGTACCATCACCAAGCCACACCTGATAATCATTTTTGAATACATTAAAATAATTAGACATAGGAGTATCAATATTTTCAAGAATTTTTTCCCTAATACGTTTAGGGAAATATTTTTTTCCTTCAGGTCCACCAAATTGGTCAGGTAAGCCATCAGAAAAGAAAAATATTGAATCATTTTTATTAATATCTATTACGTAATTTTCGAAAGTAGGTTCCGGTTTTCCATCTTTTGGTATTCCACCGATTGCAGATCTGGTACCTTTATATTCTTCAAGTTCAGTTCCTCTAACGAAATAAAGCGGCCTATGCGCACCGGAATACTCCATTTTCATCTGTTTCATATTAATTTTACACAAAGCTACATCCATTCCATCTCTAGCGCTGGCTCCATCCATATCTTGTCTTAATGTAGTTTGAACACCTTTATGAAGTTGATTTAAGATTTCTCCGGGAGATAGCACAATTGGTTGACTAAGAACCTGATTAAGAATGAAGTATCCAACAAGTGATAACATAGCACCCGGAACACCGTGCCCTGTGCAGTCAATAGCCGCAATATAAAGATCATCATTCTTTTTAAAAAACCAAGGGAAGTCTCCACTGACGATATCTCTAGGCATGTACAACATAAATGAGTCAGGGAAATATTGCTTTATATATTTTTGACTTGGAAGAATTGCATTTTGAAGTCGGAAGGCATAGTTTATACTGTCAGTAATTTTGGTATTTTTCTCTTTAATTTCCTGTTCAATTTTTTTCAATTCTGTAATATCATGAAGAATAAACAGAACAGTTTCCAGTCTATCTTCTTCATTATATTCTGGAATAGCATTAACGTTAACTGTTACAAGATTTTCCTGGATATGGAAGACCATTTCTTTATGAACCTTAGCCTTAGATTTTTTAACTTCTTCAACAGTTTCATCAATAAAGCTAATAATTTCTCTTCTCAATCCAATTTCATTCAAATGCTTTTTATGAAATTCTTCTGCTTTTATACCTGTGAATGATTCTACCGCAGGGTTTGCATAGAAAAATTGTCTATTTAAGTCAACACGAAGAATAATATCGGGAGAGTTGTCAGACAAGGTTTGCATTTGGCCACGCATTCTTTGTTCCTTTTCAGCTCTTTTTCTTTCGGTGATGTCGCTTGTATTCAGGATAAGTCCATTAATTGCAGGGTCATTAAGAAGGTTTCTACCGGTTGATTCGAGAAACATAATGGCTCCATGCTTATTGAGGTATGTATATTGAATAATCCTTGATTGAGTTGGATCCGCTTTCAATTCCTCAAACATTTGATTTATAGTTGTTTGACCTTTTTTATTAATTCTGTCAAAATCTTTACCTGAGAACATTTCTTCCTCAGAATAACCAAGAATTTTTCTTACAGAGGGGCTAACATACTTAATCTTTATGTTTTCATCATAAATTGTAATTAACTCTGAAGCATTTTCCAGCAGAGAATACAATCTTTTTTGACTTTGATTAACCTCTTGAATTTTTTCTTCTAGGTGAGTATTTGTTTTCTCAAGCTCTTCTTGAGTTAACCTCATCTCTTCAGCATTTTGTCGGAGCTCTTCTTCATTTTCTTTGAGCTCCATGGTCATCTTTTGAGATTCTTTTAAGAGGCGTTCGGTTTTATCGGTTATTTTAAGATTATAAATAGTACGGGCAACAATCTCCGCAATAGATTTTACAAACTCTATTTCATAATCTTTGAAATGATTAAGAGATGCAAATTCAAAAGCGCCTTGCAACTTTTCTTCCATTATAAGAGGAACAATAAGCAGGCTTGTAGGTTTTTTTTCTCCAAGAATACCTGATGTAATACTTAAATAATTTTCAGGAATTTCTGTTCTGTGAATAATATCCTCTTCGATAGCGGCTTGACCAACTAGGCCTTCACCAACTTTCACTTCGCCTTTTATGTATTTTTTACGGTTATAGGCATATGAAGCAGTGATTTTCAACAAAGCTTCGTCGTCATCGTATATGTAAAAAAGTCCTTGAACTACATTTACGTATTTAATTAATTCATCAAGAACGGCATATGAGAGGAAGTTAATGTCATTATACATTCTAAGGATAGCGCCTATACGATCTTTACCAACCATTTCCCAGTTTTGAAGAGATTCTTTCTGGTTGTTTTCATAAAGTTTGTCTCTAAGATTTTGCAGCATTTTTCCAAGAATGTCGGAGCTGTCTGTTACATCAAATTCTATATCATATTGGCCACTTCCGATTTTTTCTGCAAAAGAAGCAATTTTGTTAATGTTAGCAGTTTGCTTTTCAAGTTTGCTGTTAGCTTCATTAAATGCTGTTGTAATTGCTTTCAATTTTTCATACCCCAGGTAGCCAAGCAAAGCTAATATAAATGGGATAAAAGCAAGAATAATGATAATTGGGTTATTAGAATGTATGAGCCCGATATTAGCAATTGTAAAAGACACTCCAGCCCTGCTTAATTCTATAAGCCAGCCTATTAGAGGAAATAATAAACCCAACGTAAAACAAGCAATAACAAATTGTCTTATGTTCAGCATCTTCATTTGCAAACTATTTCGTTATTAAAGCATTCAAAAAACAAAAATACATTATTAACCTACATGAAAACATTATTTTTTGTGAAAGAATAAAATTAATTTACAAATTAATCTTCACAATAAATTATTTTTCATTGATTTGATAAAACTGGCATACAACACCACCAATTTCCTCAAGTATTTTCTCATCAATATCATTAAATTGCTTGAATGATGCAAGCTCAATAATTCCTAACAATTCTTCTTTATTATTAATCATAGGAATAATAATAAGATTAGATGGAGTTGCACCACCAAGGCCTGAAGCAATCTTAATATAACCATCAGGCACATTTTTCAGATTTAATATTTTTCTCTCTTTTGCAACTTGTCCGATTAGGCCTTCGCCAATTTCGAACTCAAATATTTTTCCTTCTGGGATGAAATAAGCGTAAGCTGCTGATAAACTAAGAATATCCTTTTTATCTTTCTTTTCTTTTAAATAAATTTCGCCTTGAACTATTTCATAATATTTAGATATTCCTGAAAGTACTTTTTCTGAAATAGCTTTAGTGTCATTTGATTTTTTGGTAATTAATTCTTTAAGAGTTTCCTTAAGGTTATTTTTAGTTTCCTTGTAGATTCTTTCCTTTTCTTTCTTCTCCAATTCTATTTTCTCTTTATCGCTTATATCTTTCTTTTCCTGGATTTCATCAGTAAGAGCTTGATCATCAGCCTTATTGTCAGAAATATTGACAGAAATCGATTTGTTGAAGAAATTAATAAATAAAATCAAAAGTATTACAATACTTGGCACAGCTGCCAATAGGATAATATACAAATTGAGTATATTAAGGGAGTTTTTTAAAGTGTCATACGAGGCTGTGGTTCTTATTTCTCCTGAAATTTCCCCAAGAGTTTTAATTGCTAAAAGCGATATGACAATTATTATAATAAATAATAATAAATAAGCCCCTGTTTTATAGAATTTTTTCAATTGCATAGTGATAATTTATCAGTCAAATTTATTGCATTAATTCAATAAATAATTAAATATTAGATAATATTTTTCATTGTTTCAATTCTTGCAATTATTATGCGTTTGGCAATGAAATTAAAAACTTTATTATATCGTCGCTTGTTAATATTTTATCAACACTTTTTGTTTTTTCAATTGCTGCATTAGGCATAGTTGGCATTTGAGCTTCTCTAGGATCTTGCACTATTGTGTATCCACCATAATCTTTAATTTTTTTCAACCCAAGAGCTCCGTCTTTATTTGCACCTGAAAGGATTATACCCACAGCTTTGTTTTTGTATGCATATCCGGCAGTTGCAAAAGTTAGGTCGATGCCGGGCCTTGAATGATTTACAGGTTCTTCTGTTGATAGGGCAAAAGTTCCTGTTAATTCGAGATAAAGATGATAGTTGGCCGGTGCTAAATAAATTTTTCCGGGCTTCATACTATCTTTATCAAGAGGTTCAACAACAGGAAGATTAGCTTTAATAGACAGTGCCTCAACAAAGCCGTGCCTAACATGCTTAAGCCTATGCAATGCTAAAACTACCGGAATACTATAATCTTTTGGAAGTTTGGAAATAATTTTTGTTACTACCTGAAAACTTCCTGCTGACCCCCCAATTATTACAACCTTATATTTCATTAAACAAATCTATCAGTATTTAAAATGCTTTTTATTAATTGTGTTAGTATGGTGATGTTTTCCTGTAAACTTTTTCATTTTCATTAACTGCGGTGTACTTAGCCATATCTTTACACCATGTTATACTTTCTTTGTTTCCAATAATTAGATATCCGTTAAATGCTAGTTTACTGGAGAATAGCTCTAAAAGTTTTTCCTGAAACTGAGCGGTGTAATATATAAAATTATTTCTACAAATAATTACGTTAATTCCCCTAATTTTTAATTCGTCTGAGTAATCAAATTTCAAACAATTAACATTTTTAAATAGGCTCTCAGGAATTTTGAATCCATTTTTATCATTAAAAACATACTTGCCAAAATCTCCATCACTTTCCGGCATATATCTTTTGTAATTTGCTTCGCTTATTTCATATTTAGCCGGAGGGTAAATTTTAGTTTTCACAGAATTTATAATATCATCAGTAACATCTGTAGCAATTATTTCAGACCTGTCTAATACTCCGGCTTCTTTTAAAACTATTGCTGTAGAGGCAACTTCTTCGCCTGTTGAACATCCGGGTATCCATATTTTAATTGAATCGTGGTTTCTAGACAGAGCCGGTATAATATCATCACGAAAATACCTCCAAAGTGCAGGATCTCTGAAAAACTCTGTTACCTCAACGCTTAGTGATGTTAATAGGTTTGCAAAGAGTTTCTCATCCTTGTCAATTCTTTTTAATAGAACATCAAAATTGATGAGGTCATTGGTTTCAATAAACCTTACCAACCTTCTTTTAAAAGATGTAAGTGCATAAATGCTTAAATCAACCTTGTATTTTTTTAAAGATATCTCATGTAATTGCCTAACTCCGGCTATACTAATCTCTACGTCTTCGTTTAAAAGAGGGTTCATATTCTTAAATTATGAATTGATGACAAATATAATAAAATATTAATTCACGTTGAATTTTCTGAATATTTTGGTATATCAAATAAGAGAAATGTTTAAATAAATATCTGATAAAATGAATTTTGTATGAAATATTAATTCACTATTAATGTGAGTAAATATTAATTTTGCCACAAAAAAAAATATGAATGCATCTATAGAAATAAGCTTTTATCCTTTATGCAATGAGTATATTCCAGAAATTGTCGATTTTATAGGTCGGCTAGGGCAATATGCTGATATTAAGACTGAAACAAACGGATTAAGTACTCAGATATTTGGAGATTATAGAACAATGATGAGGATTTTGACTGACGAAATGGAAATATCTTTTAAGAAAAATCATACAGCAGTTTTTGTAATGAAAGTTGTTAATGTTGAGAGGCAATAGATTGAAAATTTAAAATTGTATTAGTTTGATTAGGAAAATTGCAATAACCGGTCCTGAATCTACCGGCAAATCGACATTAACAAAAAGTTTGGCAGATTATTATAATGATGCTTTTGTTAATGAATTTGCAAGAGATTACTTACATAATCTGGGTAGAAGCTATATGAAGAATGACTTGTTGGACATTGCCCAAGGGCAGTTAAACAATGAATTGATACAAGCCGAAAAAGCTAACAGATTATTATTTTGTGATACCGAATTGATTAATATAAAAATATGGAGTCTTCATAAATACGGTGATTGCGATAAATGGATTCTTGATAAAATAAAATCTCAGGATTACTGTCTTTATATCTTGTGCGATGTTGATATACCATGGTTTTATGATGATTTAAGAGAGAACCCTGACAATAGAGAGTTTTTTCTGGAATGGTTTAAAAGAGAGCTAAAACTGTACAATTTTCCATACATAATCGTTTCAGGGGAAAACGAAGATGATAGATTAAAGACTGCAATAAATGCTGTAAATCAATTATTAGTAAAACAAAATCATTAGAATGAAACCGGTTTCGATTTTTAAACAGCATGTACATCTTCATTTTATTGTTATTCTGCTAGGTTTTACGGCTATTTTGGGAAACCTGATTAGCATAAATGCTATTCATCTGGTTTGGATTAGAACATTTATTGCATTTATTGGGCTTTTTATTTATTTATACTTCAGGAAAATCTCTTTCAGGATTTCTTTTAAAGAACAGATGTTGCTTTATGGAATAGGGGTTGTGGTAGCATTGCACTGGGTTACATTTTTTCATGCCGTAAAAGTTTCTAATGTATCTGTAACTCTTGGTGTTTTCGCTTCTACAACTTTATTTACCAGCTTTTTAGAGCCTTTATTCCAAAAGAGGCGGGTATTTTGGTTAGAAGTTTTAATTGGATTAATAATTATTGGTGGGATATACTTGATTTTTCAGTATGAGTTCGACAAATATGAAGGAATTATATTTTCTCTGATATCTGCTTTTCTGAATGGCTTATTTATAGTTTTTAACAGGAATATAAGTAATCGCTTTCATCCCGGAGTAATAAGTTTTTATGAAATGATTGGCGGATTTGTGGCAATTACAATATTTTTTATTGTTGCCGGACAAATGAGTGTCGGACTATTAGATATTTCGTGGCTCGACTTTCTTTATCTTTTAGTGTTGGGTTTTGTTTGCACTTCATATGCATTTAGTGCACTTGTTGAGATAATGAAGTATTTGTCGGCATATACTGTTGTTCTTGCTGTGAATATGGAACCCATCTATGGCATTGTATTGGCGTTTTTCATTTTTGGTGAAACTGAAAAAATGTCGGGAGGTTTTTATCTTGGAGCCTTGGTAATAATGTCATCCGTTATAATTTATCCGATTCTGAAGAAGAGCATAGGGCGTAGGGTATAGGGGTATAGGGGTATAGGGTATAGGGGTATAGGGGTATAGGGTATAGGGTATAGGGTATAGGGTATAGGGGTTTATTATAGAAATTTGCTGAAGAATTCCTGGCTTTTCGAATTGTCGGGGAAGGCTATAAAGTATGGGTTTAGAAGGTCCGGTTTGTTATATTTTAATGGTTTTTGAGTAATCATATCATAAACTTCACCACCAACCGACTTCAAAATTGCATGACCTGCTGCGGTATCCCATTCATAAGTTTTTCCATTTCTTGGGTATAAATTACATTTTCCATCGCTTAAATAGCAGAATTTAAGCGAACTGCCAACAGCCATAAGTTGAGTGGTTCCAAATCTAGCTTTAGCACTATTAATGAATCCTGATGTTTTGGCATTAAAATGAGAACGGCTAACAGGAATTACATATCCTTCAATATTGGTATCAGTTGGATGAACTCTCTTAGAAATTGACATCAATTTTTCCAAAGAACCAACATCGGGAGTTACAAATATCTTTTCCGAAAGGTATGCTCCGTTGTTGATTGAGCCGAAATAAAATTTATTTACAGCAGGTGCGAAAATAATTCCTGCAACCGGTGTGTCGTAATTTATAAGAGCAATATTTACAGTAAACTCATCATTTTTATTAATGAACTCCTTGGTGCCATCAATTGGATCTACAAGCCAAAAGTATTCCCACTGTTTTCTGGTGTTAAATTCAGGTATGGGTGTTTCTTCGCTTATAACGGGAATGTTGGTTTTCCCCAAAACTCCTAGAATAATTTCATTAGCTTTTCTATCGGCAATAGTAATTGGCGAACCATCATCTTTAATCTCTTCAAGAAAAGGTTGTTTATAAACCTTCATAATCTCCGCGCCCGCCATTATAGAAGCCTGTATAGCTTTTTCGAAAATATTGATAAATTCTGTAGAACTAAAGCTTATATTCATAAATCCGGGTTGTCTATTATTACTTCGTTATAACTTCTTTGTAGGCGGCAAATTCTTTTGCTAAAAATTCACGCAATTGCAGTGGAGTAAGGTTCTTTTTTATTTCAGCATTTTTACAAAGTGAGATTTTGCCGGTTTGTTCACTTACGATAATTGCAATTGCATCAGATTGTTCGGTAATGCCCAATGCAGCCCTGTGCCTAAGACCAAGATTAGCAGGCAGATTATTATTTTCAGAAACAGGCAATACGCATCTTGCGGCTTTTATACGGTTTTGACTAATGATAATAGCACCATCATGAAGCGGACTATTCTTATAGAAAATATTTTGAATAAGTTGGTCTGAAATTTTTGCATCTAAAGGTTCGCCTGACTCAAGAAAGTAGTCAAGACTATTTTCTTTAGTTATTACAATGAGAGCTCCAGTTCTGTTTTCAGACATAATTTCGCAGGCTTTTACAACCGGAGAATAATTTAGAGAAACTTCATTGTCGATTTGCCATAGTCTTCTCCATGCACTCTGAGGTCCTTTGTTAATAATACTTCTTCTTCCTATCATCTGAAGAAATTTTCTAATTTCGGGTTGGAATACGATTATAAGAGCTAGCACCCCAACACTAACAAACTGACCAAGAATTTCGGTTAGAAGTTCCATTTCGAAGGTTCTAACAACAAACCAGATAACATAAATGGAAAGAATACCAAGCATTATATTAATAGCTCCTGTTCCTTTTACTAGCCGAAATAAATAAAATAATAGGGAGGCAACCAGCAGAATATCTATAATATCCAGAAGTCTTAATTGTATGAATGCTATGTTTAGTAACATATTTTAAAGTTTTTGCAAATGTATGGGAATTTTTTTAAAAAGCTACAGCCTTATACCCTTATACCCTTATACCCAAATCCCTCTACCAACATAATTGCTTGTTTTGCTTCCTTTACATCGTGAACTCTTAATATTTTTGCATCTTTCATTAAAGCGATAGTATTTAAAACTGTTGTGCCGTTTAGTGCTTCGTCAGGCTTGGTATTCAGAACTTTGTTAATCATTGATTTTCTTGAAAGTCCGACCAACATTGGGCAATCGAAAATTTTGAAGTAATCAAGCTTACTAAGCAATTCATAGTTGTTTTCCAAAGTTTTTCCAAAGCCAAATCCGGGGTCAATTATAATATCATTTACGCCCATCAACCTAAGTTTGTTGATTTTTTCAGCAAAGTACAATGATATCTCTTTAATTATATTGTTGTACTTAGGTTCAGTCTGCATATTTTCCGGTGTTCCCTGCATATGCATCATTATATAAGGAACATTTAATGAAGCAATTACATCAAACATTTTTACATCAATATCTCCGGATGAAATATCATTTATGATGTGAGCACCACTTTCAACAGATTTTATTGCAGTATCAGAATTATACGTATCAACAGAAATTATTGCTTGCGGAAACTTTTTAACAACAGATTTTAATGCCGGCAAAATAACTTTTTGTTCATCTTCGGGGCTGATTAATTTTGCTCCCGGGCGTGAGGAAGCAGCTCCGATATCTATGATATCAGCACCTTCAGATAGCATTTTTTCCACCTGCTTAAGTATATCATCTTCATTATTAAACCTACTACCGCCATAAAATGAGTCGGGAGTAATGTTAATAATTCCCATTACCAAAGCTGAAGATAAATTTATAATTTTACCACCGC
The DNA here is from genome assembly GCA_018335675.1 of Bacteroidota bacterium. Lineage (GTDB taxonomy): Bacteria > Bacteroidota > Bacteroidia > Bacteroidales > UBA7960 > PWND01. The sequence continues at coordinate 85,319 of JAGXRQ010000095.1, read as the reverse complement.
AATTTAGGGTATGTTTTTGGTAAAAAAGTGTATCTTTCAACATAACTTAACAACATTATAATATCTACATAAATGAGCAAAGAGCAAAGAACAAAAGCGCAATTCGAGCAAATCAAAAGTATTTGTATTGATATTTTTGAAAAAAAGATGAAAGATTACGGTAGCGCCTGGAGAATATTACGCACTTCTTCACTTACAGACCAGATATTCATTAAGGCACAGCGCATTCGTTCGTTGCAGGACAAAGGTAATCAAAAAATAGATGAAGGTATTACTCCTGAATTTATTGGTATTGTAAATTATTCTGTAATGGCTTTAATTCAGCTTGACCTTGGGATAGCAGATCAGCCTGATCTTAATGTGGAAAAAGCTGTTAAGTTATATCACAAGCATTTTGATTCAGCCAAAAATTTAATGTTAGACAAAAATCACGATTATTCAGAGGCATGGAGAGAAATGAGAATTTCAAGCTTGGTTGATATTATACTGGTAAAGCTTCTTAGAGTTAAGCAAATTGAGGATAATAAGGGTAAAACAATAATTTCCGAAGGAGTTGATGCCAACTATATGGACATCATTAATTATGCTGTTTTTTCTCTAATAAAAATGGAGTTGGAAGGAGAGAAGCCTTAATAATAATTTAAAACACAAGTTATAGTGGTAAAGTATATTGGGAAAAAGATATGGTATGGATTATGGGTTTTTTGGGGTGTAATAACTCTGATCTTTTTCCTTTTTAAGGTTTTGCCGGGAGATCCTGCCAGGATGATGCTTGGACAGAGAGCTGATATTTCGTCTGTTGAGGCTATTCAGAAAGAACTCGGATTAGACCGTTCGTATTGGGTACAATACATTAATTATTTGAATGACATTTCTTTTGTTTCTGTTCACAAACATAGTAATGAAGATAGTTTTTTTTACCTCGATCATCAAAAATATACTGCACAAACTCTCATTACCATTGGAGATAAATCTGTTGTAGTAAAATCACCATATTTGGGGAGGTCTTTTCAGTCTGGTAGAAAAGTATCGGATATTCTTGCTGAATCATTTCCTCTTACTCTTTTGCTGGCTGTAGTAGCAATCTTATTTGCAATGATTATTGGAATTTTCCTTGGAGTACTGACATCTATAAATCCTGATGGTTGGGTAAGTCGCACAATTATTGGGTTTTCGGCTATTGGAGTCGCCTTACCTTCATTTTTTGCAGCAGTGCTAATAGCCTGGATATTTGCATACATATTGGGAGAATATACGGGTTTGAATATGACAGGCAGTTTTAAGGAAGTAGATGATTTTGGAAGAGGTGAGTACATACAAATCAAAAATATAATTTTACCTGCTATTACATTGGGCATAAGACCATTAGCCATAGTTGTTCAACTTACTCGAAGCTCACTTCTAAATGTTTTATCTCAGGATTATATTCGAACGGCCAGAGCAAAAGGTTTGTCTAAGTACAGAGTAATTACTCGTCACGCATTAAAAAACGCAATGAACCCTGTAATTACTGCAATTTCAGGATGGTTTGCGTCACTTTTGGCCGGAGCTGTGTTTGTTGAATATGTGTTTGACTGGAAGGGGCTGGGTGTTGTTATTGTTGATTCTCTTGAACATTATGATTTCCCGGTTATAATGGGATCTGTACTCTTAATATCTGTTATGCTTGTAATTATCAATATTGTTGTTGATATTCTTTATGGTGTAATAGATCCGAGGGTGAGATATTGAGATTTGTGCGGATTGAAAAGCTCGTCATATCGAGCGTCAGTGAGATATCCCGTAGTTTTTAGGATTGTATAGATTGTGCAGATTGAGAGTAATGAGATGATTGTAAGTATTGGAAACCATAAATCGGAAAAAACTTTTCTCCGTGAACCTCTGTGTTCTCCGTGTCTCCGTGGTTAAAAAAAATCCCACGCAAAAACCGCAAAGATTTCGCGAAAGACGGTAAGATAACTGATTCTTTAATAAGTTTAATCCGTGTTCCAATGAAAAATCCGAAAAACGAAACAAGTTTAAACCACTAAGTTCACAAAGGTTTTCACAAAGGGCACTAAGCTTTTCTTTGTGTACTTTGTGCATTCTTAGTGTGCTTTGTGGTTTTAAAAAATATCCACGCAAAAAACGCGAAGATTTCGCGAAAAGCGCAGAGGAAACTGATATTTTAATCAGTGAAAATCCGTTTAATCCGTGTCATCCGTGTTCCTATTATAAAATCCGAAAAACGTTAGAGGTTACAGAAGAGTGACAGGAAAGTGACAGAAAAGGTGACAGAAGAGTTACAGGAATAGTGACAAGGTTTTTGTGTACTTTGTGCACTCTTAGTGTGCTTTGTGGTAAATAAAATCCGTACAATCTCCTAAAAAGTAAACTGCATTGTAATCCTCCAGCCGAATTTTTGTGTTTCCGGATTGTCGAGGTAATTTAATCTCCAAACGGCGTCAACTCTGAAAAGTTTAAATATGTTTTCAACTCCGGCACTAACTTCATAATAGGGGTGTCTTAAGCCACGCGTACCTGCAGGGAGCAGCATTACTTCGGAGTGATTGTTGCTTAAGCTACCGATAAGCCCTTTTGCTGAAACTACTTCTCTGAGTTTCAATTTACGTATCAGAGGAATTCTATTCAGGATTAATCCTTGTAGATGGTGATCTACATAAATGCTTAAATATGTGTCACTTGCAAACTCATAATAGTTCATCATATTAAAAGCATACCTATCGAAAATATATGTTTCGTTGCCTTCGTGAAGTTTTAATAATGTAAAAGGCACGGTTCCCCATATTTTGCCTCCGTCAATAATGTATCGGAAATACCCTAGCGGACTTATATCAACTTTATGAGAAAAGTTAAAACCAACTTTATAATAATCATATTCACTGCCTAAAACTCCTTTAAAACCCTTAGTCAGATTCAAATTAAATATTGGCTTTTTTGTTCCCAGGCTCTTTCTTTCAAACTCACCCCTCAAGAATTTTTCATCTTTTGCTATTCTGAAATTCAGACTTACCTCTGTCGTTTTTACATCAGGAATGTTAATTATTTCCCCGTTTTCTTCTCTTTGAAATGGCAAAAACAAACCGGATTCAATTCTTTGGTGAGAAAGAATCAGCATATTTGTAAAGCCCTGAAACCATTCCTGTTCAGCTTTAATGTTTAGTTCCTTAACCATTGTAAGACTTGAGTTGGGAGTACGGCTTAGGAGAGATTTGAATATATTGTCATCTTTCAGAGCGAATTCACTTTTTCCAAGTTGTTTCAGGTCATATCTGCCATCAACGGAAATTGCGCTTCTTGGGTTGTTATCAAAAAGATATAACACTTCACCACCGTATTTAAACTTATTGTCTTTTACTCCATAAGCACCATATCCTCCAATCAAAAGCTTGGTGCTGAATTTATTACTTGTACGTCCACTTACCCTAAATCTGTTTCCTTCAATTTCATTATAACTAAATGTCTGGAAATAAGGACCTAACTCTAAATATCCAACTTCATAATAGAACATTACAAACATTCCTACCATTTTTTCATAAAACTTATATATAGGAACGCTTTGCACTGAATCTACCATCTTATAAATATTTTCTTCATGCTTTGTAAGAGGCACAGGCCTGTTTTCAATCCAAAAATCTTCATCTCTTATAAAAACTCTGTCTGTTATAATAATCTTATCGTTAGTGCTTGTTACATTTTGTGGAATTTTAATGTTTACTTCAATATCATCATATATTGAGGTCTTATTAACAAAAAATCCCCTTGAATTTTTGTAAAGATTGAAATCGAAAAACAGTTTCTCCTGATGTAAAAACCAAGTAGAATCATTTATCGTTTGATATTCATATTCGGCAACAAAATCGCTAATAAAATTAAAGTTGATATTTTTAGCGGTTCGCATCTGAATAGATTTTATTGCAAATGTGGTGTCATTTACCCAAAAATTACCTCTGAAAGTTCGGTCTTGTTCTCGTTTTGGAACAAACGAAATATTATAACACCATTTATCATCAATAAATGTACTGTCAAGCAGATAGTATTTGTAATAGAAAAGTCCGAAATCTGAAATAGGGCTTACAAATCCCGGCTCGAATATCATCAGAAAATTATCATAAATATTGATGTTTTGGTACATTCTTCCGGCAAGTTGCGACATACTCTCATTATCATAGCCTGATAATCTAGCTGCTTTTATGAATTCTCTTTCAAGCGGTGGTGATTTTCTGTAATAAAAGTCTGAAAAAGTTTCAGAGATAACCAATGGCAAAAATGCTTTTCCGGTAATGGCAGAAGTGTCGACATAGTCGAAAATAAACCTAAAATCTCGCAGAAGCCAGTTGTCTGTCATCCTTTCATCCACATTATCAGTGCCAATTTCGATTTTATTGTAGGTTTTGTGATAATAAGAATCAAAGCGGTCGGGATTATGACGAGGTTTGTTTTTTATAATGTTTCTTAGAATAGGATGGGCGGGGTTTTCGCCGGGGCGGATTACAACTTCATCCAGATAATACACATTAGTTTTTAAATTGAAGTTTATTTCCTGAAATTGATTTCTTCTAACAGGCACTTTTTGAGCTTCATAGCCTACAAATGAGGCAATAATTGTATCGGTTGCAATCCTATTCTCAAGAAAATATTCCCCATCAGTATTAGTAATAGTTCCAATTTGAGTATTTTGAAAATAAACACTTACAAACGGTATAGGCTCGTTTGTGTCGGCATCTTTTACCACACCCCTAATCCTTGTTATTTGGGCGTTGAGGCTAGATGTCGCTAACAAAAATATTGATATGTTTATTAGTGTTTTGAGCATTGTTTTGGTATTAGGTGTTAGGTGTTAGGTATCGGGTATTAGGTTTTGGGTATCGGGTATCGGGTATCAGGTTTCGGGTTTTGGGTTTCGGATTTCGGATTTCGGATTTCGAATTTACCCCCTATACCCCTATACCCTATACCCCTATACCCTATACCCTATACCCTATACCCTATACCCTATACCCTATACCTTCCCCCTAATCACCTCCACATATTCTTTAAACCTTTTATGTTTTCTTTCTTTTAAAACTAACAGTGCTGCATTATAAGCTGCTTTTACTGCTATTGGCACGCCTCCGCCTAGTTCGGCCCAATGCCCGCTAATATACAATCCTTTTAAGGGCGTTTTATAGCCGGCAACTCCAAGCATTGAATTCTTTTTTCCGGGTTTCTGACCCATCATACTTCCACCATAATTACTAGTATATCTCCAAAATGTTATTGGTGTTGCAACATTATATTCAATTATGTGCTTTCTTATGTCATTTTTCAAAAATTCCTCAAGCCTGTCGATAATTACTTCGGCATATTTTTGTTTAAGCTTTTTATAATTATCTCCTCTTACGATATTTCCATTTTCATGTGTGGTTGTTTCCCATCTGTTGTGACTTTCAAAAGATGTAGGCATAATAATAGTAAGAGAACCTTTACCTTCAGGAGCCAATCCTTTATTTCTGGCCGACTGAGAAAAAACAGACAGATGGCTGATTGGTGTTTCAGGATTATCAAGGTTTGACTGCTTAAGTTCGTATTTGTTGAACATTATAAGCTCCTCATTAAGTCCGAATTTTTCGGCCGGACAATCAAGAGATATATTAACAACTATTGCAGAGCTGTATAGTTCGGCAGATTTAAGCTTTTTCAGCATTTTTTTCGGACTGTATTCCTCAGGCATTATATCTTCATAAAGAGAAATAATATCGCAGGCTGCAATAACATTCGAGCAAAGAATTTCATGTTTCTGCTTTTTTTGTTCAAATATTACTGAATTGCATCTGCCATTTTTGTGAGTAATTTTTTTAGCTTTTGCATTGTTAATTATTTGACCGCCAAGCTCATGAGTCTTTTTCTCAAGCCATTTGGGATATGATTGACTGCCATCTTCCGGAGGATTTTGGAAATCTTTATTATACGCCCATGCAATAGGGATAAGGCATGAAAGCAGATCCGGCTCGTTGGAGAAAATCTCATGAAAAACCGGAGATTTGAAGTATCTGTTTAGCCCCTTGATCTTTCCTTTCTTACCCGAGTATTTTATAAACTTTATAAAAGGCAATGCAAATTTAAGTCTCGTAAGATTGTACTTGATTTTCTCAAACTGATTCATTGTATCACTAGTTCTGTAATACTCATGAAAACGTTTAAATAAAGGAGTCATTTTTTTTGCAGCATGAAAAAATTTCTCAATGCCATCCTTGTCTTCAGGAAAATCTCTAATGAGATCATTTTTCAAATCGTCGGGATTGCTGGTAAGAATATAATCGAAATTTTTGCCCAGAAACCTCTTAATTCTATGCTGAGTAGATGCAACAGGAAAGTCGTTGCCAATAATATTAAATACCTTACTAACAACACCTTCAGAGTTGCAATGATTAAGCCAGTGTATAGATGTATCGAAAGAAAAACCATTCTTCACATACTTAGCGAGGTAGCCACCCGATTGAGCACTTTGTTCTAATACAATGGTTTTCAAGCCAACATTATTAAGCAACGCCGCCGCAGTAAGCCCACTTATACCACCTCCAATAACAACCACATCTGCAGATAACTGTTGGTCTTTTTGCATATAAATATTGTATAATGAATAATAATTCCGATTCCAAAACTACATTTTTTTTTGATTGGTAAGATTGAAGATTTGTAAGATTGGTAAGATTGGGGATTAGGTTTTAGGTTGGGGTTTTGGGTTTTAGGTTTTGGGTTTTGAGTTTTGGGATAATGGTAAAAGGTATAAAAAAAAGGCGAGTTTTAAGGATTAAATTTTTATGCAAAGTATTTTTTCATAATTATTAGAAGACAAATAACAAAAATTACTTAGACGAAAACACGAATTTTATTTTGTAAAAATTAATTATATTTACACGTAAATAAAAAACTCCCACCGAAGCGGGAGTATAGGATAAAAATCCTTCGGCATATAGCCTTATTGTGATAAGATTTAAAATGGAATTTTATATCTTGTTGCAAAGATATAGAACTAATTCAAATAAACATAATTTACTATAAAAACATTTAGCTATGACGAAAATTTTGGGACTTGACCTCGGAACTAACAGCATCGGATGGGCTGTGGTTGAAAAAGATAAAGAAAGTTTTAAACTTATTGAAAAAGGAGTAAGAATATTTCAAGAGGGAGTAAAAATTGAGAAAGGTATTGAAAACTCCAAGGCAGCTGAAAGAACAAAATATAGAAGTGCCAGAAGGCTGAAATTCAGAAGAAAGCTGAGGAAAATAGAAACTCTTAAAGTATTAACAGAATATGGATTTTGCCCAAAAATCAGTGAAGAAGATCTTTTTAATTGGCGCTACAAAAAAGTTTACCCAACTAATGAATTGTTTCATGCTTGGTGGAAAACAGATGAAATGTCAAATCGTAATCCTTATTATTTCAGGAGTATTTGTGCAACGGAGAAGCTTGACCAAAATGTTGAGAATAACAGATTCATAATAGGTAGGGCATTATATCATATAGCACAAAGAAGAGGTTTTTTAAGCAATAGACTTGAAGGAACTAAAGAATCTGATGGTGCTGTAAAAAAGAATATTGAGGAAATAAATATTGCAAAAGGAGAGAAAACCCTTGGGCAATTTTTTTATGAAAAGTATTTAAAAGGGGAGAAAATCCGCGATCAATATACTCATAGAGAAGAACATTATTTAGAGGAGTTTGATAAAATTTGTGAAGTTCAAGAGCTTTCAGATGATTTTAAGAACAAGATTTATAAAGCTATTTTTTTCCAAAGACCGTTGAAGTCACAAAAAGGATTAATTGGAATGTGTGTTTTTGAAAAGAATAAACAAAGGTGCTCTGTTTCTCATCCTTTATTTGAAGAATACAGAATGTTATGCTTTGTGAATAATATTCGAATACAAACCCCTGAAGATGAAAAACTTAGACCACTAAATGAGGAAGAACGAAAAAAAGTAATTGAAAAATTCTACCTTAAAAAAGATCATTTTCCATTTGAAGATATTGCGAAAGCATTAGCCCCCAAAAACAGATACAAGTATTTTAAGGACAGGGACAAAAAAGCTGAAGACTATATATTTAATTACCAAATGAACACTACAGTTAGTGGCAACCCTGTATCAGCAAGATTTAAAAGCATTTTTGGTGATGATTTTTTAAATTGGCATATTGAACATGTTAGAAAAAAAGATGGAAAAACATCAATGATAAATATTGACGATGTTTGGCATGTGTTGATGACTTTTAATAATGATGAAAAATTGGTTGAATTTGCAAAAAATAAACTAAAACTAGATGATGAACAAATTGCTGAATTTTCCAGAATTAAATTAAAAAATGAATTTGCTTCACTAAGTTTAAAGGCGCTAAAGAATATACTACCTTATCTAAGAAGTGGGCTTATTTATTCCCACGCTGTTGTTTTAGCTAATATGTCTAATGCCTTGCCACAAGAAATATGGACTGATGAGATAAAAAGAAACAAAATTAATGGTGAGATAATAAATATCATTGAAACACAAAATGAGGAAAAAGCAATTATTGAAATTATTAATGGAATAATCAAGAATTGCAGAGAGAATGGAGAGTGCTGGAGTGATGAATCAATTAGTTATTATCATAATGATTTAGTAAAAGGATTATTATCCTATTTTGGGGAGAAAACGTATAATTCTTTTCCTGATGAAATTAAGAAAAGAATAGAGAGCAGAGCATTAAGTCAGCTTAAAACCCAAATGATAAAGAATTTAGGTCGTGGCGACTTTTTAAAGATTCAAACCATTGATGAAAGAGTAAAAGATTTCTTATTAAATAATTACAAGGCAGATATTAAAAAACTGGATAATATTTATCACCCTTCTGCTATTGAAGTGTATAAGCCGGCTAAAAAAGATGACAATGGGAAGAAGTATCTAGGAAGTCCGCTAATCTCCTCAATTAGAAATCCGATGGCAATGAGGGCATTACATCAACTAAGAAAAGTAATCAACGAGTTGATAAATAATGAAATAATTGATGAGAACACTAAGGTGAACATTGAAATGTCCCGTGGCTTACTTAATGCTAATGAAAGGAAAGCTTTGCAAACTTGGCAAAGAGATAGAGAAACTATAAGAAAAAAATATTATGAAAGTATTCTTGAGCATTATAAGGCTCAGGGAATGACTACTCAACCAAGTGAGGACGATGTTTTAAAATATCAGCTTTGGGAGGAACAAGGGCATAAATGTATTTATACAGGAGAGGAAATTGCTTTAAGTGAATTTCTTGGTTCAAATCCTCAATATGATATAGAACATACCATCCCCAGAAGCCTTTCTTTTGATAACTCTCAGGAAAATAAAACGTTGTGCAACAACAGGTTTAACCGCTCTATCAAGAAGAATAATTTACCATCTGAAATTTCTAACTATGATGAAATAAAAGAAAGGGTTGAAAGACTTTGGCTTGCAAAGATAGAAGAACTAGATAAACAAGTGCAGGCTGCTATAAGGGCATCCAAGGGAGCTGCTGAAAAAGATAGCAAAGATAGAGCAATACAAAAAAGACACAGACTATGCTTTGAGAGGGATTATTACAGAAATAAATTGAGTCGCTTTTTTATGATAGATGTGCCCCAAGGATTCAAAAACAGTCAATTGGTTGATATGGGCATAATTGCAAAATATGGGCGTTTATACATGAAAACTGTATTTGACAAAGTATATACTGTTAAGGGTAATACTGTTGCAGATTTTAGGAAAATGTGGGGTTTGCAGAATGATTATGAGAAAAAAGAAAGAGTTAATCACGTGCATCATTGTATTGACGCCGTTGTAATTGCATGCATGACTAAAGAAAACTATGAAAACCTTGCAAAATATTATCATGACAGAGATGATAGCTTTATAAATGACACGAAATACAAGTTTAATACTCCAAAGCCTTGGAATACTTTCACGGAAGACTTGAAGAGACTTGAAGATGAGGTTTTAATTTCACACTACACTCCTGATGTTTTACCAAAGCAAAGTAAGAAAAAACTCAGAAAAAGAGGTAGAGTTGTAAAAGATAAAAATGGTAATGCCATATACCAAAAGGGAGATTCCGTAAGAGGAAGCCTGCATAAAGATACTTTCTACGGAGCTATTGAAAAAGAGATAGTTAATAAAAATGGTGAAATTGAAAAACAGATTAAATATGTAGTTAGAAAGGCTCTGGATAACAATTTTGAAGATTCAAACATAAAAAATATTGTTGATGAGAGAGTTAGACAAATTGTTGAAGATGGGCGTAAAAAAGAAAAGATTCTTAGAAGCGAAATTGATAATTTGAAAAAGAAGTTGAGCAAAGCCGAAGAAAGTGAAGAATCTATTTTAAAAAGTGAAATCGAGAACCTTGAGAAAGAAATACAAAAGATATATTCACTTCCAAATAAAAACGGAGAGCCTATTCCAATAAAAAAAGTTAGAATCTATACCCCGTCGGTTACAAACCCAATACATCTTAAAAAGCAAAGAGACAAAGCATTAATAAATCCAAAGCCGTATAAGGAGTATTTTCATGTTGCAAATGACAGTAACTATATGATGGCCATATATGAAGGCAAAGATGAAAATGGTAACATAAAAAGAGATTTTGAATTGAAATCAAACCTTGAAGCGGCAGAGTTTTTTAAATACTCAGTTCAGAAAGAATTGAAAGCTCAAAACATCGAAGGTTATTATGGCTTAATACCGAAGGCAAAAAATAATGGAAAGCTGGAATTACCTTTAAAATCTATTATTAAAATAGGAACACTCGTTATTCTTTGGGAAAAATCACCGGAAGAAGTCTGGGACTTAGAACATTCTGAAATTAAGAAGAGGCTTTATAAGATTATTGGATTAAGTAATCAACGTATAATAAGACCATCTGGAAAAATTGGCGAATATGCAACAATAGTTTTAAGGTTTCACCAAGAAGCCACACAAGCATCTGATTTAAAGGTTCAAGATGGTGCCTTTTGCATTGATGAAGAACATAAACCTCAGCGAAAATTAAATCACAACCAGTTTAATACAATAGTTGAGGGCTTTGATTTTAAAATAACAGCATTGGGTAAAATAATTCAATTATAAATAATGAATTTATGCTAAAACGCACATTGTTTTTCTCAAATCCATATAAGTTGAATTTACAAAATAATCAACTTATTGCAACACCTGAAGCAGACGGTGATATCGTTAGTGTGCCGATAGAGGATATTGGTTTTGTGATTCTGGAAAATATGAGACTAAGTTTAAGTATGTCACTAATAGAGGCTTTAATGAGTAATAATGCTGCTATTGTGTTTTGCAATTCAAAGCACCACCCACAGTCAATGTTGCTTAATCTTGACGGAAACAATACTCAGAATGAAACGATTAGACAACAGATTGAAGCCGGTATTCCTTTAAAAAAGAACCTTTGGAAACAAACAGTAGAGGCAAAAATCACAAATCAGGCATATTTATTAAAAAAGCTAGGGATTAAACATAATACTGTATTAAGTTTTGCAAAAGATGTTAAATCAGGTGATCCCGAAAATCGTGAAGGTGCTGCTGCAAGAGAGTATTGGGGAAAGTTGTTTGGTAAGGATTTTAACCGTGAGAGATTTGGAGAATACCCCAATGATTTATTGAATTATGGTTATATAATATTGAGAGCAGCCGTTGCCAGAGCTTTGGTTGGTTCAGGTTTGATGCCCGCATTGGGGATCCATCACAGTAATAAATATAATTCATATTGCCTTGCAGATGACATAATGGAGCCGTACCGCCCATTTGTTGATGCAAGGGTTTATAATATATACAAAAATAATCCGGAGGACCAGTTTCTTAATAAAGAAACCAAAGCGGAGTTGCTTAAAGTTCTGGCAGATGATGTATTTATAGACAAAAACAGAAGACCTTTGATGATTGCGTTATCAAATACAACAGCATCATTGGTAAAGTGCTTTTTCGGAGAAACAAAAAAAATAAAATATCCTTTATTGCAATAATGTAAAATGGAGCAGTTAAGGCTAAATGCGTATCATATAATGTGGTTATTTGTGTTTTTTGATTTACCGGTTACCACTAAAAAGCAAATCAAAGCTGCAACAGGCTTTAGAAAAAACCTGATAAAAGATGGTTTTACAATGATGCAATATTCGGTTTATATAAGGCATTGTGCCAGTCGTGAATCGGCAGAAGTGCATGTAAAAAGAGTTAGGCGATTTGTGCCGGAAAAAGGGCAGGTAAGTATTCTTTCAATAACAGATAAACAATATGGTAATATTGTAAACTTTATTGGAAGAAAAGAAAAGGAAATGGGTTCTGCACCTGCTCAACTGGAATTGTTTTAAAAGTTCTTTGACATAATTGGAAAAATAAAATAACCATAATCAAACTACTTCATAGAAGTTTGTTGGTGTTTTTCTTGTGATAAAAAACACTTCAAAACATCTATTTTTAATATGTTTTAAAGCTCTATGTTGTGGTTTGATTTAAAAATGGAATAATTAACAACATAATAGCTTATTTTGATTGTAAAATCAATGTTGTGGTTTGATTTAAAAATGGAATAATTAACAACGCGTATATAAGGAAACAAGTAAGGCGGGGGGTTGTGGTTTGATTTAAAAATGGAATAATTAACAACTACTCAATCAAGGGGTTGTGCATGTTTTTTGTTGTGGTTTGATTTAAAAATGGAATAATTAACAACCAATTTCTTCCAATAATTGCGCGTCGCTACGTTGTGGTTTGATTTAAAAATGGAATAATTAACAACCATTCTGTATATTGTCCGGCGGCTAGCAATGTTGTGGTTTGATTTAAAAATGGAATAATTAACAACTGGATTAATCAAAACAGCGCAGCGCAGATGGTTGTGGTTTGATTTAAAAATGGAATAATTAACAACAATGATTCGGAGTGCCTTATCATTGAAGCAGTTGTGGTTTGATTTAAAAATGGAATAATTAACAACTTTCTTCAAGTTCCTTTATTCGTGGGTCAGGTTGTGGTTTGATTTAAAAATGGAATAATTAACAACTTTTTAAATGAAAAGCTATCACTGTCTTTTGTTGTGGTTTGATTTAAAAATGGAATAATTAACAACATTGACAGCAATTACGTAGAATACGCGGAAGTTGTGGTTTGATTTAAAAATGGAATAATTAACAACATGTTTATCAACGGCAGGTTGTTTAAGCTGGTTGTGGTTTGATTTAAAAATGGAATAATTAACAACCTATTGGTGGCATTTGTAATTATGGGTAGGTTGTGGTTTGATTTAAAAATGGAATAATTAACAACTGCGGTGGATGATGCAATAGCCTGTGACGTGTTGTGGTTTGATTTAAAAATGGAATAATTAACAACCACCATTTGCGGCTCTTTCTAAATAAACATGTTGTGGTTTGATTTAAAAATGGAATAATTAACAACTAGTAAAAACACTACAAAAGCAGGAGTAGTGTTGTGGTTTGATTTAAAAATGGAATAATACACTACTCTTTGATTTGCAAGATTTGTAAGATTGAAGAAAAAAAAGGCGAGTTTTAGGGATTAAATAATACCCCCGGAAGCTTCCAGTTCCGCTGTCGCGGAAGCTGGAAGTTCCTCACGCTAGAACTGGAAGCTCCCGATAGGGACTTCCAGCTTCGGGTTACATCTTACAAATCTTACATCTTACAAATCTTAAGAATCTTACAAATCTTAAAATTAAAACGATAATTTTACAAAACGAAATCGCATTATAAAAAACGATAAAATATACACATCATGAAAAAGAATATTGTAGCAGGAAACTGGAAAATGAACACCACTTTGGAAGAAGGCAAGGCGCTGGCAACATCAATTTGCGAGCTGATTATCAATAAACCATTAAGTGCAATTAGTGGCAACCCTGAGGTGATATTTTTTCCGCCATTCACTCATCTTACAGAAATTGTAAAAATTGCGAAAAAGGTAAAGGGAGTGTACGTTGGAGCTCAAAATTGCTATTCAACTGATAAAGGCGCATATACAGGTGAAGTTTCAGCAACTATGCTTAAGTCTATTGGGGCTACTCACGTTCTTGTTGGTCATTCTGAAAGAAGGCAGTATTTTAAAGAAGATGACCAAGCATTAGCCGCAAAAGTGTCGCAGGCCATTGATAATAGCTTGATACCTGTTTTTTGCTGTGGTGAACTTTTGCCGGAAAGAAAATCTGAACAACATTTTAACGTTGTTAAACAACAGATTGTTAAGAGTTTATTCTGGATGGATGAGGCTGATTTTAAAAAGGTTGTAATTGCATACGAACCCGTGTGGGCAATAGGCACAGGAGAAACAGCGTCTCCGCAACAGGCTCAGGAAATGCATGAGTTTATTCGCAATCTAATTAATGAAAAATATGGAATGGAAATAGCAAATAGTATTTCAATTCTATACGGTGGAAGTTGTAATGCGCAGAATGCCAAGGAATTATTCAAACAAACTGATGTGGATGGAGGACTAATTGGTGGTGCTTCTCTTAAATCTTCTGATTTTTTCCAAATAATTTGTTCTTTTTAGATTGATTTTGTTTGGTGAATCAAATCTGCTGAGGAATGATATTTATTGGTTTCATCCCTCCGGGATTTTAAATAAACTGGGATACCATTTTTTTATAGACATTTCACTCCTAACGGAGTTAAAACATACAGATTATTAATGTGGTAATTCATAAAGGCGAAGTTTTAATAGATAAATATGATTTCACTGCTAACGGAGATAAGACGTACGAATTTTTAATTTGTTAATCCCGTAGGGATGAAATGTTTATAGCAAATGAAGAAATTTAATTAAATTAGTTCCGTAGGAACGAAACAAAAATAAATTGTATTAAATCATGGATTACGTTGAAGTTACATATATTGTCGCACCCAAAGACCCTTGGGCAGATATTTTAATTGCACAACTTGCTGATATTGGGTTTGATAGTTTCGAAGAAACTGAGAATGGTTTTAAGGGCTATATTGAAGGCAAACTCTTTAGTGAAGACGCAATTAAAGAGGCATCACAGTTTTCAGACAACCCCAAAGTTGATATATCATATAATGTTAAAAAAATAGATGATACTAATTGGAATCAGGTTTGGGAAAGCAACTTCGAACCTGTTCATATAGAAGATTGTTATATCAGGGCGCCTTTTCATGAAGAAAAGAAAGGGATTACTTATGAGTTGATAATAGAGCCTAAAATGTCGTTCGGACCCGGGCATCACGAAACTACTTCTCTTATGGTAAAATGGTTGCTTGAGATTGACTTTAAAGATAAAACTGTTTTGGATATGGGTTGCGGTACCGGAGTTTTGGCAATTCTAGCCGAAAAAAGAGGGGCTAAAACACTTACTGCTATTGATAATTATATTTATGCCTACGAAAATACTATTGAAAACGTTGAAAGAAATAACTGCAAAAACATTGAAGTTATACTTGGAGATGCTACTGCTTTGGGAAAGCAAAAGTTTGATATTATAATTGCAAATATTACTCGAAATGTATTGCTGGAAGATATGGAAAGTTACAGCAAGGTTCTTAATCAGAGTGGCTTAATCTTATTTAGCGGGTTTTTTAGTATTGATAAAAGTTTAATTGAAGATAAGGCGACTTCTTTGGGCCTTGAACATGTTGGAGAAAAACTTGAAAAAGAGTGGATTTCGCTTTGTTTTAAAAAGAAATAGTGATTGTAAATTATGATTAAAAAAGCTCTATTTACTGTTTTAATTCTTCTGCCTTTTTTGTCAGTTGCACAGAATACTTTTACACGAGATAATGTGCAATTCTTTCAGGAAATAAAAAATCTATTCTCGGCTGTTGAAAGAAATGAAAAAGTAAAGCTGGATGCTCTTGTTGATTCATTTGGTGAAGTTTGGAAGTATGGTAACCTTATGGATGAGCAAAAGGAAATGATTTATAATACAATGGACGCAATGTTGGGTTTGCGATTACGAGCTCCCATTGATTATCCGTTATACATAAACACTGTTATGGCAGTGCTTAAAACCAAACATGCTCGCCACAACTTTGAAGAATGGCACAATAGCATCAAACCCCTACTAACACTCAGAAATCAAAGCAGATATCTGCGTCATCTGGAATATTCTTTTAAAATCTTTAAAGACAATCTTGTGTTTGATTCTCCAACATTGTCGTGGAAATACAGCAATAACAATTATATACTGCATTTCATTAACGACACTTTGAGAGTTGATTTTCAAGATGGTAACCTTTATTGTTATGCTCAGAGGGATAGCTTGATAATTCATAATACTAAAGGTTCTCTTTTTCCTTTTGATGAAGCATGGAAAGGCAAAGGGGGCTTGGTAACTTGGGAAAGAGTTGAACTTGACAGAAAAAATGTTTATGCAAATTTGTCATCATACAATATAAATCTAAAGCTTGCAAGATATGATGCTGATTCTGTGCATTTCTATAATAAAAAGTTTTTCGATACTCCTTTACATGGAAAACTTTCAGAAAGAATTGTAGCTGATGTAAAACCGGAAAACGCCAGATATCCAAAGTTTCAGTCGTATCAGGTAGTGCATGAGATTAGGAATATTTTTCCGGAAGTAAATTATGTGGGTGGCTTCACAATGGAGGGACAAAGAGTTTTGGGCTCAGGAACTGCCGATGGTAATGCTTACATTCATTTTTTCGAGAATGATTCTCTATTTATAACTGTGGGAGCTAAAGCATTCAGTATTAGAGACGACAGGATTAGTGCAGACAGATCAAGTGTAAGTATTTATTATTCAGGGGATTCTATCTATCATCCAAATATTCAGATGAGATATCTGCACGAAAGAAAAGAGTTTTATTTGCTGCGCGATGAAAAGGGTATTTCCAGGGCTCCTTTTATGAACACGTATCACAATATTGATATGTATTGTGAAGCATTATATTGGTATAAGGGTTCAAAAGAAATATTATTTCAGGCTGTTAGGGGTTTTTCGGGTCCTAAAAGAGCGGTTTTTGAATCTCATAATTTCTTCAGCGATATGCTTTTTATGCGCATGCAAGGTATTGCAGATATGAATCCTTTGTTTCATTTGAGAAATTATGCCCGCGACAAAAACACTCAAACATTTCATGTTGAAGATTTTTCGCGATATATAAGATCAAATGTTCCTTCCACTAAGGCTATGTTGTTGGATATGTCGCATCATGGATTTTTGGTTTATGATCTTGATTATGATATGATTACAATAAATGATAAGCTTTATCACTATCTTGGTGCAGCAACAGGGAGGTCCGATTTCGATGTAATAAGAATAGAATCGGAGGCTTTGGTCAACGCCAGAATAAATCTATTAAACTTCGATTTGCATATTCAAGGGATATCGCGCATCCCTTTAAGTTCATCAAAAAACGTTGTTCTGCATCCATTTGGAAGTACAGTTGTTATGCAAAAGAATCGCAATATGTATTTTAATGGAAGGATAGAATCCGGCCTATTCGATTTCTTCGGCAAAGAATTCTTTTTTAATTATGAAGCATTTAAAATAGATCTAATCAACACCGACTCTTTAAGTTTTAGGGTTAAGTCTTTCCAGCCCGATTCACGGGGAATTCATTCTTATGTAAGGGTTAGAACTGTATTGGAAGGAATAAATGGAGAATTACTTATAGATAATCCCAAAAATAAATCCGGTAGGCTGCCTATTCCAAGGTATCCAATTTTTAATAGCAATAATGAATCTTTTGTTTACTACGACAAAGAATTTGTACATAGTGGAACATATCGTAGGGCGGATGTTTACTTTAAACTGGTACCGTTTACTGTTGATAGCCTCGACCATGCAACAACAGATAATATTGCATTTGATGGGGTGTTTATATCAACGGGAATTTTTCCTGATTTTAGAGATTATTTGAAAGTTCAGCGAGATTATTCTTTAGGTTTCAATTCTAAGACCCCGGAAGAGGGTTATCCTATTTATAATGGAAAAGCACATTATTACGGCCCTATCGATATGAGTTATGAAGGACTTATGGCCAATGGGAAAATGGAATATCTTAATGCAACCATGCAGGCAAACAAAATGATAATGTTTTTGGATTCTGCCCGAGCCGATTTGAAAACATTTGCTCTGGCTGAACAACTTGAGCCTGTTGAATACCCTGATGTGTCTGCAAAAGATGTAAAAATGTTGTTTTTACCGTATCAAGATGAACTTGCCATTTCAGAGACAAAAGAGCCAATTGAACTTTATGCCGGGATGACGCAATTGAGAGGTAAACTGTCTATTACTCCTGTTGGACTTACCGGAAGCGGGAAAATGGATTTGTTTGGGTCTGAACTTTCAGCAGATTATATGGCCTTTAAAGCAAAAACATTCGACAGCCCCAATGCAGATTTCAAAATATATACTGCAGACGGCAAGCGAGTTGCATTTAATGCATTTAATTATAGCGGACATTTTAACTTAGAAGTCTTTACAGGTGTATTGGATGAAAATGAAACAGGAGGTAAAATATCCTTCCCTGAAAATCGATTCGACGGGTATGGTTATAATTTCGATTGGGATATGAAAAAACAATCGCTCAGTTTAACTAGTGTTGTGGCTCCTGATCCTGAAGAAATTGCAAATATGAGTACAGACCAGATTATTGACCTCGATTTTAGAGGAAAAGAACTGATTTCTACACATAGAGCTCAGGATTCATTGAGATTCTTTGCAGGCAAAATTGATTTTACAGTTGCTGAAAATGTGATTAATGCGAGTGAGGTAAATGTTGTTAAAGTTGCAGATGCTGCTATTTTCCCTAAAGATGGACTGGTTTCGGTATTGCTCAGAGCTGAGATAAAAAAGCTAGAAGATGCACGGATTGTTGCAAACACAAAAGACAGATATCATTACTTTTATAATGTTACTGCAGATATAATTTCCAGAAATAAATACAGGGGTTCGGGTAAGTATGATTATGTTGATATAACTGCAGAAAAGCAACAAATTTACTTTGATGAAATAGACGTAATACCGGGGTCGAATACAACTTTTGCAAAAGGTAAAATACTAGAAGATCAGGATTTTACTTTAAGTCCAAGATTCGCATATAAAGGCGATGTTGAACTTACAGCATCAGAAAAGCATATGAGATTTATTGGCTCTACGAAAATATTTGTGAATTGCACTCCAATGGTAACCAACTGGTTTAAATTCGATAATGTTATAAATCCAGATAATGTTTTGATACCTGTTACAGAGAATTTGAAAAGTGATATGAATGTTGATTTGAAAAGTGCTCTAATTTTGGCAGGTGATTCATTTCATATTTATCCAGCGTTTTTCGATAGAAGAAGACATTACCTTGATAAGGAAATCGTTTCTGCAACAGGCTATCTTACTTGGGATGATTTAAGCAAAGAATATCAATTAAGTTCTTTGGAAAGGCTTAGAAATCGAAATATGCCGGATAATTTTATAAGGCTTAATCCTCAAACTTGTCTTTTAGAGGGAGAAGGAGTTGTTGATATTGGTAGTGATTTTGGGCAATTAAAAACAAAATCATATGGCACAGTTACCCATAATATAAAAGAGTTTAAAACAGACTATGATATTGTATTGGGTATTGATTTCTACTTTATTGATAGCGGAATGGATTTTATTGCCGGAGTAATTGAAAAAGAACAGAAATTAAGCAGGATAAACCTTAACAGGCAAAAATATCTTAAAGCATATAGGATAAAAACCGGAGAAATTCAGGCAGCAGTTTTAAGAGAAGAGATCATTCAGAGTGGAGTAATTCGTAGAGTACCCCCTGAACTGACTCACACAGTTTACTTGGCCGATTTAAAATTATCCTGGAATCAAAGAACAACAAGTTTTGTGTCGAAGGGAGCCATAGGTGTAGGAAATATTAATAAAATTCCATTGAATAAATATGTTAATGGTTATTTCCATATCCGAAAACAAAGGGGAGGGGATATTATTTCTTTTATTCTTGAACCTGTTACCCATGGAGGTAAACCACTTGAAATATCAGAAGAAGATGTAATAGAAATTGATGAGAATGGTTTAGCAGAGCAAGATTCATTATATGTTGAAACTCCTGATGTGGCTGATAGTGATGAAAATGATAAAAAATCTAATACAGATGAGATGCCTGAAATTACAGAGGAAGTTGCTGAAGCCGAATCGAATATATCTCAGGATAAGCCCAACCTTCAACCTCTAGATCAGCTTTTAGGAGCCGAATACTTTTATTTCTCATACTCAAATAGTATTATGCAAATAATTGGGGCTAATCCTCAATTTAACAAGTTTATTAGCGACTTAGATCCAAAAAAGAGGAGGATGGATGTGCCTAGTGGAGAAACTCCTTTTGCCTTCCTTTTATCAACCGAGAGACGTCCGTTTGATTTTGTTAGGATGATTCAAAGAATTAATGATTAGCGCAATTGCGTATATTGTTTATATGTTTATATTTGCGCCTTCGTAAAAATTCATATGTAAAAACTAATTTCAAAAGTTTATTATGGAGTATTCTTTAATTCTTGCCGCAATGCTTATTGGGGGTTATCTTCTTGGGTCAATCCCAACTGCTGTATGGATTGGCAAATCTTTTCATAATATAGATGTAAGAGATCATGGAAGTAAAAACGCAGGTTCAACTAATGCTATTAGAGTGCTTGGCTTGAAAACAGGGATTATTGTTTTGATAATTGATGCCTTTAAAGGTATAGCAGCTGTGAATTTAGTATTGATTTTTCCGGAAATATTTCCCGGTGAAAATACATATGTCATGTTTAAGCTATTGCTTGGTGTAATGGCTTTGTTAGGGCATATATTTCCAATATTCGCAGGGTTTAGAGGAGGTAAGGGAATTGCTACACTTGCTGGAATTGTAATTGCATTATTTCCCGGAACAGTTTTGATTTCACTCGGTGTTTTTGCGTTGATATTTTTAATTACAAGAATAGTTTCTCTAGGCTCAATTATAGCTTCTATTACTTTTCCTATTATAATTATCTTCTTTGATAAAGAAGCTGTACTTGCAGAAATGATATTTTCAGTGGTTGTAGCTGTTTTTGTTCCGCTAACTCACAGGAAAAATATATACAGGCTTCTTAAAGGAGAAGAGAATAAACTTCACTTTGGGAAAAAAAATCAAAACAAATAGTTTTACCCATAATTTATTTTCTTTAAACATCCAAAACCAACTTATTTTTTTTACATTTGTTGTTGGAGTTTTAGTTATTAATATTAACTGTTTCAATTTATGATGTGGGTTGTTGTTATTAGCCTTATTGTTGCAGGTATAATCTTCATACTTTTGGAAGTATTGGTTGTGCCTGGAACTACCGTTGTTGGGTTTATTGGAGCCGGTATGATGGCAGTTGGTATTTATTTGTCTTATTCTGAATTTGGCAACCAAATAGGTACAATAACGCTTTTATCAACAGTAGCCTTATCAGCTGCTGCTATAGCAATATCAATTAAAGCAGGGACTTGGAAAAAAATGATGCTGAATACAGAGATTGACGGAAAAGTGAATATTATTGATAATGATAAGATAAAAGTTGGAGATGAAGGTAAAACTGTTACTCGTTTAAATCCGGTTGGTAAAGCTATTATAAATGATGAATTTTATGAAGTTGTATCAAAGGATAATTTAATTGATGAAAATCAAGACATTGTTGTTTTGAAAGTTGAAGGGAATAAAATTATTGTTAAACAAAAAACTAAATAAATCATGGAAACAAATGTTGCTGTAATTATTGCCATCGCCATAGGGAGTCTTATCGGCCTTTGGATAATTTTTTATTTTATACCTCTTGGGTTGTGGTTTTCAGCTCTTTTATCAGGTGTAAGAATTAATCTGTTACAACTAGTATTAATGCGTTGGAGAAAAATTCCGCCTGCAATTATTGTTAATAATCTAATTGCTGCTACCAAAGCCGGATTAAAACTTCAGAGAAACGACCTTGAGGCTCATTTTCTCGCTGGAGGAAGAGTAAAAGCTGTTGTTAATGCATTGATTAGTGCTGATAAAGCCAATATCCCACTTGATTTTAAAACAGCTACTGCTATCGACCTTGCAGGTAGAGACGTTTTAGAAGCAGTGCAAATGTCTGTAAAGCCTAAAGTTATAAACACTCCTCCGGTAGCTGCTGTTGCAAAGGATGGTATTCAGCTTATTACTAAAGCCAGAGTTACATTAAGAGCAAATATCAAACAACTTGTTGGTGGTGCAGGTGAAGAAACTATCCTTGCCCGCGTTGGTGAAGGTATTGTTACGTCTATTGGTTCTGCAACTAATCACAAACAAGTACTTGAAAATCCTGATAGTATCTCTAAAGTTGTTTTATCTAAAGGACTTGACTCTGGTACCGCATATGAAATTCTTTCTATCGATATCGCTGATATTGATGTTGGTAAAAACATTGGAGCTATGTTGCAAATCGACCAGGCAAATGCCGACAAAAACATTGCGCAGGCTAAGGCTGAGGAAAGAAGAGCAATGGCTGTTGCTGCCGAGCAGGAAATGAAAGCTAAAGCACAGGAAGCTAGAGCCAATGTTATTCAAGCAGAAGCTGAAATTCCAAAAGCAATTTCAGAAGCACTAAAAAATGGAAATCTAGGTATTATGGATTATTATAGAATGGAAAATATTAAAGCTGATACTTCCATGAGAGAAAATATATCAAAACCTATTGCCAGCAAAAAAGATAAAGGCAAAGATGAGTTGAGTAAATAACTCTTGATATATAAACAAATTAAAACGGCCTTAAAGAATCTTTAAGGCCGTTTTTTTTAAAATCATTTTTCCTTTTATACTCCCGGAATAGCTAATAATGGAATTTCGGTGTGGAATTTTTTAGCCTGAATCTTAGAGCTTTGATATATTTTTTGAAATAAATCTTGCTTGCGGGTTATTAAAGAAAGTATGTTTATGTTATTTGCAAAAATATACTCATCTACTTTTGTGGCAAGTTTTTCTTCGTTATTGTTGTTTTTAATATTTACAAGAGTCCATTTTATTCCTGATAATAGACTATTTGCCTCTTCCCTCACACTATTATTGAAAATGTTAATTTCATCAGCATCATCAGTTTTGCTGCAATATAAAATATGTATTTCAGATTTAAAATATTTTGCAAACTTTATAACAGTTTCAAATAAATTCAGAAGCTCCTGATCAAAATTTTTATTTACAGCAATTGCAATCTTTTTAACAGGCGAAAATTTAATGTTTTCATGAATTGCTAAAACCGGAATTACGCCTGAGTTGATAACATCAAATGTTATTGGTGCAAGTGAAGCATCAGAGCGTTTTAATTTAGCTTTTGTGCCCATAACGATTAGATCTGCATTTTTTTTCTCAGCAAATTGATTAACACTTTCACTCACAAAACCTGTTGATTGAGCCAAATGAGCAACAGGCTCAGCCTGGCCTTTTAAAATAGTTTCTTTAAAAGTTCTTAGATTAATTTCATTGTCTTTTTCTAATTGTTGAGTTAAAGCTTTTCTTTCTTGCTCTGAAGGCATTGTGCCCGAATAAACAGGAGGATAAAGTTTTGACGCCGCAATGTTGAAGGTATGAAGTATATATATCTGCGATTTAATAACTTTTGCTATTTCGACAGCATAAAATCCGGCATTTTTTGCGTGGTCGGAAAAGTCGGTGGGAATGAGTATGTTTTTCATATGTGTTTGTTTTTATGATTTTCCTTGTTAATTATAGTTTTTTATTTTGATATCAAATTCAGCCAAAAAAATCAATTATTATATTGAATGACAATTATAAAATGAAAAACCTAAGTATTTTTCAAATATAATGTTTTTTTTTCTCTTTAAAAAGAAATTTGTTGTTCAAATATTTCAGCTTTTTTATTAGCGTAAACTTGCCGCAATCGTTTTATCTTTGCGTATGTTTTTTAAAGAAAGGATTTGTTTTGTCTAATATCTTATTCCATTACCCTAGCTGGTTTATATTGTTTTGTCTTGCTGTGGCTTTGCTGATTACAGCATTGTTGTACTGGCGAGATAATAGCCTGGAAATATTGTTTTGGCAAAAATGGTTGCTTGTTGTATTTAGGTTTGTAACTGTATTTGTTATAAGTGTTCTGATTTTAGGTCCTGTAATTGAGCGTTTTACAACAAATGATGAAGACCCTATTATTGTTTTTATTCAGGATAATTCAGAGTCTATAAAATTAGCTTATGATAAAGAACCAAATGAGCTGAATAATTATTTATCTGAAAAAGAATCCGTTATTAAGCTACTGAAAAATGAATATGATCTTCATTTGTTTTCTTTCGGTGACGGGTTCAGAAGACAAGATTCGATTAGTTTTAATGATAAGCTAACCGATATGTCGCTGATATTCAAAGGGATAACTGATTTGTATTCTAATAGAAATGTTGGAGCTGTTATAATCGCTTCTGATGGTATTTATAATCAAGGACTTAATCCTGTTTATGCTGCAACAGAAATGAAGTTTCCTACTTATACAATTGCACTTGGAGATACAATAGCACGAAGGGATGTGCTTATTAATAAAATTTCATATAATGCGATTACATATCTAGGAAATTATTTTCCCGTTGAAATTGTTGTAGAAGCTAGAAAATGCAGCAGCTTAAGTACAAGGTTGCAAATCAAAAAGGATGGAGCAGAAGTATTTAGTAAGGTGCTAAAGTTTACTTCTGAGCATGAATTTCACACTGAACTTGTTGAACTTGAGGCTGTTTCGGTTGGCACTCAACGATATGATGTAATTGTTGATGCTGTTGCGGATGAGTTTAATATTGAAAACAATGTTAGGCGATTCTACATAGATGTAATTGACAGTAGGCAAAAGATTTTGATTCTTGCAGATGCGCCTCACCCCGATATTGGAGCCATAAAGCAAGCCCTTGATGATAATGATAACTATGAAGTCGAATACTTCCCTTTGATAGGTTTCAATGGGAATGTTCAGGCTTACAATTTAATAATTCTCCATCAGCTTCCATCATACAGATTACCTAATCATAGAGTTCTTTCAGAAATATTTAAAAGCGATATCCCTGTATTATTTGTATTTGGCGGACAAACAAATTATACCATAATAAACAGTCTTAATCTTGGAGTAAATGTTAGGGCGAGATCTAGTCAATTTAATAACGCTCAAGGTGTTGTAAATAAGAACTTTACATTGTTTACGGTAGGAAAAGAGATTGAGAACCTTGTAAATTATATGCCTCCGCTTAGCACAGCATTTGCGAATTATCTTTTATCACCATCATCAAACATATTTTTGTTTCAAAAAATAGGAAGTGTTGAAACTCAAGATCCTTTAATAATGTTCAACGACCAGTCTAATAAGAAATATGGATTCATTTTTGGCGAAGGTCTTTGGAGATGGAAATTGCATAACTTTCAACGTTCAGGTAACCACAACTTTTTTAATGAGATTATTGCAAAAATATCTCAATATCTTGCTCTAAAAGAAGATAAGAACCTTTTTAGAATCAATACCAGAAATCTTATTTTTGAAAATGAAGCTATTGTGTTTGAAGCTGAATTGTATAATGCTAGTTATGAGCTTATTAATGAACCTTCGGTTAGTTTGGTTTTGAAAAATGAAGAAGAAACAGAATTTAATTATGAATTTAGCAGAAGTTCTAATTCATATAATTTGAATATCGGATTGTTTCCACCGGGTAATTACTCATATAAGGCTACTACGATAGTTAATAATGAGATATTTCAGGTTACTGGTGTCATTACAATTGCTGAATTAAATTTTGAAGCTGGCAATTTGCTTGCAGACCACAATTTGTTGTTCAGAATGGCTTTAGAAACTGACGCAAAAATGTATTTTCCCGGAGGTCTTGAAGAACTTGTTAATGATATTAAGGGAAGAAAGGATATAGCTGCTATATTATACAGTCATAAGCAATATTCTGACTTGATAAACTGGAGATGGTTGTTTTTTGTTCTTTTATTGTTTTTATCTGTTGAATGGTTTGTGCGAAAACGTGCTGGTGGTTATTAATGTGCCAATTTGCCAATATGATAATATGTGAATAATAAAAGGGGAATAGGTGTCGGGTGATTTGTGTAAATTTATGTGATTTGTGGATAAAAATGGATATAGGGAAATAATATGGAAAATACAATATATTATGTCATTATTGCTTTCATAGTGCTTGATTATGCTTTTGAGAGAACGCTTGGGTATTTGAATTATACAAAGCTTAGCAATGTGTTGCCCGAAGAACTAAAAGGTATTTATGAAGCGGAGAAATACAAAAAGTCACAGGACTATTTGAAAATTAATATGAAATTCGGACTTATTATAAGTTTTATTTCATTCATCATTATTTTGTTAATGCTATTTTTTGGTGGATTTGGTTGGTTAGATGGTATTCTTAGGCAATACACAAATAATACAATTCTTTTATCAATTCTATTTTTTGCTGTTATTGGTATAGCCTCAGATATAATGTCAACTCCATTTGATATATACGATACGTTTGTAATTGAAGAGAAGTTTGGATTTAATAAAACTACAGTTAAAACTTTTATTCTTGATAAAATAAAAGGATGGTTTCTGGCTGCAATAATTGGCGGTGGACTAATTGCTGCATTTGTTTGGTTTTATGAAATTGCAGGCAACTTATTTTGGTTATACGCATGGGTGCTCTTTTCCGCATTTTCGATATTTATGACAATGTTTTATAGCACTTTAATTGTTCCATTATTCAACAAACAAACTCCGCTTGAGCAAGGAGAGTTGAGAGATGCAATTGAATCTTTTGCCAAGAAAGCAGGATTTAAATTAGATAATATTTTTGTAATTGATGGATCGAAACGTAGTACTAAGGCAAATGCATATTTTAGCGGATTAGGCCCGAAAAAACGAATTGTTCTTTACGACACTCTTATAAAAGACCATACAACTGAAGAACTAGTTGCTGTTCTTGCACACGAAATTGGTCATTATAAAATGAAACACACTTTAAAGGGTATGTTTATCTCATTGATACATACGGCACTTTTACTCTACCTTTTGGGTGTTTTTATCAACTACGAAGAGCTATCTTTAGCCCTTGGAGGTAAACAATCAGCTTTTCATCTTGGTGTACTTGCTTTCGGATTATTATATTCACCAATATCAACAATACTTGGAATCATTGGTAATGTGATTAGTCGCAAGCATGAATATCAAGCTGACGAGTATGCTGCCATAAATTACAAAGCTGCACCATTGCAGGATGCTCTTAAAAAGCTTAGCGTCAATAACTTAAGCAACTTAAGGCCACACTCTGCAGTTGTCTTTGTAAGTTATTCTCATCCTCCATTATTAAAGAGGTTGGAATTTCTTAGTAAATTTGAAGAAAGTTAAAAGTTAAAAACTAAAAGTTAAAAACTAAACCCAAAACCCCGAGCTTTATGTCAGATCACAAACCACTTGCTGAAATACTTCGTCCGGATAATCTTAACGATTATTTGGGGCAGAAACATTTGGTAGGTGAGGGGGCCATTCTAAGAAAGACGATTGAGCTAGGAAATATCCCATCTATGATTCTGTGGGGACCACCAGGTGTTGGGAAAACAACGCTTGCTTTTTTAATTTCAAAATTATTATCAAAACCTTTTTATACTTTAAGTGCTGTAAGTTCCGGTGTAAAAGATGTTCGTGAAGTATTTCAGAAGGCGTCAAATTCAGGCAGAAATGCAATATTGTTCATAGATGAGATTCATCGTTTTAGTAAGTCACAGCAAGATTCTTTACTAGGTGCAGTTGAAAAAGGGTTAGTTATACTTATTGGAGCCACCACAGAAAATCCTTCGTTTGAAGTAATAAGTCCATTACTTTCGAGATGTCAGGTTTATATATTGAAAGAACTTAATGTTGATGATCTTAATTTATTGATTAACAAGGCTGTGGCGTTTATTGAGAAAGAATGGGATAAGATTGTTAAAATTGAAGAGACAGAAGCATTACTTAGGATTTCAGGTGGAGATGCAAGGAAACTATTAAATGCTTTTGAACTGGTTATTAAATCACATCATTCTAAAGAAGTTGTCATTACTGATAAAATTGTTTTAGAAACTATACAGCAAAATTTAGCATTATACGATAAAAATGGGGAGATGCATTATGATATTATTTCCGCATTTATTAAATCAATTAGAGGTAGTGATCCAAATGCTGCTGTTTATTATCTTGCAAGAATGCTTGATGGGGGAGAAGACCCAAAGTTTATTGCTCGTAGAATGGTTATTCTTGCATCTGAAGATATTGGAAATGCAAACCCAAATGCTTTGTTGTTAGCAACAAACTGTTTTCAGGCAATTACTATGATTGGAATGCCCGAAGGCAGAATTATTCTGTCTCAAACTGCCACGTATTTAGCGTGTTCTCCCAAAAGTAATGCTGCATATATGGCTATTGAAAAAGCCTGGGCTACTGTGAGAGAGTCAGGCGACCTTGCGGTTCCATTACATATAAGAAATGCTCCTACCAAACTTATGAAAGATATAGGCTATGGAAAAGATTACAGATATGCTCATGACTTTGAGAATAATTTTGTGGATATGGAATTTTTGCCTGATAAGATAAAAGGTGAAAAGTTTTATGACCCCGGCAATAATGCTCGCGAAAATGAAATAAGAACTAGATTAAGGAGTTTGTGGAAAAAGAAATACGGGTATTGACAGTTGTAAGTTGTAAGTCGAAAGTCGAAGTTAAAAGTTAAAAGTTAAACCCTAACCCCAAAACCTAATACCCCAAACCTAATACCTAAAATCTATGACCAACCGCGAATTGTTTTACAAATTTCTGGCTCAAACAAGTGATTCTCCTTTAGCAATTGAAGTTTCAAGAGCAGAGGGTGTGTATTTGTATGGGCCAAATGATGAGAAATATATTGATCTTATCAGTGGAATTGCTGTTAGTAATGTTGGTCACAGGCATCCTCATGTTGTAAAAGCAATAAAAGAACAATTGGATAAACATATGCACTTAATGGTTTATGGTGAGTTTATCCAAACACCACAAGTAAAACTAGCTGAGTTATTAACGTCAAATTTGCCTGAGAAACTTAACAGTGTTTATCTTGTAAACTCAGGCAGTGAGGCAGTAGAGGGTGCATTGAAGTTGTCAAAAAGATATACCGGTAGAACAGAAATTGTCTGTTTTAAGAATGCATATCATGGAAGCTCTCATGGTGCTTTGAGTGTTATGGGTGATGAAAGAATGAAAAATGCATTTCGTCCGCTTTTGCCGGATGTTAGGATTCTGGAATTCAATAATATAGAGATGCTGAATCAAATATCAACCAACACTGCTTGTGTAATTGTTGAGCCAATTCAGGGTGAAGCCGGCGTTATTGTTCCTGATATTGAATTTATAAAAAAGTTAAGAAACATTTGCTCGGCAAAAGGAGTTTTGTTGATATTTGATGAGATACAGACCGGATTCGGGCGCACAGTAAGCTTGTGGGCTTTTGAACAATTTGATGTTGTTCCTGATATTTTGTTATTGGCAAAAGGAATGGGAGGGGGATTACCGATTGGGGCATTTATTTCATCAAAAGAAATAATGAATAGCCTTACAAATAATCCAGTATTAGGTCACATAACTACCTTTGGGGGTAATCCGGTTTGTGCAGCAGCGGCTCTTGCCAATCTTGAAGTAATTATAGATAATAAGTTGTGGCAGAAGGCCTTAATGATTGAAAATGTTTGTAAAGAATTGCTCATTCACCCCAAAATAAAAAATATTAGAGGCAGAGGTGCTCTGTTGGCTATTGAATTTGAGGATTTTAACGAGAATAAGAAAGTTATAGATTCCTGCCTTAAGAATGGATTAATTACTGATTGGTTTCTATTTGCCGATAATTGTATGAGAATAGCGCCGCCTTTAATTATTACCGAAGAACAGTTAAGAGAAGCTTGCAAAATTATAATTGATAGTATCTAAAAAAAAGCTGCCTCAAAATTATCTGAGACAGCCTTTTACTTTATTTTGACAAGAAACGTTATTTTATAACATTCAAAATCAGATTAATAAGTGCAGATAAATCTGCAATATTCACACTTCCATTTAGATTTACGTCAGCATTTGCCATAATAAATCCTGCAGGTGTGCTTCCATTCAGGTGGCTAACCATCCAAACAATATCGCCAACGTTTACAAATCCGTCGCCGTTTACATCACCAGCAATAACTAATGAACTAACACCATTAATTGTAACGGCGTCAATACAAACACCATATCCCCAGTTTGCTTCTCCTTCAAAAGCAATGTAAAAATCATTGCTTAATACACCATTTGGAATATTTATAGTAACAGAAGTCCAGGAATTGACGTTTGCATTATAAGTGTTTAATAGCACCCAGGAACCAGATGCAGAGTTTTTATAATAAACTCTCAAGACATCCTGATCCGGACTCCAAAACTGATTAAAATAGTAAAATGTTAACTGCACATCAGTATATGAAGATAAATTTAGAGGTGGTGTTATTAGTTTAGTGGATTGCCCTCTCGGAGTTCCATTAATTTTTATATACGCATTTCTGCTTCCTTGGAAAGCGGTTGATGGATTTGAGCCTCCATTTCCGGCTCCAAAAGACCAATTTAAATTATGTGTTGAAACATATTCTTGAGTCCAGCAAGATGGAATACCAGCAGCTTCAAATCCCTCTGTGAATGGCAATGTGCTTATGGTTCCACAAAGAGTGTTTGCTTGTGCTGTAACCCCACCGGAGTATATTGTTTCACTATTATACGACCAGGCCTTATAATAATATGTCGTTGATGGATTTAAACCGGAATGATTAAATGAAGTTCCACTTGAGTTATAAATAACTGTTCCACCTCCGGAAATGGGTTGCCCTGCACTATAGTTTCCTGATGGAGTGCCAAAAGTATTAGATGTATTCACAGCAATCATAACATTGTTATTGTCGGTGTTTTTATTCCATGCAAGATTTATTTGTGTACTATTTGCCGGAGTTGCCGTAAAAGAGTTAGGGTTAGCAACACCTGTAGAAACATCACCAGTAATTGCAATATCATCAATATCCCAATAATAACCCCAACTTCCTGTATAATTCCACTTAAATCTAACAGCAGCTTGGCCTTCAACTGCGGAAATTACCTGGCTAAAAGATACAGGATTTGCTGTTGTTACTGACCATTGCTGAATTTGAACCCATGATGCACCGCCGTTTATTGAATAAAAAAGTTTTCCTGATGAACCCGTATACTCTCTGAAATAATGTTTGAATTCAAGTCTTACATTAGTATATGCTGATAAATCCATTATAGGAGTAACAAGGTCAGAGTTTTGAGAACTTCCTGAACCATACCCATCGCTGTTTAGAAATGCGTAATTACCGCCTGTTCCACTAAGTCCACTTGTGTGAGTTCCAATTTGCCAAACCTGTCCATTTCCTTGGTTATCAATAATTTCCCAGCAAATAGGTAAGGTGCTTGATGTATTAAAGTTTTCTAATACTGGTAAGCTTGTTAATATATCGCACCAAGTAGCTGTGCTTGTTCCTCTTCCAGAGGAATACTCATTTGAAGCATTATAAGAAAAAACTCTGTAATAATATTTTGTAGCGGCAGCAAGGCCTACATGGTTGAATGTTGTTGCAGCACCTCTATATAAAACAATACCTCCGCCCGGAATAGTATTTCCAATGCTGTATGATGAACCCTCATTTGGTGTTCCAAATGTTCCATCAGCAGACCAAACGAGCATAACATCGTTTGCATTATCATTTTTTGTCCAGCTAATATTAATTTCACTTGTGCTATTAGCCACAGCAGTAATGTTTTTAGGATTTAATACACCAGATATATAGCTTTGAGTTTCCTGAAGCGCTTTAAATGCATTAAGTCTGCCTGTTCCAAGATTTCCAACAAACCCGGCATTTACACCATAATGATTATCAGTAGAGTTTCTTAGAATATCTGCAATATCAATATTGTCTAGCATTATTCCATTTCTATGTGCGTATGAAACAATAAGTGCTGCTACACCTGATGCGTGAGGGCAAGCCATTGAAGTTCCTTGATAATAAGCGTAGCTGTTTGTTGATATTGAGCTTAATACTCCTCTTTGAGTAACAGTATTCGTTTCTCCTCCCGGGGCTGAAATGTCTATCCAAGCACCATAGTTTGAATACCATGATTTCACATCCTGATTGTTTGTTGCTGCAATTGCAAAAGTGCCTGAGTAACATCCCGGGTACCAGTTTCCTGTTGCATTGCTGTTTCCGGCTGCAAAAATGGTTATTCCACCATTTAATACCAAACCACCACCATTTGCATTGAAATAGTCAATAGCATCTAATACATTTTGTTCAAATACATTTGCACTTGTGTAACCCCAACTGTTTTGCGAAATAGCGGCTCCATTGTCGGCTGCATGAATAGGAGCGAGGTGAAATCCTCCCGAACCTGTGGTTGTAAAAACCTGACTTGACATTAGTCTGATGCCATCGCCTGAGCCCGAACCTCCGGCAACTCCGGCAACACCAATGTTGTTATTATTCACCGCAGCAACAGTTCCTGCAACGTGAACTCCATGATTGTGAACTGTAATTGTTGGAGAATTGTTAACGAAGTTATATCCAATTCCTGACCACATATTTGCCGCCAAATCAACATGGTCGATCTGAATTCCACCGTCTTGAATACTTACAATAACTGAAGTATGTCCTTTCTCAATATTCCAAGCTGAAAACAAACTAATATCACATCCGGCAGTTCCGCCTTGTTGTCCTGTATTGTTATAATGCCACTGATTGCCAAGTTGTGGGTCGTTAGGAGTCCATTTATCTCTAGTAATTTCATTATTGTCCCTTTCACTAATACCAAGCAATTCTTTCTTATAAAAAGGTTCTGCAATTGCAATTTCCGGCAATTCTGAAAATAATTTTACGACTTGTTTAATGTCGGTTTTTTCGTCTAATTCAATCTCGAACCATAAATGAAATCCCCAAGCTTTATGCTTTTCTCTGTTCAAAATTGTTTTCTCTGTTGTGTTATAGATATTGATAAACAGAGGATTGTATGCTTTAACATTTAAAACTTCATTCAAGTAATCTAGATTCTTTACTCCTGTTTTAACAAAACCGGTTTTATCAGGGTAAATAAACTTTTCTGCTAATTTTTCTGCTAAATATGGCTGAATTTTGATTGCTATTCTGCCTTTTTCGAAAGCTTCTTCTTTAACTTCTTCTATATTAATCGGTGGTCTCTCACCACGAACAACTTGGTAAGTTTTTTCGAGTTGCTGTTGTTCTTCAATTGCTCTAATTTGATCAGAGTTTAATTCTTTTGCATAAGATAATTCTGAAGTGTCAATTTTAATATTCTGGCTTTTTGCATTAAAGCTGAAAGCAATAATAATTGCAATAGATGTAAAGGTTCTAATTAGATTCTTCATCTTAGTAAGAGTTGTTTTATACTTTGAGAATTTATAGGAATTTTATAAAAAATATTAATTGGCTAATGTAATAATATTAATTATAACTGATTCAGATAATTGCAATTATATCAACAAAAAAATCATAAAAATGTTAAAAAAAAAGGGCAATTATAAATTGCCCTTTTTTTAAAATAATGAGTCAGATTATCTCGCAATTATAATACGTTCTTCATGTTTGAAAATAGTATTTTGCTTTGCAGAATCAAAACCTGTAACTTGCAAGAAATAAACTCCACTCATCTTAGTGTTCAACTGATCGAATGAAATAATATGCATTCCTTGATTATATTCTATGTTTTGTTTTGAATAAACAACTCTTCCTTTTTCGTCAATTATACGAATATTGATAAATGACTGATCCGGAATATTAAGTTTGATATTGAATATTCCGGTACTTGGATTAGGAAATACTTTTGCAGAGAATACATCCGAAGTTATGTTGCCATCAGTTACAGGTGAATTCAGGTCGTGAGTGTTTACCGTAACTAATTCATGTTCAGTATTTGCCGCAACAGCCATTTCCCATGTCAGATTAAATAAATCTACATTATGGATGCTGAATAATTCAATTTCAGTATTATTGAAAGTGTCAAGTTCCATATTGTATATTATTCCATGTAATGAGTTGCCATCGTTTATCACAGAAATAGTAAAATTGTCTATGATTTCAGTTATGCTTGCATCCTGCATATTGTCACCTGAAATTACAAACTGCAAGGCAGTAATACTTCCATCACTTTTAAATGTAATCTTACCATTTTCATTAATATAAATATCTCCCGGCAAAGAATTTATTGAAGAAGATTCTATTTTTAAGCCCAGAATAATATTTATCATTGCAGTAAGGTCGGCAAGATTAACAGAGCCGTCTCCATTAACGTCAGCATTTGCCATAATGAAGCCTCCAGGAGTGCTGCCATTCAAATGACTAACAATCCAAACAACATCCCCAACATTAACAAATCCGTCGCCGTTTACATCGCCAAGTATACCACCCGCGTGTTCAATTGTTATATTATCTACTGAGAAAGCAGCTCCATCAGTTCCCGTATATCTGAATGCAAATTGCACATTACTTTGGCCTGCATATGCAGATAGGCTTAAAGTAGTTTCAAGCCATACCCAGTTTACATCGGTTGATGTAAAATTAGGATGGTCTGTTTCTCCCCATATCTTGGTCCATGCGCCACCATTTACTCTGACCATTACGTCTAAATCGCAGTTGTCATAATCAGCTACCGACCAGTAATAACTTCCATTAAACCAAAACTTCATTTGTGGATTAACGCCAGTGAAGTTAAAGGTCGGCGTTAATAGCCATTCATTTTGACTGTCAGTACCATGCCAGTTACATCTGTAAAAATGAGATCCACTAACCGGATTAATTATTGTAGTGCCTCCAATTGTAAAAGTTGTTATTGGTGCCCAAGTAGTTGTGGAGTTAGATTGAACTGTCCAGCATAACCCCGATCCACCATCAAAGTTTTGATTATAAGGGAATGTGTTGATAATTCCGCACTGTGTTGTCGCATTAGCAGTAACTCCAGAAGAATACTGATTAGTTCCATTATACGACCACGCTTTATAATAATAGGTTGTTGAAGGGTTAAGACTAGTGTGGTTGAATGAAGTTCCATCAGCTCTGTAAATAATAGTTCCACCTCCGGCGATTGCTTGTCCAACAGTGTAAGCGCCACTTGGAGTACCAAATGTATTAGTAGTGTTTACAGCTACCATTACGTTATTATTAGATGCATTTTTAGTCCAACCCAAATTTATTTGAGATTCACTTACTCCTGTACCAGTAAATGCTGTTGGATTTAATACGCCTGAAGCAGCTTCTCCTGTAATACTGACAGCATCGATACAAACGCCATAACCCCAGTTAGCTTCACCTTCAAATGCAATATAGAAGTCGTTGGTTAATACACCATTAGGAATATTTATTGTTATTGGAGTCCAAGCAGTTACACTTGTATTATATGTATTAAGAAGCACCCATGAACCTGCAGATGAATTTTTGTAATATACTCGTAAAACATCTTGGTCAGGACTCCAAAACTGGTTATATAAACGGAAGCTTAATACTACATCAGCAAAATCTGCCAGACCCAGTTTTGGAGTAACAAGTTTTGTGGTTCTTCCTCTTGGTGTGCCAGTAATTTTAAAATAAGCATTACCACTACCCTCAAAAGCAGATGCAGGGTTGCTGCCACCGTTTCCGGCACCAAATTGCCAGTTGTGATTATGAGCAGATACATATTCTTGAGTCCAACAGCTTGGGATAGATCCGCTATTAAATCCTTGATTAAATGGTAATGAAACAGGAGTGCCGCAATCAACTACAGAAAAGTTTCTAGTTAATGAATTGTTTCCAGGATTTTCGTCACCGGCAACAGTAACAGTAGCTACAAATACCTGGTTGCCGGCAGTAAGTGTGATTGCTGGGAATGTAATATTTGTAGTTGCACCGCTTGCAAGTGCACCTAAGCTAGTTGTAATTGCAGTTCCGCCGTTTAGAGTATAGCTAACAGTTCCTGTTGTAATATTAGCAGTTCCATTATTTCTTACAACAACAGTAGGAGTTATAGTTTCCAACGAATTATAACTTGCAACCGGATGTGTAATGCTCTGCATCTGAGCATCTGTAGTATATGTAATACCAAATGGATCATATCCATCAATAACAACTACGCCAGTACTAGATGGATCCAGCCAGTTGCTTAAGCGTGTTGCATTTGTGCCGCCACCTGTCCATGAAACTCCAAGTTTTCCGTACCAGTCAGGGTCAGTATTTCCGCAAGCAGCATATCCTCCATGTAACTGTCCCATTATTCTTCCTTGTGGGTCAAATAGTGGAGAGCCTGATGAACCACCTTCAGTAGTTGTGCCATCGCTCCAAGAGCCAACTCTCCAATGTGTAGTTCCACTACCAGTCGCACCTAAATAATTAGAAGTAGTTGCACCGCCAGTTGCCCAACTTATTTTTTTAATGTCTCCTCTTGGGTGGTGAATACCCCATATAGTACCGGACATAGTGGCATCAGTTGTTCTGTTCCAACCAGAATAATAAGGATTGTAGCTTTGAGGGGGAGTCGTATTTAATTGTACTAGCCAAAAATCGGAAGCAGCATTTCTTGCTCTGTCTGTAGCTCCTGCTACTGATTGGAATGAAGGTGAACTGCCTGGATTAGAGCAGGTTGCACTTTGCCAGTTGAAGATATAAAAAACTGAACCGGGAGCTGAATAGCAATGGTTTGCTGATAAAAAATAAGGGGTGCCATCGTTATTTGTATTATTTATAAGTGCTCCTGAACAGAATCCATTACTCACACCATTAGATGATGCTAGCATAAGCACTGAATTTATTTGATTTCCCCATGCTGCTCCTTGAGGACAAGCTACGTTTACATTGCAGGATCCTGCTTGACCAAAAGCTTTTACATAATCGGCAAGTGTTCTATATCCATGTGTAACTTCAGAAATACTCAACTTTCCTTCAAACTCAACACCTTTTGGTTCATTATATTCTACAATGACATTATCTGAAAAAATGAAAGACACAGGAAATAGGTTGTCTTCCTGATTGTTAATATTGGTAAAAGCGCCTAATATCTCTTTTCTGTCTGCAGAATATACGAATAACTGAGCTCCTGCAGGAAGCTTGTACATATCAAACAATATGTTGATAGAAAGCGCACCCTCGCAATTTATCCCAAGTCTCCATATTTTCGTGCCGTTTCCAAGTATGTCCCATGTTCCTGAATTATTAGGGTTTAATGAAACCTGATGCACTTGTCCAAACCTCCAAGGTCTGTCTTTTAATTCATCAATTTCTAAATCCTCTGCTTTCAATGCCTCAATATCTATAAATGGCATTAAAGCAAATTTAACTTGAGACAACTCATCACCTGTTTTGAGATATTCAAAACTTTTTGGTGAGCCGGGTTGACTGATTTGGGCAATAACTAAAGTGTTTAGAAAAATTGCCGCTACAATAAGTAAAAATAATTTTTTCATTCTGTTTGGTTTTGGTTAATACTAAATGGTTTGAAATAATTAATAATTTTGGTCGAGTTTATCTTTAATAATTAATCAATTTGCGAAAATAACTATTCTTTGATAATTTCCTAGTATGTTAGATTTGAAAATATCAAAAATGTTCACGAGAATTATAGCCTTATTGCCGAAATGTATGTCATTCTTAGAGAATTTGATACTATGATATCCGGGATTAAAAGTGGCTTCTTTTCTGTATATGCTTCTACCGATTTCGTCATAAATAATAATTTCAACAACAATAGCTTCATTTGTTTTAAAAGAGACTGAAAAATTACCAGTACTTGGGTTTGGATATACGAGTATTTCGCTTATTATTTCATAATTGTCTGAAATGAATGTTTCACTGCCGTCATCATCACCGTCATCATTTCCGTCGTCATCATCGTCTCCGTCATCACCATCATCGTCGTCATCAGGTTCATCACCATCGTCCGGGTCGAAAAATGAATGAGTAATAATGTCAACTGCTTGATGATTCAGGTTAGATGCCTGAGCCATTCCCCAACTTACACCGGAAAAGTCCACTCCGCTTATTTGAAATAAGTCAATTTCACCTTCGGGAATTAAACTTCCGCTCATACTGTACAATAATCCATATCCTGTAACATTGTTGAATACGAAAGTGTGTCCTGTTTGAAGTAAAAGATCAACTTCCATATTCTGCAATTCATCACAAATGAGCTGAAAATGTATAGCTAAAATTGTCCCATCACTGATAAACCTTATAAGGCCATCTTCGTCAAGATAAAGATGTGGTTGTTCAGAATCAACTTTATTTTCATTCAACTTTGCACCATTGAATATGATGTTTATCAGATTTGTAAGGTCTGCAATATTAATTAAACCATCATTATTTACATCGGCTGCTGAAAAATTAAAACCTGTTGGAGTAGAGCCATTTAGATGATTTACAAGCCAAACAATATCCAATACATTAATACTTCCATCGTTGTTTACATCTCCCGGAATAGTCATATTAGAAACTTTTATCTCATCCAGAGCGAATGCAGCTCCGTCGAATCCGGTATATCTGAATGCAAGTTGCACGTTGTTTTGCCCTGCATAGCTGCTAAGTGAAACAACCTCATTTAGCCATGTCCAGTTGATGTCATTAGATGTAAAATTTGAATGATCTTTGTTATTCCACAATTTATTCCAACTTCCTGCATTTATTCTTATCATAAGATCCAAATCGCAATTCGGATTAATGACCGACCAATGATAACTTCCTGTAAACTTGAAACTTATTTCCGGAGAGCTTAGGTTTGTGAAATTAAACACAGGCGATATCAACCATTCGTTCTGATTTTCCGTTGCAGTCCATTGGCACCTATACAAGTGCGATCCGCTAACAGGATTAACATTGATAGTTTCTCCAATAGTAAATCCGGTTAATGGTGTCCAGGTAGTTTCAGAAACCGACTCTACAGACCAACATTGACCTTCACCGTTGTTGAAATTTTGGAAATACGGGAAGTCAGAAATTTGGGTACAATTACAAGTTGGAGTTGTAAAGTTTAAAGAAGACGTGAAAGCTCCATTGCCATAAATCCTCCAGTAATAAGTAGTTGCATCCTCAAATTGCAAAGGAGTAACTCCATCAGATTGAAGAACAAATCCAGCCGGTCCGGTATAAGATGTGAGTCCTGAAACCCACTTCCAATAAGGAGAGGAGAAATTTGAGAATTTAGAAACTTGTATATACCATCCAGAGCCTGAGTTTGTCCAACTAAATGTTACGTTATTATTCGGACAACCGTGCAGTGTATGCTGCAAATTGGTTGGTCCCACAACTACAGTTTGTCCGTTAGAAGAGGCAACTGTACTTAATAATCCGGCCCCATTTTCTGAACGCACTGAAAAATAATAGGTAGTTCCGTTGGTTAAGGTTAATCCGGTGTGAGTAACTGAAGTGTTAGTCCCATTATCTGTCCATCCTACAATATTTGTATTTCCTGCGGATGTACCTATTGCATACCAATACTTTTTAATACCTGAGTTTACATCTGAGGAATTAGCCCAATTGGCAGATAATTGCGTAGTTGAATTCGTTTGGCTAATATCACTTCCAATACCATCATATACATAGGAAATATTTGTGGGAGGTGTTCTGTCAATTTTTAAATCATAATAAGCTATTTGAGAAAGATTTCCAAGGTTGTCAGTTACAATAGATTTAATCTTTCCGCCTGCAGTTGTTGGATTTGGACTTTGCGTTCTTAAATCATTAGAGTTGTCTGCACCAACTGAAATTGTTGCTTCAGGTAATCTTGTCCTGTATACTTTGATTTCATTAATGTATAGCTGACTGTTGTCTGTGCGGAAAGAGATATGATTTCCGTTTGTGCTATATGGCGATGAGTCGGTCCAGGAACCTAAAAAAACATCATCTCTATAAACGATTATTTCCCCAGTGATTCTATCATAAATTACTTTAATATCATACCACTGACCAACTGTTGTTGTAACATTACTAATTGTTTTTACAAGAGAGAATGTATTATTGGTTACTTTGTAAAACTGAAGGCTTTGGTCGTCCACTCTAAAGAATACAAAATATGAATTACCTCTTTCGCTAAGGCTTGCATTGTCGCAGAAAAAGTGAAGTCCGAATCTTCTGGTTGTTCCACTGCCTTCAACCTTTGCCACAAATTGATACATATATCTATTTGAAAGCATTTGATTAAGAGGAGCATAAATGTTTGTGTTGTTGACGCTTGCATCTGTTTGTCTAAGCTGATTGCCAGATACTGACCATGTTCCCGAAACTGTGGTCCACAATGATGTGTTTAAAGTTTCAAAATTGTCTCCAAAAAAGCCTCGATTTGGATTAGCGCCCCAGTATGTTCCATCATACTCAAGTACTTGATAGAATCTTCTGGCAATAACGCTTTGATTTGCAACATCATTGAAAGTAGCCGTAAAGTTTTCAGTAACCCAATCACCCTCATAACTTACGGAAATGGATGTGGTTGGCGGGTTTGTGCTGCAATAGGGGATTGAGAAACTCGGTCCATTAGTGAATGAACTTCCATTGTGTATTCTCCAATAGTATGTTGTTCCTTCCTGAAAAACCAGATTAGTAACACCGTCAGATTGAAGAACAAACTCTCCAGGTGCTAAATATGAAGTAAGTCCTGACACCCATTTCCAATATGGGTTTGAATAGTTTGATGCTGTAGAAACCTGAATATACCAGCCTGTTCCTGAATTTGTCCAATTGAATGTAACCTGATTATTGGGGCATCCGTGTAATGTTCTTTGCAAGTTTGTGGGAACATTATTATTGCAGTTATCGATAATGGATTTAGTGTTTGTTCTGATGCTTGATAATTGCGCATATGCGGCATTTCCCGGACAAGCTGTTCCGCCAATATTTACATCTTTATGACCGCATATTCTTGGAACACTGCCACTCCCGCCGCTCTGTAACGCGATTGTGGCTGATGAAGTCGGGTCGAATCCTTTTCTGTCGTACCACCATGCAAGAAACTCATAAGTTTTATTAAGTTGTGCAGTTGTTGGCAATGTTACATCAGAATTTCCTAGATAATTTAATCCTATTGATGCTCCATTTGAATTCCCGGCATGCGCGCCTCTTACGTCACTATTTGGAAGATTTGGATTAAATCTGCCTTGAAAAAAGTTTCCATATTTGTCAAAAAGGTAATTGTAGCCTATGTCTGCCCATTTTAATGTATTAACATGATAGTTCCAATATGATCTTACAACTGCGTGTCCATCAGTGTATGTGTCTGGAGATGCCCCATGATGCAAAACAGTATGTGTTGCACTTATGTATGTTGGTGTATATGTGGGGTTATGACATGCTGTATAACCACCGCACCAATCTGCTCTTGTGATAATTGCAGGAAATGGCGGACAGCTTTTTTCTGATTCGTAATATGCTTTTTCATCTCCAGGTGCAGGTCCTGGTTTTCCCGTTCCTCTTATATCAATAATATCCATCCTAACCATTTGCAAATGAACTTTTTCAGGTGCTAAAATAGAAAACTCTATGTAGTGATATGCTTCTTCGGTGGGAGGGAACAGCAAATTAGTAAAATATAATTCGGTAGGTGTTTCCGAAGGATGCACATATGCCTCATCTTCATAATAATCAGACCATTCTCCATTTTCTTGCCTTACTCTGAATTTTACCGTAAAATGACCGGCAGGAGATTTGTCACTGTCCGCTTTCCAACCAATACCAAACGATGTATAAGCAATAGGAGTTTTGGTAATAAAAAAATACTCTCCGGTATTCGATTTGATTAAATCATTTTCCCAAATTAGTATTCTTGAGGGGCTTTCCCTTAAATCGCTGTCGTCAAAAACTTTATCAGCAGAAATAGAAATGCCAAAGCCTTCCTCTGATTGTTGAGAAAAAGAATATTCTGACAAAAGCAGAAAGAAAATTAGTGCAAAAACTGTGATGAAGTAGATTTTCTTATTCATAGGCATATGGTGTATAAAAATCATAGCAAGTTACGAAAAAGAAATATTATTACCAAGAAAAAAAACTTATATTTAATTGATTCACATATGATCATGCCGGTTTAAGCCAAGTCAATTACCAATAGCTAAAATAATTTTGTGTCATTTATTGCTTAATTTTAATATGATTGCCTATTTGTTTTACAAATAATTATAACTTTATGATGCAAATGAAGTAGTATCCAAATTTGATAATTATGTATCAATTGCAAACAAATATTCAGGAGATATTAAACAATGACCCTATTCAAAATATGGCTGTGATAGGTTTTTTCGGAAATTACAAGCTTGATAATTTTTATCAAAAAGATAAATCCTTTTTACTGCTGGGATCTAGTGATTACACTTGGGCATATTGTAGTGTTCAGAATAAAGAAGACCTTGAAACTTTGATTGAAAATATGGACTATGAAACAAGTTATTTTGCAAATGTTGAAGACTGGATGCTGCCAATTTTGACAAAAGAAAAAAGGATAGAATGGAGACTTACTACTGAAAGACTATATATACCTGAAGGCAAGGAAGTAGAGCCCTCCGAGATTGAATGCAAGCATATTGATAAAGCACTCGCAGGTTTTATATATAGCAATTCAGCCTACAAGGATTTTACTTCTGTTGAATATATATGCGACAGACTTATTAAAGATATTTCTGCAGGATATTTTGTGGATGGTGAGCTTGTGGGATGGGCGCTTACGCACGACGATAGTTCTATTGGGTTTCTAAATATTATTCAACAGTATAGAGGTCAGGGTATAGGTGAAAATATTCTCAGGTATTTAACAACAGAAAGAATTAAAACCAACAGACCTGCATTCGTAAACATTGAATCTCAGAATATTCAAACAAAGAAAATGCTTGCAAAAATAGGTTATGAATTTGATAGAAAAGTGAGTTGGGTAAAACTAGTTTAATCTTTAAAAATTTCCTCTTTTTAAAATCAGAAATGCGAAAATATTCAATATTTCTAATCTTCCTAATAACATATTTATAGTTAACACAAATTTTCCAATGGAGGGTATTTCTGAATAATTAGATAATGAACTCACTTCTCCAAACCCTGGCCCAACATTACCTATTGTTGCGATAGATGCTGAAAAAGCAGTGTATAAATCAACATTCAAAAAAGTAAGAATAACTGTTGTTACAAAGAAACTGAAGATATAGAGAATAATAAAAACTAATGTCATTGTTTCCAAGTGGTCGCTAATATGGATGTTATTCATTTTAAACGATACGATAGCTTTTGGATGCTTTATTAATGTTAATTGTTTTTTTAAAGATTTAAAAAATAAATATATACGGTCAAATTTTAATCCTCCCG
Source organism: Bacteroidota bacterium (assembly GCA_018335675.1). Taxonomy (GTDB): domain Bacteria; phylum Bacteroidota; class Bacteroidia; order Bacteroidales; family UBA7960; genus PWND01. The sequence continues at coordinate 41,967 of JAGXRQ010000095.1, read as the reverse complement.
ATGTAGAGCCCATCATTGCGCATTGTATTGTGAAGTAAATCAATATTATATGAGTAAAAGGAGGCCAGGCAAAACTGTCTGCATTTGCAAACCCAGTGGTAGTGCCAAGCGAAATAACTTGAAAAGCTCCATATCTAATCGAATCCATAAAGTTGTAGGTTCCTGAAAAAAACAACTTCAAAGAAACCAGAATCACTCCACTCAATAAAACAAGAAGGAAAATTTTCACAACCTTAGATTTAAAAATATTTTCACGCCTCCCAGTAAAAGTTCCAAACAGTAGTCCAAAATGTATCCCTGCGAGAATCATAAAGAATATTACAATGTAGTCAATGATTTCACTATTGAAATACGCCAAGCTGGAGTTTTTAGTTGAAAACCCACCTGTGGCAATGGTTGCAAATGAATGATTTATGGCGTCAAAACTATTCATCCCAGCCAAGATAAGCGCAACTGTTTGTAATGCTGTTAATCCTACATAAACAATGACCAAAACCTGTATGATTTTTTTTGCCCTGAATTTGAAATTTGCCTTTGACAATTCATTAATTTCAGTGTTTAAAATTGTTAGTCGTGAGCTCGTGGCATGCGGTAATATTAATAAAACAAAAATAATTACACCCACTCCTCCAATCCAGTGAGTTGATGATCTCCAAAACAATAATCCTTTAGGTAAGCCTTCAATATTGTTTAGAATTGAGGAACCTGTAGTAGTATAACCTGAAACACTTTCAAACCAAGAATTTATTAACGAAAACTCACCTCCCCACATTAAATATGGTAACATCCCAATTATGCAGGTTGTAAGCCAGCTTATTACAACTATAGCAATACCTTCATTAAAATTAATATCATCAATGTTGTCGACAAAAATAAAAGGAAGTGCACAGAAAATAATACAAATAAAACCGCTAAACATTAATGGATATGCAGAAGATTCATTATAGAATAAAGAAATTGCAGCGGCTATAAATAAAAACACCGCATTGAATAACAATACATAGCTTAGAAATTTATATATAACCTCTGTTCTCATTTAAGATAAATCAGATTTTGTTGTATTGAAGTTTTGTGATAAGATTATTTATGTCTGTTTCTAACTTTTTTAATTCATCTTTTGAATTGATATTTGAATGCAGATATTTATCATTTTTGTCAAAGTTTTTAATTGCTTCCGACAATTCAGTAATTGGAGTGATATAGTGTTTTGTGATGAAAAAATTCAACATTACTAAAAAAACAATAGATCCAATAATTGATACAATACCTGGCATTATTGCTCTTTGTGATTTTTCCTTTAACTGTGTAGAATGGTTATAGAGACTATTTTGATTTATATACATCAGGTTGGTTATTGCTTGCTTTGTGTTGATAAAAGATAAATGTATTTGGTTATGGTACCAATTTAAGTCGCCTTGAAAATTATGCTGGTATAAATTATTTATCCAATATGACTTGAAAATATTATAGTTTTCTGTAATATTGTCAATATAAATACTTTCATTAAATTCAGTTATGTTGTTTTTTGCCACATTAAAAGACTCAATAAACATAATATCAGCCGCTTGAATTATCTTAATACTCTCTTCTTTTTCACCCAGAATATGTAAAAGTATTCCACTATCAATACGTTCAATTGATTCAGCCATAGTTTTAGTGGCTTCGATAGTTTTATAATTGTCATCAATAATTGCAGTTACGGTTTTGCTTAACTTTATGAATTCAATTATTGACACAGTCCCTGCAATTACTAGCAAAGAAACAAGCAATAAAAAACTTGCTAAAATCTTATATTTTAATTTGTTTCCCATAAGAAAAAAATAGAAAATTCGTCAGATATAAATTAATGGAAATGAAAGGAAATGCAAATGTAAAACATTTACGATTAACTAATAAAAAATGCTTTTATTTTTTAATTAGAATGAGTGAATTAGCAGTATTGAATTGAAAATCAATTTATTAGTAACAGGGGTTGATCCTCTGAAATTTGGGGCAAATGAAAACAAAACTACTTGTCCTTTCCCTTTTTTAAGCCATACTACTGCAGGCTGGTTTTCAAGCAATTCTATCTTTTCTGCATATCCGCTAAGTATTTCAGGCTTTTCGGTAAATGTTGCAATTGCTCTTCTGTCCATATCAAAAATTGGGATAGATGTTGCAAATACGTTATTTTCCCTGTGAAATACGCCGAATTTCTCAGGCATACCCCAGCTAATAGGGTGCTTGGTGTTTAAAGTAACTGAAAGTAATGACCCCGGACATTTAAACCCTTGATCTTGTAGTGATTGCGCAATGTTGCTAATAGGAAAGTTATATGGTTGGCCGGTCTTGGGCTCCATAAGTCCTAAAAATAATTCTGTACTCTGTGCCCATGAAATTACTATACCTCCTTGCTCAATAAATTCTAAAACTTCTTGCCATCCGGCTTTTTCCATTCCTTTTGCAAAGTCTGGATGATAAAAAGGAATAACAACATTTTCACCACGTTGCCATCTTCCCTGCATTAATGCATTTTTATTTTGGTCAGGAAAGATTATTACATCAAATTGTTTTATCAAATTTTTACCTGCAAATTCGCACGGTCTTATAACAGTGAAAGGTATTCCGTATTGATCAAACAAAAATCTTGTCCATCCTGCATCCATATCATGAAAGTATGATTCTGTTATTGCAATTTTTGGAAGTGCAAGTTTATTTGTTTTTATTTCAGGTTTTTGTTTGAATGATATCGGATAAATCTTTGCCGATGCAGATATCATTTCAATTTGATTCGAATTTTTATTGGTTTTTTCTATGATGAAACTACCTGAAGGAATGAAAGTTCCATTAATAGTTGCATTATCAGTTGTTCTAAAAACATCAATATTTTTTGCAAGTGCCTGAAATGCAATTTTATAGGAGTCGTTATTAGTTGCGCAATAAACTAAAAAGCCAAATGGTAGTTTGGGTGATTCTTTTGTTTTTTCAGTAATATTAACTGGAACAAATTTTTCGTATAGCCATTGCTGAGGTTGTGTAATTTCGTGACTTTCAATGCCTCTGTGCAGCGGAAGCGACCAACTTGTTATGTCGTATGGTCTAATCATTTCGCCTCCAGGGGTATATCTTCTTACCGGGAATTCTTGTTTCTCCATTACTTCTTTGATAAATGGCCGGTATGCCTGTGATAGAGGTATTATGTAGTCTCCCTCATAGTATTTTCTTCCTTGTACAACTGCGTCTTCTTTAAGCTGATATATATTAATTCCGTGTCTTTCAAGTAATATAAGCATGTTTAGTGTTTCACTATAATCGTGTTGTTGTTTAGGTATAATGTAGAAATAGGGAGATTCATTATAGCCCTTATTTACTTCTTTTACACATAAATCATTTCTAAATGTTAATATTTCTTTTCTGTATAGTGATGATGTTTTTAGCATAGAAAAAATAGATTCTACTTCATACCTTACAATATCAGACAATTTCCACCATCCACCTTGCCACGGAATTGGCATGTTAATACTTTTCTTGTATTCAGAAAGGCCTTTTCCAATAACTCTCATTTCACTTTTTTCAACATAAACAGGAGTTGCCAATTGCACACTAGCAGCTTCTGTTAGCATGCCAATAACATTTTTCCAAGCACAAGTTTGAGTAGATCCAGGCCAATAGTCATCGAAGAGATAATGCTGGGTTATTCCGGTTAATCCTTTGTTTGTCATATATTTAGACATATTTGAGCCAAATACCCAATTCCAGTTCCAGATTCCTTCATCTATATTTTCTGCAATAGGGTCGTGAGCAGGCGGAACAAAATATCTAGGATCGGTGATTCCCATCTGATGTTTTTCAACAAAAACCTGAGGATACCATTGAATATTATAAATGTCAGCAATTACTTTTGTGTCTTCTTGTGTTAGTGCAACAAAGTCCCTGTTGTTATTATGCCCTACATATTTATGATAAACACCCGGAAGGGTACTTCCTTCGTAAGGAGTTCCAACATATTTTCTGTAATGCTCTACAGTCATATCCATTCCATCAGGATTATGGCAAGGAATAAGCATCAAAACTACATTTTCGAGATAATCCTTAACTTCTTCTTGTCTTTCAAATAAAAGTTCATAAGCCATTATAGGAGCAGCCTGAGACGGGCCAACCTCGTTGGAATGCATTGACAGAGTTGCCATTACGAAAACGTTCCCATCTTCAATCATTTTAGCTTTTTCATTTTCGCTGATATTAGGGTTTAATGCAAGTTCACGATTGATTTCCTGTAATTTATTGAGATTATTAATGTTTTCAGCAGCAGAAATGAACGTTATATACATTGGTTTGCCCATTGGAGAGTTGCCGGCATGATGCATTTTTAGCATTGGTGACTCCTTTTCCAGCAAAAACAAATAATTAATAAGCTCCTCATAACTTATAAGCTTTTTATCAGCGCCGGGATTAAACCCGAAAAAATCTTTCGGAGCAGTAAGTTTTTGGGGTTCTAAATTTGATGAAAAAGTGTTTGAAAATGTAAAAATGCTAATAAGAATAGTAGCAAGCCAAATAGAGCTTTTTTGTGTTTTCATGAAACAGAAGTTTGAATTATTCTAGAAAGGTAAAAACTATTTGTTTTAAAACCTTAATGTTAAATGCATTTTTAACATAATTTACAGTCAGGGATTGGGAGTGTTGTGTTTTTGAAATTAATTGCATAAGGGTATAAGGGTATAAGGGTATAAGGGTATAAGGTATAAGGTATAAGGTATAAGGTATAAGGTATAAGGGTAAATGGGTATCAACCAATTAATCTTTCAATCTGATAAATCTTTAATAAATGCCCCGCTAGGGGTTTAATATCAATAGCCCGATAATTGCACACAAATCCGGGCGCTGCGCAATGTAGTTTATTAATTGCACAATGTTTATTGTCAGCGCAAAGGAGAAAATGGTTTGCAGTAGAGACGTGCCTTCCCGGCACGTCTCTAAATCAATAGCGGCGATACCTGTACAGACGCGCCTATGATGGCGCGTCTCCGAGGTTTAGGCCTGTATTATTTCATTATTTCCCAATGTTGGGAATAATTATTTTGGTTTTGGGGAGGAATGTTTAGCCAAAAGGCTATCGTTATTTTACTTCGTAATTAATTCTAAAAGGTAAAGTTGTTTTTTTACCCCTGTTATTTAAAATCAACTCTGCTTTATGTGAATACTTTCCTTTGTTTTTTGGTATGCTTGAGAATATAGGAGTGCCCCATGAAGCGCAGCTTTCAATTGTATCGTTTTCAACAATTAATTGTTTTTTCTTTTATAACCAATATGTTGTCGATTTGTATACTCCAACTCCTCTTGTTTGACCTTTTCAAGTTGTTTCAAGTATTCAAAAATCAATAGGATTTTATCATCCTGCTCAATATCTTTCTTTTCTAACTGTTCAAGTTTCTGCAAAATCTCCCTGTGGGTTGACAATAGATTACGTAACTTGGTAAAAACTCTTATAATTTGGATGTTTACTTGAATTGCCCTGTCGCTGTTCAGGATGCTTGAAAGCATTGCTACGCCCTGTTCTGTAAAAGCCATTGGTGCATATCGGATACCGCCCCAACTTGAGGTGCCAAATTGGCTCCTCAAGGTTGAAAACTCGGCATCTGTTAATTCGAACATAAAATCGGCGGGGAATCTTTTAATATTACGTCTTACTGCTCTTTTTAGCTGCTTGGTTTCAACATTATACAGTTCCGCCAGTTCCATGTCAAGCATTACCTTTTCGTTTCTGATAGTATATATCTTTTTTAATACTATTTCTTCAGGAATTGCGATTGCATTCTTATCATTACTTATTAATTAGCATAAATTATCTGCAAATATAAAGTTTAATTTTTCATACCAGTCACTGGAGAACACAATTTTTGTTTTCCAATTGCAAATACATTAATCTGATTACAATTTATTACATTTTAATGTTTTCTATGCCTTCTCACATTCAGGCCTGCGCTTGCTCGCCGTTTTGCCGGGCTGCGCACCCGGTCTATACAGCCATTGACATAAAAAAAAGTTTATTAATATTCAATCTTTTCAATCTGCACAATCCCTACTCCGTCAGGAGTTCAACATCAATAGCGTAAAAAATTGCACGAAAGCAAAGCGCTGCGCTATACAGTTTATTAATTGCTAAAATGTTTATTGGCAGCGCAACGGAGAAAGAGGTTTGATGTAAAGACAAGCCTTCCCGGCATGTCTCCAATTAATCCATTAAGACACATATGTACAGACGAGCCTACAGGCGCGTCTCATATAGCAATGCCTGATTATTGTTGATTTTTCCAATATTGGGAATGATGGTTTTGGGGTTGGGTTGGAAGGTGAGATGCAAACCCCAAGTTTTGATAATTAATTATCTTCTTACTTTTTTCTTGAAAAAAAAGTAAGGCAAAAATTCAAGGCTTCGGAATTTTACCGACTAGCCTAAGTTCACTCCGCTTGAAAATTTGCAAGGCTTCGCAAATTGATTTTTATTATCAAGAATATGCTTTTAGAGCTTGCGAGTCTCAAATTTTCTCAAAAAGCTACGTTTCACTAAGGCTAGTAACGGTAAAATTCCGCAGGCCGAAAAAAACAATCTTCAAATCTTGCAATCACTAATCCGTAGGATTTACGGTTTTGTAGAATGAGATGTAAAACACAATCCGGGCGCTGCGAGATTTATTTTCTTAAATGCTTGTATGTCTGATGTCAGCGGAATTGTGAAAATGGTGGTTTGAATCAGAGCCGTGCAGGGAAGGCACGTCTCCCTCATATCGCAGCTCTTTTAATTATTATTTTCTATAACGTGTAGAATCTGTTCATGAAGTTCAGGAATCTTGTTTTTAACAACATCCCATACTATTGAGTAATTAACTCCCATATAATTGTGAATTAAACGATCTCTCATACCCGCCATGTTTCTCCAATTAATAGTACCCCATTTATTTTTAAAATCATCCGGAATTTTTTTTGTGGCCTCACCAATAATCTCTAAACTTCTGACAATAGCTCTTTTTAGTGTTTCATCGTTTAAAAAATCATCTATTGCAGTGTCTTGATTGACAACTGATAAAACATATGCGCACTCATCTCTAATATGCTTTAAGTATTCAAGTGGCTCTTAATACATATAAAACTTCGTTAAGAATTCTAGGCCCAATATAAGGACTTAACCCATTTTTTGTAACAACCTCAACTTTCTCATTTTTGAAAATTTTTTCAAAGATGTCAAAAACAGCCATATAATTATCATAGTTTTCTCTATCCTTCTCAAAATCAATAAGTATATCAATATCGCTATGGGTTGATTGTTCTTCTCTTGAATATGAACCAAACAGCCCAACTTCCTTAATTCCATATTTTGAAAGTTCGGATCTGTGTTTTTTTATTGTAGTAATTATGTATTCTCTGTTGGTCATATGAGTAATATTGTTAACACAAAAATAGTGTTTTTCTTTTGTTAATTCAAGAATTTCTGCCAATAGAAAAATCTCTTTTACAAGGCAATTTCCTCTAAAAAAACACCAAATGAAATTGCAATCCATACTCTTTACTATATTCAATTGCGGGTGCCGGCATTTTCAAAAAGTCGAACAAAGAGAAAACGCTTTTTAGAAAAGTAGAATTTGTTTTAATTTTCCCAAAATCAACATCAGGTGAAAGATAAAAATGCCTTGTTCTTTTGTAGTAGGGCAGAGGCTGGCCGTTGTGCTCTGAAGGGTTTGAGATACTTCCCAACATTCCGGAAGCGCCATAACCAACTGCTATATTAAGCCAAGGCGGAATTATAGAATTCTCGCCTGCAAAAGAGTTTATGTTGAATGATAACCAGGATGTTATACCATTATAATCCTTGAGCATATTTTCGGCAAGATTTGTTCCCAGCAAATCTGGTCTGTAAACTTCAAGTCCGCTTTTATGATATGAGTATCTTAGTTTAATTCTTTGCTCTTCCCAGGTGAGTTGCTGTGTTGTAAATAGCGCAGTTCCAAATGTATTGGCAACAATATCGCCCGTAGAAGCGCCCCATTCAGCAGAAAAACCATCCAAAACTTCTATAACTGATATAAATGCCCAACCGGATAAACTGCCCCATAATGTTGCACTTTTATTATCTAACCCGGCCCAGCTAAAAGTTTTATAACTTAAGATGCTTAAATAATATGAAGAAATGGAGTGACCCATTTTATCAATTTGTAGCCAGTCGGCGTTATCGTTGTGAAAGTGAAATGAGGATCGCGGATAATTTTTATACCATGCCTGATCAAGAAGTATTATTGCTGTGGTGTAGCCTGTGGCAATGGTTGCACTTGATATAATAAGTCTAGTGTTATTAATAGAAGGCAGACTGTCGGTTTCAACAGTCTGCGCACTAACAATTTTTAAAAAAGAAGTTGCACAAAGCAAAAATACAATTGCTTTATTTTTGCATGATAGTATCATAGCCCGCTTTGAGAATTTTTAAGGCATCTTCTTTAGTGTATGATTCGGCATATGTGCGAAGAACAGGTTCAGTGCCGGATGGCCTAATCATCAACCATTCATCATCGTTGAAATAGTATTTAAAGCCATCAAGAGTTTCTATTTTTTCAACTTTATATTTCCCGAAGTTTTTGTAAGCTCCTAGTTCACAGTTTTTTACAATGCGCAGTTTGTCTTCTTGTGAAATTCTAAGATCAGATCTTTCAAAAGCAAACGAACCTGTTAATTCATAAATCTCATCAATAATATCCTGAAGCGACTTTCCAGTTTTAGCAAGAAACTCCCATATAAGAATTCCATTATAAATACCGTCTCTTTCCGGAATATGGCCTGCTACTGCTATTCCGCCTGATTCTTCACCTCCAACAAGGATATTTTCTGTAAGCATTAACCCGCAAATATGTTTAAAACCTATTTTTACAATTTCCAGATCTAAATTATAAAGCTTACAAAGTTTTTTTATTTTCTGTGTTGAAGAAAAGCCGGTAGCAACTTTTCCATCAAGTTTTTTGTATTTATTCAAATAATGAATTAGCAGCAGCAGAATGTGATGAGAATCAATGTATTCTCCTTTATGGTTGAATAATGCAATTCTGTCTGCATCTCCATCAATAGCCAAACCACAGTCGATATCTTCGGCAATTCTTATAACATCCGACATTTCCTGAAGATTTCTTAATAATGGCTCGGGTGAAATATAGTTGAATAGAGGATTGTGTTCGCAATGCAAAAGCGTTATATCAGGAAACAACCTACGCATTACATTTTGACCTGAACCATACATTGCATCAAACGCGAATTGCATTCCTGAATTTCTAATCATTTTCAAATCAAATTTCTTTTCCAGATAATCACAATACATTGTTTCAAGATCAACATATTTTAGTAATCCCTTTTTTTCGTATTCATCAAGTGAAATGGAATCTATTTCATGCATATTATTATCCGGAATAAGCTTTTCAACATCGTGAATGTCGGTTTCCATAAGTGGCCCACCATAACCACCTTTTAGCTTGTAGCCGTTGTCTGTGTATGGATTATGACTAGCGGTAATGATAACTCCTAAGCCGGTTTTGTGATGCAATGCGCCCATTGAAATCATTGGAGTTGACACAAATCCTTTGGCTAAATATACTTTGATGTTGTTTGACAGGAAGATTTTTGCCGCTGTTTCAGCAAATAATGGTCCTCCAAATCTGCAATCATGTCCAATTACAACAGACAAGTTTTCTTTATTGTTTATGAGCCATTGAGCTGCGCCCTGGCTGATTCGTGCAACGTTCTCAACTGTAAATTCCTTAGCAATTGCTGCTCTCCAACCATCAGTGCCAAAAATAATCTTTGTCATAACTTTAACTTTTAGGGATAACTAATTTATAACCATAATCTTTATGTTTCAAAGATAACAAATCACATTAAATTACCTCATAATATTCCTGCGATTGAGTTCTTGTTGGTATTTTCTAGCATTAGCCAAATGTTGCTGATACGTGCGTGCAAATGCGTGATAGCCACTAAAGTCGTCTTTGGCGCAGAAGTACAGGTAATCATGTTTTTTATAATTCAAAACGCTTTCAATTGCAGTAGGAGAGGGCAGGCTTATCGGACCCGGGGGTAATCCTCTGTATTTGTATGTATTATAGGGTGAATCTATTTCAAGATGTTTTTTTAGTACCCTTGTAATTGTAAAATCCTTATGTGCAAAAACTACAGTTGGATCAGCTTGTAAGGGCATTCTACTTTTTATACGATTAACATAAACACCTGCAATAATGTCCATTTCGTCAACTTTGGTTGTTTCCTGCTGAACAATTGAGGCCATTATGCCTATTTCTTGGGGTGTCATTTTAATTGAAGCTGCTTTGTTTAGCCTTTCATCATTCCAAAATCGTTGATATTCTCTTTGCATCCTTTGTAAAAGTTGCTCGGCTGATGTATTCCAAAAAAACTCATAAGTGTTTGGTATGAATAATAGTGCTGCGTTTTCCACTGTATGCCCATATGAATTCATTACAGACCTGTCGTTTAATAAACTTATTATGGAAAGTGAGTCAGCTTCAATGCGGTTTGCAATATGCCCAGCAAGTTGTTCTTTTGTGCGCATATTTGTAAAAGTGAGGTTTATAGGTTCTTGCCTGCCTAATCGCAGCTTATTTATTAGCTCGTTATTGCTCATCCCGTCTTTAATAAGAAACCTTCCCGCCTTAACAAGGTTAGGATAATTTTTTCTCTCAGAAACCCAATCAAAGGAATTTACATTTCTAATATAACCTTCTTCAATAAAAGAATTTCTTACTTCATTATAAGTACTTCCGGTTTTTATGTATATATAAGTGGTTTCTTCGCCTTTAAGGTCAACATTTGGTCCATAAACAAAGCTATACATTTTATATCCTGCAATAGATGCGAGTATAACGACAACTCCTAAAATCCATAGCAGAATCTTTTTTAAGTTCGACTTACCCTTTTTCTTCTTTTTTGCCATAAATAATTGATTTAGAAATTTGTCCAATTTTCTATTTGAAAAACAATTGTAAGAATAATTCATCTTTAAAGCCGACTTCAGTTCTTATCCAGTTTCTTTTTGTTCCGGTAATTTCAAAGCCTTTATCCTTAAAGAGTTTCAAGCTGTTTTTATTATCAGCTTCAATATTGCAAAACAATTGGTTTAAAAACAAATTGTTTTTACAATAATTAATCAAAACATCAAGAGTTTCTGATGCATATCCCTTTTTTCTTTCTTCGGCAATAATCAAAATTCCAATTCCGGCCCTAAGATGCTTTGGATCAAATTCGAATAAATCAATTGCTCCTACAGGCTTTTTTTTGTCAGCCTCAATTATAAGTCGAAGCTGTTTTTCAGAGTATATATCATTATGACTATTTATAATATATTGCTCCAGATAATATCTGGAATATGGAGTATTGGTATTGCTAACATTCCAAATTGTTGTGTCATTCTCTATTTGAAAAAGAAAATCAATATCTTTTGGCTCCATTGCCCTAAGCTGAATCTTTTTGCCTTTTAGTGTTTTCATATTTAGTTTATTTGAAGGTGCGAACAAAAATAATAAAAATGAGATAATAGAATAATTGGTATCAGGTATCAGGTGTCAGGTGTCGGGTATCGGGTATCGGGTATCGGGTGTTGGGTGAGGCGACTTTCTACTGTCACCTTTTCCTGTAACGTTTCTGTCACTTCCCTGTCACTTCCCTGTCACTTCCCTTAAGCCAAATCCAACATACCTTTAAAAACTAAAACTGCGGGGCCCTTCAGCCAAACATCTTCAATTTGGCCTGTCTCAGCATTACTAGTAAATTTTACTTTCAAATTGCCGCCTAGTGTTTTTATTTTATACTCGGGCTTGATAAAACCTCTAATGAAAGAAGCAACAGCAGAGGCAACTACTCCCGTTCCACAAGATAATGTTTCGTCTTCAACTCCTCTTTCAAATGTTCTAACAAACAATGCATCCTTTTGAATTTCTACAAAATTTACATTTGTGCCTCCGGGATTAATATTATCATCATGTCTTATTTTTCTCCCTTTCCTAATAACATCAATACTTGCTGCATCTTTTACGAATTGGACATAATGAGGGGAGCCTGTATCTAAAAAGATTGAATTTCCAAATCTTTTGTAACCTTCAATGTCGCTCATTTTTAAATTTACTTCATCGTTGATAATTTCAGCATTATGTATTCCGTCTATGGCTTCAAATTTCATTGTTTTCTCTGCATAACCTTTCATATATGCAAATGCAGCAATGCATCTACCACCATTTCCACACATTGTTCCTACTTTTCCATCAGAGTTGTAAAATTTCATTTTGAAATCTGCTGTTTTGCTGTTTTGTAAAAACATTAGTCCATCGGCGCCAATGCCTAATCGCCTGTTGCATAAATGGTTAATGTGTTTTTGGATGTTTTTGACAGACTTCTCTATCTTGTTATCAAAATCATCTACGATAATAAAATCATTGCCACTACCATGATATTTATAAAAATCTGTAATCATTTAATTTCTAATTGGTTGATAATGTATGCTTCTGTAATTGGCCTTAATGGCATATATTCGCTTGTTTCTTTTAGTAAATAATAATCGTCTAAATATTTCAAATAAATCTCATTTTTTAAAACAATAAATTTAGCTGCATTTATTGATGAAATTCCATACAACATAATCCTGTTTTTGCTCATTTTATATCCCTGATAGTTTATTGGAGATTCATAATATTCAATGTAAAATAGATTATCCGGTACTTTTCTTCTTTCAGGAACATTTCCCAACAGTGAATCTAAATCCCTTGTTGCGTCGCTTGTTGAAGCTCTTTCAAAATCAAAAACAATTGCTTTTGTTGAAATAAGTTTATCTGTTATTAGTTTAATATTTTCATGTACTGTAGAAGAATCTGAATTTTCAGTAATAGTTTCAATTTCTGAATCCTCAGAAACCGGCACTGTGCTGTCGGCGATAATACGTATGTTGTTGTCAATGTGAATGTAAGATATTTCAGAGCCGGAGTTATGACGTCTTTGTGAATCTTTTTCATCAGTTTTGTCCGGTATATTATGATTTTCTTTTAGAGCTATGTATTCATTGGAATATTTAGGCCGGAAAGTACTTTGTGCTTTTTCATACAATTCTTGAAAATAATTGTATATTAAGCTGTCATTTTGTCGGTTGAAATGCAAATAAGCAATTCCACCTCCTATAAAGAAGCCCAAAAGCAATCCGAATCCTAAATTTAGGAAGTTGTATTCTGTTGTTCTTTTCCTTTTCATCTAATTGCTTTTGATATAGATAATCAGCTCCAAAATTACAAAATAACTAATTGAGATTTCTTGTTTAAGGTTAATTTAAATCAATGCGTAATTAACAAAATTTAACACGCAATAACTGCCTAAAGGCCTACAATTTGTGGTGTTTCGAAGCGTTATTAAAATAAAAACGAAAGGAGATAAGTATGAAAAGATTTGGATTTTATTTTTTTGTGGCAGTTCTTGGGGGTATTGTAGCTCTCGGACTTAACAGTTTATTTTTAGGAAGTAGAAATAATGCAGATTTGAATTTTTTATCAGGCAGTGCTTCTGATGATTATCATGCCAGATTGTCGCATTATGTATCTAATTTGCCGAGCGGGTTACCCGATTTTGTTCTTGTTTCGGAAATGACAGTAAACTCAGTTGTGCATATTCGAACAGAATATGAGCAAAAAGGTAATCTTTTTGATGATTTTTATAACAATCCGTTTCGTGAGTTTTTCTTTGGTCCTCAAAGACCCCGAACGCCACAGCGAACTGTTGTTGCCACCGGAAGCGGAGTTATAATTAGTGGAGATGGCTATATTGTTACAAACAATCATGTTGTTCAGGATGCTGACAAAATTGAAGTTACCCTCAATGATAATAGTATTTATGATGCAATTATTATAGGAACAGATCCAACTACCGATCTCGCTCTTATAAAAGTTAATGTTGAAGGGTTACCATTCCTTGCATTTGGTGATTCTGACGAGGTTAGAGTTGGAGAATGGGTGCTTGCAGTAGGAAATCCCTTTAATCTTACAAGCACAGTTACTGCGGGCATTGTAAGTGCAAAGGGACGAAATATAAATATTCTGGGTGGCGGAACTGCAATAGAGTCTTTTATTCAAACAGATGCAGCTTTAAATAGGGGAAATAGCGGTGGTGCTCTTGTAAATTCAAGAGGCGAGCTGATTGGTATAAATGCTGCAATTGCGTCACAAACAGGTTCATTTGCCGGATATTCATTTGCCATTCCTTCAAATATTGCTAAAAAAGTTAGCGAAGATTTGATTCAATTTGGTGAAGTTCAAAGAGGCTTTTTGGGAATAGAGGTATCTGAACTGAATTCTAAAATTGCTCAAGAACTTGGATTAAGCATATTCAGAGGTGCTTATGTTCAAAGCGTAAGGGAAAAAAGCGCAGCCTATGAAGCCGGAATAAAACCAGGCGACGTTGTTATTGGAATGGACAATCAGAGAATTAATACTCCTTCTGAATTAATAGAATTTTCAGGAAGAAAACGTCCGGGCGAAAAAGTCATAATAAAGTATCACAGAGATGGAAAAACTTTTGAGACAACTGCTGTTATGAGAAATATTCACGGTGATCTTGAGATAGTTCAAAAAGGAGAAAAAGACCTAATCCAAAAGATAGGAGCCGATTTTGAACCAGCTTCAAAATCTGAATTGGAAAGATTGAATATTAAACATGGTGTAAGAATATCGGCGATTAGGCAAGGAAGGTTAAGAAATGCCGGCATAAGAGAAGGTTTTATTATTACGCACATAGATAGAAAGCCAGTGAAAACTTCTAGAGATGTTACAAATTTGCTTGGAGAAGCTAAAGGAGGAATTTTGGTAGAAGGCATTTATCCAAATGGCAACAGATTTTATTACGGTGTTAATATGAATTGATTCAAGATTGAAGATTTGTAAGATTTTTAAGATTGAAGATTATAAAACAGTTGACTATCGACTGTCAACTGTTGACTATCGACTGTCGACTTCCGACTTAATTGAACTTCTGTCTTAAATTATTGTTAAGATAAAAGCAGGCTAATTTAACTGTAACAAATTAGCCTGTTTTACGTAAAATATTTAGCAAATTTCACACTCATATTTAGTTTGTGAAAGTCAGTTAATTTTTGTACCTTTGTGCACTTTTTTGAACATATAGCTCAATTAAATACTTGCTTACTCCCTGAAATTTAAATACTTATAAAAATATATGAGACAATTAAAGATTTCGAAATCAATCACAAACCGTGATACAGCTTCCCTGGATAAATACTTGCAGGAGATTGGTAAAGTTCCTCTGATTACAGCAGAAGAAGAGGTTCAGCTTGCTCAAAGAATAAAGCAAGGTGATCAGGCGGCACTTGAAAAATTGACAAAAGCTAATTTACGTTTTGTGGTTTCTGTTGCTAAGCAATATCAAAATCAAGGACTTAGTCTACCTGACCTTATAAACGAGGGTAATCTTGGATTGATTAAAGCAGCAAAGAGATTTGACGAAACCCGTGGTTTTAAATTTATTTCTTATGCTGTATGGTGGATTAGACAGTCTATTCTTCAGGCTTTAGCTGAACAATCTAGAATTGTTAGGCTTCCTTTAAATCAGGTTGGCTCTTTAAATAAAATCAAAAAAGAGGCGTCGCGCCTTGAACAGAAATTTGAACGACCACCTTCTGCTGAAGAACTTGCAGAAGCGCTTGATATACATGTGGATAAAATTGCTGAGTCATTCAGAATTTCTACTCACCATGTATCTGTTGATGCTCCATTGGTGCAAGGTGAAGATGCCAGTTTATTGGATGTATATATCAACAACGATTCTCCAAATGCAGATTCAAGTCTGATACACGAATCTCTTGCAAAAGAAATTCAACGCTCGCTAGCAACTCTTACAGAGAAAGAGCGAGATGTAATTAACCTTTATTTCGGTATTGGGATGAATCATGGACTTACTCTTGATGAAATAGGTGCAAAGTTTGACCTTACAAGAGAAAGAGTTAGACAAATTAAAGAAAAAGCTATCAGAAGACTTAAGCATACTTCTAGAAGTAAACTGCTTAAAGCTTATCTGGGGCAGTAAAGTTTAAAAGCGCCGGTTATTACGGCGCTTTTTTTTCATATCTATAATATTGTTGCGATGAACGTAGGTTTTATTAGAAAGAGTTTTGTGATTTTTCTTTTACTTGCTATTGCTTTGAATGTCAGTTTAATAGCAAAAAAAGTTGATATAAAAATTGTCGTAACATCCGACATTCATGCTACAGTATTTCCTTATGATTTTATTAATAATATGCCTTTGGGATATGGACTTGCAAATGTTCAGTATCTAATGGAGTCGGTAAAAGGTGAATATCAAAATAAAATTATACTTCTAGATAATGGTGATTTAATTCAAGGACAACCTACTGCTTACTGGGCGAATAACATTGACAAAAACAAGGTTAATTTATTTGCACGGATTATGAATTTTATGAAATATGATGCTGTCACTGTTGGTAATCACGATATTGAGGCCGGGCCTGATGTTTATAACAACATCAAAAAGCAAATGCAGGCTCCATGGCTCGGAGCCAACATAATTGATGAAAAAACAGGAGAGCCATATTTTACACCTTATGTAATAATAAATAGAAGCGGCGTTAAAATAGCTGTATTGGGAATGGTAACACCAGCATTAACATACTGGATCCCTGAGAAGCTTTATAAAGGCCTGGTTATTCAAGATATGGTTGAAGCTGCAGAATACTGGGTGGCTCATATTAAAGAAAAAGAAGCTCCTGATGCAATTATTGGGTTGTTTCATAGTGGCTTTGGAGATTTCGACCCCAAAGACCCTAATAAAAAATTAGTTGATAATTTGTCAGCATATATTGCTCATTATATTCCTGGTTTTGATGTCATTTTTACCGGTCACGACCACCTTGAACATAACAAATTTGTAATTAACAAAAATGGGGATTCTGTTCTTGTAATTGGTCCCGGACCTCACGGTAAAAATGTTGCTGTTGCACATTTAGATTTTGATAGAGAAGCAAAAAGAAAATTTAAACTTTCTGCTAAACGTGGAGAAGTATATAAAATCGCTGGGCTCCCGCCAAGTGTTAATTATCTAAATAGGTTTGAGAAAGATATCAGTGAGGTATTTGAATACAGCATACAGAAAGTTGGATCAACAACTACAGATATCAGTATTAAAGAATCTCTTTTTGGAAATTCATCGGCTGTTGACTTTATTCATCAAGTACAATTGCATTTTTCCGATGCCGATATTTCATTTGCTGCCCCATTAAATCCTGACCTTTTCATAAGAGCAGGCGATATTAGAGTAAGAGATATGTTTAAATGGTATCCTTTTGAAAATTACCTTTGTACAATGGAGCTTACCGGCAATGAGATTAAGAATTTTCTGGAGTACAATTATGGCCTTTGGTTTAATTATATGGTAGAAGAAAACGATTTACTACTGAATTATAGGTTAGATTCACTGGGAAATCCAGATTCCAGATATAATGGTACTTCAATGTTGCAAAAACGTATATACAATTTTGATTCTGCAGCCGGTATTAAATATACCGTTGATGTATCTAAACCCCAGGGAGAAAGAATTACAATTCATCAAATGGAAACAGGAGAAGAATTTTTGCTGGAAAAGAGATACAAGGTGGCTTTAAATAGTTATCGTGGAAGTGGAGGTGGTTTTCATATGGTAAAGGGTGCCGGAATTAGTCAAAATGAGCTTAGAGATAGGGTTGTTGATGTTAATGACACTATACTCAGATTATTAATGATAGAATACATTAAAAGCCTTAATAAAATTAGTCCTGAGCCCAGAAATAACTGGAATATAATACCATTAGATTGGGTTGAAAAAGCCAAACTTAAAGAAGTTAATATTCTTTGGCCTTAGTTATATGTCAGACTTTAGAATTATTCTCTTGATGAGAATCTGATCTCCTCTTTGCAATTTCAACGTAACTATATCATTAGGCCTTGTATTTAATTCTCCAACTACTTCATCTAAAGTATAAAAGAATGTAGGTCTCTCATTTATAGCTATTATAAAATCACCTTCCCGAATATCTGCTTTATTAGCAGGAGAATCTACTCTAACAAAATCAACTTTAAATTTATTATAGGCAAGTCCTTCTGCTACAATCTCTATTCCAGATAAGTTTGGATATAATTGTTCTTTAAAACTGTAATTCTTTTTTAGATATAGCACATTTCCGGGATAATCTATAATAATCTGGAACTTCTTTAAGATTGCACCCCCCAATATACCATCCCATCTGTCAATATTTGCCTCAGGTGGAAACAGAAAGTCTTCCTCTGGATATGAAACAAGTGGGTTTTCAATAATTATGTCTTCAATTTTTATAGATTTTATTCTTCCTTCTTTACCAATTATCTTTCCGCTCAATCCTTTTCCCAGAAAGCTTTCAATATGCTTCTCTGAAAAATCTTTATACTGCTCGTTAAGTATTAGAGGACTACTTGCACCTAAGTCAAAAAGTAATTCAACTGTATCTTTTCTTCCATCCCAGCTTGTAATTTCAGCTTTTATATAGGGTTTTGAATTTTTAATGTAAAGGGGAACTCTTGTTGTCTTTCTGCGAGGTACTTTATAATCTGATTTCTGATAAACTCTAATAATTTTTGAAGCATAGTTTATTCTAACCGGAAATTCCTTAAAAAAATCATATCCAAGTATCCCATATACCGGAAATCCTAAATGCTCGGATAAAGATACTACGCCTTCAGGGAGTACAATTAGGTTCATCTCTTTTCCTGTAAGTCCGTCCATTTTAAACGTCACATTTGGAATCCTTTCAGCAACTATATATCCGTCTTTCCCCAATCCTAAAACAATAACTGCTTCGCTACTGTCGATTTTCAGGAAGCCTAGCATCAGTGGCTCTGACAATAAAGTTGTTTTTACGCCGGTGTCTAGTAGAAAGTTAAATGGGGGTGAATTGTTAATGCTTACCGGAACTATTACTAAATTGTGGGCAACGTTTACTGGTATGGTTATTTTACTTCTACGAGTATTGTTAAACCTAAATCCTGAATCTTTTTGGGAATATAAATTTATGCTACTTATGAAGGTAGAAAAAAATATTATAACATATATTATGGCTCTCTTCATATAATATGAAATTGCAATTGAAAATTATAAATTTATTGCAATAGAGTCAACAAAAATATGTTAAATAAGTTTGGCGGTTGTAGTTTTTTTGTTATCTCAAATCTCTGAGTATTTTTTTATTAATACGTTTAGCGAGAAAAGGACCGTCGTAGATAAAACCTGTATATACCTGAACAAGAGTTGCTCCGGCCTTTAGCTTATTAATTGCATCTTCAGCCGAGTTTATACCGCCAACACCAATTATGGGCAAATTGCCGTTTGTTTTTTTATGAAGATAAGAAATTACTTGATTAGACCTGTCATATAATGGTTTTCCACTTAATCCGCCATTGCCAATTTTTTGAACTTTTTCATTGGATGTTTGTAAATTATTCCTTGTTGTTGTCGTATTTGTTGCTATAATTCCATCAAATTTAGCAACCCTTATAACTTCCAAAGTATCATCAAGTTGAGATTCGTTCAGATCGGGGGAAATCTTCAAAAGCAGAGGACGTGGTTTAAGTTTTTGTGAATTTAAGTTTTGTATTGCCGAAAGAATTTGCAGCAAAGAATCTTTATCAGCAAGTTTCTTTAAGTCTGTGATATTAGGACAGCTTACATTAACAACGAAATAGTCAACAAAATCATACAGTGATTCATAGCATTTGCAATAATCATCAACTGCCTTTTCATTAGGCGTTAATGTGTTTTTCCCAATATTGCCTCCAATAATAATGTTAGGTTTGTTTTTTCTGAGGTTTTTAACGAATTTTTCGAGACCTGGATTATTAAAGCCCATCCTGTTTATTAATGCTTTATCCTTTTTTAGTCTGAAAAGCCTTGGTTTAGGATTTCCGGGTTGGGGCAGGGGAGTGACGGTGCCTATCTCTATATGGCTAAATCCAAAGTTTGATAAATGATTATATAGGTCTGCTTTTTTATCAAATCCGGCAGCAAATCCAACCGGATTAGGGAATTTTAATCCAAATACCTCTCTTTCAAGGTTTTTGGATTTAATGACAAATGTTTTTCTTGCAAGAGATTTTAGCCCGGGTATTATAAAAATTGCCTTAAGGCAAAAACTTACGAAATGATGAATAAACTCAGGAGAAAATAGAAAGAAGAGCGGCCTAATTATAATTTTATACATAGCTAATATTTAAAAAAAAAGTCCGTTGCCGGACTTCAGTTTTTATTTTTGTTTTATTCCAATTCCTTTATTTTTGGAGCTGCCTCCTTTTGCAGGCTGTGCTTTTAACGTTTTTGAGCCTTGTGCCGTTGATTTTTGCTTTGTCAATGATTCCTTTTTTGGTGCTGACTTTGCAGCTTTCTCTTTTTTATCTTCGGAAACTTCTCCTTCAGCTTTGGCTTTAGCCTTTGTTTTCTTCTCAGGTTTTTCTTCTTCAAAAACCATAAGGTTTTTCTCAAGAAGAAGATTATACCACGATAATATCTTTTTTATGTCAGATACATAAACTCTTTCTTTATCAAATTCAGGAAGAACTTCTTCGAAGAATTTAAGCATTTCATTTTTGTCGGCTTTGGAGTCAACGGCTTTTCCACCATTAGCTTTTTCAAAAATCTTTTTAAATACTTCCTTAAGAGGAAGATCTTCACTTACTGTAAATACACTGATGTCTTCAAGTGCACTCGAACGGCTGTTTGCAAATACAGGTATTTTTTTACCATCTTCAAGAGATTCTACAATAACTCCGTTTTTTGTTTGCGACATAACCTTAAAAAGACCACTTTTTCCAGCTATAGCTAATATGTTGCTTAAATCCATAATTTAGAAATTGTTTATTCAATAAATTTTATTTTTCAAACCGGCTGTAAAAATAATGATAATTGAAATTATAAATATGATTTTGTGTTTTTTTTTATGAAAACATTTGTAGGTTGTGAAGCCTATGATATAATCCTTGCAATTTAATCAATTCATCGTGCTTTCCCTGCTCAACTATCTTACCATCGTTTACAACGCATATTAAATCTGCATTCACTACTGTTGAAAGCCTATGGGCAATAACTATTGATGTCCTGTTTTTCATTACATTAGATAGTGCCTGTTGAACTTGTTTTTCACTCTCGGTATCTAAAGCAGAAGTGGCTTCATCAAGTATCAGAACAGGAGGGTTGTTTAGCACGGCTCTGGCAATTACAAGTCTTTGTTTTTGTCCTCCGCTTAACTTATTTCCCATATCTCCAATATTTGTATCATAGCCTTGCTCAGTACGAATTATAAATTCATGTGCATTGGCTATTTTTGCAGCATTAATTACATCTTCATTAGAAACTTCTCTATCCCCAAAAGCAATATTGTTGTAAAAAGAATCATTAAATAAAATTGCATCCTGATTTACATTGCCCATTAATGCACGTAAATCTTTAATTTTCAGTTTGCGAATATCGGTTCCGTCAATCAATATTTCCCCTTCTGATACTTCGTATAATCTCGGGATAAGGTCAACCATAGTGGATTTTCCGGCTCCAGAGGGACCAACTAAAGCAATAGTTTTGCCCTTGTTTATTTTAAGATTAATATCTTGAAGAACAAATTGTTTTTCATATCTGAAAGAAACGTTTTTAAATTCAATAGAATCATTAAACTCATTAATTTGATTTGCATCAGGCATTTCAACTATCTTGTTTTCTGCTGATAAAATTTCCTCTGTTCTGTCGGCCGAAGCAAGTCCTCTTTGAATGTTATAATAAGCTGTTGAGAATGATTTTGCCGGATTTAATATTTGAGAAAATATTAATAAATATCCGATAAATGCTTGAGATGATAATGAGCTTCCGGTACGTAGAACCATATAGGTGCCATAAATCATAATTAATACTACAACCAATGTTCCCAAAAACTCCACCAAAGGCCTAGCGAGGTAGTTTCTTCGGTAGATTTTATTCATAATATTTGTATAATCTTGGTTTAGTGTGCTGAACTTCTTGGTTGTTTTTGCTTCTGCATTGAAAGCCTTAATTATTCTTAGTCCGGTAAGTGTTTCTTCCATCATGGAAATAATTGTTCCAAGCTTTTTCTGACCAACAGATGATGTTTTTCTCAAGGATTTTCCAATTCTTCCAATAATAAATCCACTGAATGGCAAGAGGATAACAACAAAAAGTGTAAGTTGCGGACTAATCACCAATAAACTTGCAATGTAAACAATTATTGTTATTGGCTCACGGAATAGCATTTCAAGTGAACTAATGATGCTCCATTCAATCTGATGTACATCATTTGTCATACGTGATATCAGGTCTCCTTTTCTTTCATTTGAGTAATATGACATTGGCAATTCCAGGGTTTTCTGATAAAGAGTATTACGAATATCCTGAACAACGCCGTT
Organism: Bacteroidota bacterium; assembly: GCA_018335675.1. Lineage (GTDB taxonomy): Bacteria > Bacteroidota > Bacteroidia > Bacteroidales > UBA7960 > PWND01. The sequence continues at coordinate 19,471 of JAGXRQ010000095.1, read as the reverse complement.
TCTTATTGGAGCTAAATAGTACATTGCTAGGTATAGAAACCCATTTTTTATAAAACTTCCAATCATCATAACTGCACTGAGTATGAGTAAAGTGTTTATCTTACCAAACTGATTAATCATCAGGCTGATATTATAGTTGAAATAATGTTTTAAAGAATCAATACTTAATGAGAGCTCAACAGGTTCGTTTACGTATGATTGAGTTCCAAAGAGTATTCCTAAAAATGGGATTAGCATTCCAATTGAGAAAAGAGAAAAGGAAACTCCGGCAAAAGTATACAATACGTGCAGCCAAACCTTCTTTTTATAAGGATAGATGTATTTGGCAATTTTCCAGATATTTTTCATTTAATAATAGAAGTTCAGAATTTTATTTAATTAAAGCATCAAGGTTATACCCTGTATAATTAGAAGGTGTTAAACTTTTTAGTTGAGCTTTGTAATTCTCAGGAATATCAAGCGAATCAATGAATGTATAAAGATGCTGTAATGTAATAGCTTCATTAGTCCTTGTCAATTCTTTAAGCGTTTCATAAGGTTTTGGATAGTTAAGTTTCCTAAGAATTGTTTGAATAGCTTCGGCAATAACCATTGGATTTGCATCAAGATCTTTATCAATAGCGGCTTTATTAAGAATAACTTTTTCTAATCCCTTAATTGTAGCTTGTAAAGAAATCAACATATGTGCCATTGGAACTCCAATATTTCTTAGTACTGTAGAGTCTGTAAGATCTCTTTGTAATCTAGATATTGGCAACTTGGCAGAAAGATGCTCGAAAATTGCAATTGCAATTCCCAAATTACCTTCGGAGTTTTCAAAATCAATAGGATTTACTTTGTGTGGCATAGCAGATGACCCAACTTCATTTTCCTTTATCTTTTGCTTAAAATACTCTTTGGAAATGTAAGTCCACATATCTCTGTCAAGGTCAATAATTATTGTGCAAATTCGTTTTAGACAATCAAAGATTGAAGCGATGTTGTCATAATGTTCAATTTGGGTAGTTACTTTAGAACGTTTAAGCCCAAGATTATTTTCAACAAAATTATTTGCAAACTTTATCCAATTTATTTCAGGATATGCTACCAAATGAGCATTCAGATTGCCTGTGGCTCCACCAAATTTAGCGGGGAAAGGCAAGCTTTTTAAATGATTTATTTGAGTGTCTAATCGATTTAAAAATACATAAAGCTCTTTGCCAAGTGCAGTTGGAGACGCCGGTTGTCCGTGAGTAAAGGCAAGCAAAGCCTGATTTTTATATTCTTCAGACATACTTTCAAGCTTATCCATTACTTTCTCAATAGCAGGTATTAATTCAACATACAATGCTTCTTTTAGCATTAATGGGAAGGCAGTATTATTAATATCCTGAGATGTAAGACCAAAGTGGATAAACTCTTTAAAATCTGATAATCCTATTTCTTCAAATTTCTCTTTGATGAAATATTCAACTGCTTTAATATCGTGGTTTGTTGTTTTTTCAATCTCTTTAACCCTTGCAGCATCTTTAAGTTTAAAATCTTGGTAAATGAGTTTGATTTGATTAATTTTTTCTTCGGAAAGTTTGTTTAACTCCTCAATTGGTAATTGATACAATGCAATAAAGTATTCTATTTCAACATAAACCCTATACTTAATCAATGCGGCTTCTGAAAAGAATTCTCTAAGTTTTTTTGTGTTATTATAATATCTGCCGTCGATAGGTGAAATAGCATTTATTTCAAGATTATCCATGTTCTTTTTTTTTGACAAAATTAGCAAAGTAATTTTATTAAAGGCTTTAAAAATAGTTCAACCTTACACAAAATAAAAAGGCTGCAGGAATTCCTACAGCCTTTTTATCAATTCAGTAATATTTTATTTTGAAAAAAGATCATCAAATTCATTTACAAGAGGTTGAAAAATAGTTTCAAGTTTTTGCCATGTTCCGTCGTCATAAACAAGAACAGGTTCAATACTTTCACCCCAATCTGTAACAAACGCTCTTGCTTCAACTGAACCAAGTGTTCTGTTAATATCTACGTGGATTAATGTTACACTGATATTTTCATTCATAAGAGCAACATTAGCAGGTGTTTGGTTTGCAGCTTGTTCTACTGCAAACATATTTATAAAACCTTTTAATTTTAAAGGAGTGAATTGAATATGTCCGCTGATTTTTTCAGGTGCTTCATCCCACAAATCACTTGTTAATTTAACTGTAACATTATATTCTGCAATTACATCGTTACCTTGACTAAACGACATTGAGGTTGTATATTCCTCATTATTGCCCGAATAATTCATTGTGAATGTGTAAGGATTAACAGTTACAGTAACTGCCAATGATTTAGGAACAATTTCTTCATTGTTGGTTGATAGTTGGAAACTTGCTGTATAATCAACAGTAAATACAGAAACGTTATCAACTTTGATATAAGCAACTAATCTAGTTGGGACTTCAACTTCATAATAAGTTTGATCCCAAGAGTCATACAAATTGTATGTTTGATATGAGAATGTAGTAATTGCTAACTCAGCATCATTAGTATTTGCATCAAAAGCGGCTTGATCTGAAGGGAAATAGATAACTAAAAGATCATGTTGGTCAGTTTGATCAAATACATTAGTTGTGAAGTTATACTCATATGTACCTGTTGGGAATATGTCATGCTTTGCATAATATGATGGTTTGAACAATTTGTTTTTTGAAGGATTGCTCATAAACATTACTAAATCTTTCGGATTTACAAATGCATAATGAGAAACAAGGCTTTTTCCGAAGTCAGGTTCAAGGCTCATCATAAATATTCCGGCTTGCATAGCTTGAGCATTCATGACATCTTGGACAGTTCCTTTCATATCATTCACTGCATTTGTAACTTCAGCTTTTGCCTCATCTGCAGGAAGCACAGTATCTTCATCTTTGCTACATGAATAAAATCCTATAATTGCAGCAAGACTAAACAGCAATAAAAATTTCATTTTTGTTTTCATAATTTTTAGGTTTTAAGGTTATTTACAAACGACAAATGTAATGTTTTTTAGCAAATTATCAAATTTTTTGAGTCATTTTATCATCGTTTATTTGTTTTTTAGAATTACTTTAAATAAAAAGTTTTAGGAATGAAATGTTTTTTCAAATTTCGGATTAAAAGATGTCTTTGTAAGTGATAATTTTATATTTTTAACGACTCTATTATTGAATTATTACATCACACTCAAAAACAATTATTATGGTCTTTTTAAGAAACGTAGCAAGGATAAAACTATTATGCATAATGGTTTTATTATTTATTGCGCAAACTTTGTCATTGCAAGCCAATTCGTTGGAGGGATTAATGAATGACAGGCAAAAGCTTGTTCTGGAATATGACTCATTAATTTCTACCGCAAAAGCTCATCCGGATACAGATAGAAGAATATTTGACTTGCAAAATAGAATAATTGCAATTGATAATTTCATTATAAATGATCAATTTATTGCAAGTATTGAGTCTGGGAAAAAACTTGAAGCAGAACTTGAAGCAGAAAATGAGGAATTGACTCTTTATTTTTTGATAGCTGGAGGAGCTGCAGCTTTCTTCTTAATTCTATTTATCATTTTTGTGGCATTATATTCCGGAGTGAAAAGAAAGACAAAAAGATCTTTCGGCCAAATGGACGATATGCATATGCTACTCGAATCATATAAGAATGATATGATGCGCATTTCCGAAGAAGCAGCAAGTCTTAAAAAGAACTTAAATGACGCTATTGAAAGAAAAGCAGCTTTAGAAAATAAAGTTGAGGATTTTGATAAAAGAGGTGCTGCTAATCATATTGAAATGATTAGAATTAAGAGTGAAAATGCAAAATTAATAGAGCAAATTGAGAAATTAGAAAAATCAAGTGTTGATATTCCGATACATGAAACTATTAATCAGGAGCAATTTAATAGTCAGATTTCTGAACTGAATAAGATTATTCAAGAGAAGGATTCAAGCATTTCGGTATTGCTAGAAAAAAATGACAATCTTGAAAGTTTATTAAAATTATCCGAAACGGAGGTAAATAAAAATATGGAGTCTGAAATCGCAATTAAGAACGAACTGGAAGAGTTGAAAAAAGAATTACTTGAATTAAGAAACAGGGAGATTGCTTCAGATTCTGATAACTCCATTTCTGACAATAGCAAAGAAATCATAGAAAATCTTGAAAATGAGGTACAAAAGCTTAAAAAAGACAATTATTGCCTTAATGATATGCTAAAAGCAGCCGAGGAATTGCAGAAAGATCTTGCTCAGGAAATCTCTGAATTAGAAAATGATGTTTGTCCGGAAGATTCTGATATTAGTATTGAAGTTGCTGAATTAAGGAATTCTTTTGAAAAGCAGACTGTTGAATTTATGAAAGTTCAACAGAGATATGAGGACATGCATGAGGCCAAGAAGAGCTTGGAATGGAAAAACAAAGTCTTGGAAGAGGAGATAAATAAAATTAAATCAGCAAAAGAGACTATTCCACAGCCTGTAAAACAAATAGAAACTCCAAGGAAGCCGGACAATCTGATGATAGAAGATCTTATGCAACAAAATTTGGATTTGCAATCTGAATTGAATGAATTTAAAAGACTACTAGATGAGGAATTGGAAAACAGACAGCTATTATTGAGAGAATTTAAGGAGTTAGAAGAGTTTTATAAGGATCAGATTAATATAGAAGAAAAAGTTATACCTGAGGTTGCGGATAATAATTCTGTTATCGAACCAAACGAGGAACTAATGCATATAAAGAATGAGAATGAAGCATTGAAGAATAAAATCGCCGAATTTGATAATCTATTTAAAGCCGAAGAACAAGCCAGATTAGATCTTGAAAATGAATTAAAGGAGCTTTTAGCCCAGTTTAAGAACCCTAATGATTTAAATGTCAGATAAGTATACATAATTAATATCACTAGCTATGGAAGAGAATAATTATATCAATAAATTGGAAAAATCCAAAAGACTTATAGAAGAGCTAAAGGAACAATTTGAGCGTGAAAATCAAAAAATCCTTGAATACAAGAAAGAAATCTATCGTACGAAAGATTTCTCAATATCAAGGTTTTATACATATAGTGGGCCAAATTATTACCTAGACCGTCAGGCAGTAGTTTTCAATATTTTTATTGCGCCAATTGGCGATAGTGTTGATTATTACAGGGAAAAAGCTATTGAGATATTCCCTGCGCTTGAGCATATTGATACTCCGTATGTAATTGATCTTTTTGCGGAAGTACTTATTCTAACTTTAAAAATGGAAATAGATCTCTACATAAATAAGTATAGCATTAGCAAAGATAAGGATGAATATGTAGTTGCTGTCGAATATTTGGATGAGGATATCACTATAGATGCCATTGAGCTTGTAAGCGACTGGTTTAGAGCAATTTCTAATGATGAAGAATTTGATTTCAGAGGAGAGTTTGAAAAGCTGCAACAAGTCTTTGATAAAACGCCATTTGGAGGTCCTACTTTATATTCATTAATTGAGGCTGGTTTAAAGAGAGATATACCTGTTTTTCATCTGATTGAGGAGAATCAATTTCAATGGGGTTATGGTAAAAAACAGCTTCGCGGCCGTTCAACTACTTTCCAAAAGGATGGAATTAAAGATACAGAATTCACAATGTACAAAGATATGGTTGGTGAATTTTTAGAAATGTGTGGTTTCCCAACACCTAATGGCATAAATTGTTTTGAGGAAGAAGAGATAGTAGAAGAAGCATTGAAGATAGGATTTCCGGTTGTGGTAAAGCCAGTTGCAGGGCATAAAGGACAGGGAGTTACAACAAATATAACTACTGAAGAAGAAGTTAGAAAATCATTCAAGTCAATAGTTTCTGCAGCAGCTGAATTGGGAGTTAATTTTGATGGTGCCCTTGTTCAAAAAATGATTCATGGCAATGATCATAGGTTGCTTGCAGTTGGGGGTAAGTGCGTTGCTGCTTTGAAAAGAGTACCTGCTTTTGTTGAAGGAAATGGGCATATGAATATCGAACAGCTAATTAATGAAGAGAATGATAAGTTAATCAGACTTGATAATGCAAGATCTCCATTATGTAAGATTAAAATAGATGAAAACTTGATTGAATTTATTGATCAGCAAGGACTTGCTTTGAGTTCAGTGCCGGAACCGGGACAGAAAATTACATTAAGAAAGGTAGCAAATATTTCTGCAGGAGGTGTATCCTACAATGTTACAAATGAAATGCATCCCGATAATATTGCTCTAGTTGAGGATATTGCATCTTATTTTCAATTAACTTGTCTTGGAATAGATGTTTTAGCCGCTGATATTTCAAAATCATGGAGAGATGGAGATTTCGGAATAATAGAAATTAATGCAGGCCCGGGTGTTTTTATGCATCTTGCTCCTGCTTATGGTGAAAGTATAGATGTTCCGGCCTTAATTATGAAGTCACATTTTGGTGAAAATTTTAATTCAAGAATTCCTATTATTGCAGCCAATAAGGTTAGCAATAATTTGATAGATTTGATTAACAATAAGCTTCATGAAATGCGTAATGGAATATTCTTTGGCGCACTAAATGAAACCGGAGTGTTTATGAATGGACGCTATTTCCATAATAATCAAGATCATTGCCAGAATGTCAAATTAATTCTAAGACATCCCAAAACTGATATTGCATTATTTTGCCATGATGCTGAAAAAATCCATGACTATGGTATTTTCCACAAAGGTGCCGATTTGCTTATTCTTGATCACGCAGATCATTATGAAAAAGCAGTTTTAAAAGAACAGTTGATAGGAACCGGCTATGTTCTTGAAATAGAAAACAATGAAATAAATCTTTTAAAAGGAGGGGAGTCTGTTTCTGTAAACTACTTCTTCACTCCCGAAGAAAAGGATCAGAGAATTATGGATATTTTATCAGAACATTTAAACCATATTATATCCTTGTATTGATTTTACTTTGCTGGTATTCAAAGAGTTTGCTAAAAAAAAGTCATTTTTGTCAATAGCTAGATAATTTAATTTCACCTCAGAGACTTTAGTCTCTGAGGTTTTCCTTCAAATCATTAAATCCATTAAGCATTAAACGATGCTTGTAGTGTATTTAATTCAAATTTTATCATAAACAAAAATGAATAATAAAAGCGAAATTCAAAAGTTTGTTGATTACACAAAATCATCTTTAGATGATCAAAGTTTTATTAGGATAAAAATTAGTAAGCCGTTTCAAAGTGATTCTGAAATAAAGGGTGTTGTGATCAAAATAGTTAAGATAAAGCAACAAGCAAATTTCCAGTTTATTTATAGTTATGAAAAAAAAGATATTACAAAGAACTTTTTAATTGATGAAGGGATTGCGAAAATTGAAGAACTTTTAGAAAAAGGGTTTAAAAACTTCATTTTGTTTACATCAAAACATGATATTCAATTATTGTTCAACAAGAAAATGCAGCCCAAGGTTTATGTCATAAAACCTTCATGCACATGCATTCCATCAACAGATCATAACAGAAACAAAATAAGAATACTTAAAGTTGAGGACAATCTATACTTAAAAGAGCTTGGCATTGTAACAAACAACAACGAGGTTGCTCCTAGCATGCAAGCCAAATGGACTCAGATTAATAAATTTATCGAAATAGTTAGTTATACTATACAAAACGATAAAGATTCGCTGCAAAAAATGAATATTGTTGATATGGGCTCAGGCAAAGGATATTTAACCTTTGCTTTGTATGATTATTTCGTAAATCAACTCAAAATAAGCTCAAATATAACAGGGATAGAACTTAGAAAGGAATTGGTTGATTTATGTAATTCTATTGCACAAAAATGTAGTTTTGAAAATCTGAAATTTACAACAAATACGATAAAAGATTCAGAAATAAAAGATATTGATTTACTAATTGCCTTACATGCTTGTAACACCGCTACCGATGATGCAATATATAAAGGCATCACTTCAAATTGCTCAATAATAATTTTATCACCTTGTTGTCATCAGCAAATCAGACCAGAGTTAAATCTGACTAAAGAATTGAAAGAAATAGGCAAACATGGAATAATGAAAGAAAGGTTGGCCGAGATGGTTACCGATACAATGCGCAGCATCATTCTAGAAGCCTATGGTTATAAAACTCAAATATTTGAATTTATTTCCGATGAGCACACTCACAAAAACTTAATGATAATAGGAGTGAAGAAGGATGGAAAGATTGATTGCAAGAAGCATTTCGAGAAATTAGATAATATAAAAAGGCTTTTTGGCATCAATAATTTCTATCTAGAGAATATTATGTCTGCTGCAAAATAAAAAGAGGCACTAATTAGCGCCTCTTTTATATTGTCCGATATTTACATTTTATTTGTTTACTGCATCAAAAATAGCTTTGAAAGCCTCCGGATTATTAGCTGCAAGGTCGGCTAAGACTTTACGGTTAATCTGAATATCTTTCTGATGTATGTTTCCCATAAATTTAGAATAACTCATTCCATATTGACGGGTTGCAGCATTAATACGTGTAATCCATAGTTTACGGAAGTTACGTTTTTTCGCGCGTCTGTCACGATAAGCGTACTGCTGTCCTTTTTCCCATGTATTCTTGGCTACTGTCCAGACGTTTTTTCTTGCACCAAAGTAGCCTTTGGTAAGCTTTAAAAGCTTTTTTCTTCTTCGCCTTGAAGCGACATTATTTACTGATCTTGGCATAATTCTTAATTTTAGTTTTTTTGTTAGCGCTTTCTATTCGAAAGACTTATTAATGGCTATACAAAAGGTTTATAAATTAATTTACTTTGAAATTTGATTAATACTACATGCAAAGCATAGCTTTGATGTTGTTAACATCAGCTTTATTTACAAGAGTAGTTTTAGTCAAATTTCTCTTTCTTTTTTTCGATTTTTTTGTCAAAATATGACTTTTATAAGCGTGTTTGCGCTTAATTTTGCCGGACGCGGTAATCGAAAACCTCTTTTTTGCTCCGGATTTAGTCTTCATTTTTGGCATTCTCTTAAAAATTTACGGGTTAAAAAATATATAAACAAACGGACAATTCTTTTATTTTGTTTTCTTAGGTGAAACAAGCATTATCATTCTTTTACCTTCAAGTTTTGGGAGCTGGTCTATTTTTCCAATTTCCTCAATTTCTTGTGCAAATCTTAGTAAAATAACTTCTCCTTGACTTTTGTAAAGAATAGACCTCCCTTTAAAGAAGACATACACTTTTAATTTCGAACCTTCCTGCAAAAATTTTATTGCATGCTTAAGCTTGAAATTAAAATCATGATCATCAGTGTTTGGGCCAAGCCTAATCTCTTTAACAACTACTTTTGTAGCATTGGCTTTAATCTCCTTCTGTTTCTTTTTAAGTTCGTAAAGAAACTTCTTGTAATCGATTATCTTACAAACAGGTGGATTAGCTTCGGCTGCAATTTCAACAAGATCTAAACCTATTTCATCAGCGAGTACGAGAGCATCTTTAATCTGAAAAATTCCAGGTTCTACATTTTCACCGACTAATCGGATTACCTGTGCTCTGATTTCCTCATTTATCTTATGGGGATTCTCTTTTTTCACCATGCGTCTGTTGGGCATTGGTCTAAATGGTGTTGCTATACGTTGTTCCTCCTATTTTAATTAATAATATTTTTTTTGTTTTGGTGAATTAATAAATGTCACCTATTTCTTCGTTAAATATTTTTACAAATTCCTCAATACTAAATGTCCCTAAATCTCCCTTTCCATGTCTTCTAACCGATACAGTTCCAGAAGCTTCTTCTTTTTCTCCAACAATAATCATATAAGGGATTTTCCTTACTTCAGCATCACGAATTTTCTTGCCGGTTTTTTCACTACGCTCGTCAATGAGGCTGCGAATTTCGTAATTATTTAGCAAATTTAAAACATTTTTTGCATAATTTTCATATTTCTCGCTGATTGGCAATATGATAGCCTGCTCAGGAGCTAGCCATAACGGGAAGTTTCCGGCACAATGTTCAATTAAAACTGCAACAAATCTTTCCATAGAACCGAAAGGTGCTCTATGTATCATTACAGGTCTGTGTTTTTGGTTGTCGGCTCCCGTATATTCCAAATCAAATCTTTCGGGGAGATTATAATCAACCTGAATAGTCCCAAGTTGCCATTTACGACCCAATGCATCCTTAACCATAAAATCAAGCTTTGGACCATAAAATGCAGCTTCTCCAATTTCAATGTCAGCTTTCAGCCCTTTCTCTTCAACAGCTTCCATAATAGCTTGTTCGGCTTTTTTCCAATTTTCCTCGCTGCCGATATATTTTTCTTTATTGTTTGGGTCTTTCAGAGAAATTTGAGCACTATATTCTTTAAAATCAAGAGCTTTAAAAATAAGCAAAACAATGTCAATAACTTTTATAAACTCTTCTTTAAGCTGATCCGGACGACAGAATATATGAGCATCGTCTTGAGTAAATCCTCTAACTCTTGTAAGCCCATGTAATTCTCCACTTTGTTCGTATCTGTAAACAGTTCCAAATTCAGCAAACCTTACAGGCATATCTTTGTAAGAAAACTGTTTAGTTTTATAAATTTCACAGTGATGAGGACAATTCATTGGTTTTAGAAAAAACTCTTCTCCTTCAGTTGGAGTTTTTATTGGCTGAAATGAGTCTTTTCCGTATTTCTCATAATGACCGCTTGTAATGTATAGGTTTTTATTGCCGATATGCGGGCTTATAACCGGTTCATATCCGTACCTTCTTTGAACTTTTTTAAGGAATTTCTCAAGGCTTTCTCTTAGCATTGCACCTTTGGGTAACCATAGAGGCAAACCCATTCCAACATTTTGAGAAAAAGCAAATAATTCAAGCTCTTTGCCAATTTTCCTATGATCACGTTTTTTTGCTTCTTCAAGCATTTCCAGATATTCAGTTAGCTCTTTCTGTTTTGGGAAAGAAATACCATAAACTCTGGTTAATTGTTTTTTAGATTCGTCGCCTCTCCAATATGCTCCTGCAATATTAAGCAACTTAACAGCCTTTATTTTGCTGGTATCAGTTAAATGAGGACCACGACATAAATCAGTGAAATTGCCCGATTTGTAAAAGCTGATTGTACCATCTTCCAAATCATTGATTAAATCAACTTTATACTCGTCTCCTTTTTTTGTATAAAAATCAAGTGCTTCTTTTTTTGATATCTCCGACCTTTCAAAACCTAAGCTTTTTTGCGCAAGCTCAAGCATTTTCTTTTCAATTTTTTCAAAGTCGTTACTTGATATGTTATTCTCACCCAAATCGATATCATAATAAAATCCATTTTCAATATCAGGCCCAATGCCGAATTTTGTGCCGGGATATAGTTCTTCAATTGCAGAAGCCATTATATGTGCAGATGAATGCCACATTGTTGATTTACCTTCCTTATCGTCCCACGTATGAAGTTTAATCCTTGCATCTTGATGAATAGGTCTTGATAAATCCCAAACATCGCCATTAACAGAAATTGAAAGTACATTTCTTGCCAGACCTTCCGAAATGCTTTTCGCAATATCCATACCGGTTGAGCCATCAGGATATTCTCTGATTGAATTATCAGGCAAAGTAATTTTAATCATAAAAAACTATTGTTTTAATTTTCAGCCTGCAAAGGTATAAAAAATATAACCAGGCTTTGAATTTGTTATCGTTTTTTTAACAATCAGATGAGAATATTGTTCGCAACAGAATTTTTTAGAATGATTATTGGAAATAAACCGAAATATTTGGAAGTTTTTTTCTGATACATTCTTTATCTTCAATAGTTTCAACAAGCGACAATTGTTGAAGAGATTTAATCTTTTCCAGACCTCTGAGATTTAATTTTAACGGATTGTCTCCAAGGAATAGTCCGGTAAGATTACTATCATAAAACCATTCAGGGTGAAATTCTTCTAATTTGTTTTGTGTGAGTCCAAGAAAACTAAGCTTATTCATATGTTTAAACGACTCAGGAAGCTCCTGTATTAAATTGCTTCCAAGGTATAATTCTCTAAGGTCTTGAAGATTTGATATTGCTTCGGGAATTCTATCAATTTTGTTAAAACGCAGATTTAATGTCTGAAGAGTTTTTAACTCGTTGATAGCATCAGGGAATTCACGAAAATCATTTTCGGATAAATCTAAATTTATTAGAGAAGTCAATAATTTAAACTCTTCAGGCAATTCTTTAAGTTTGTTATTTCTTAGAGAGAAGTGCAGAAGATTAGTTAAAGACCCAATCTCAGGATCGATTCGATCAATTTTATTATTGTGCAAATCTAATTCTTCTAAGTTTGATAATCCTGAAATTCGGTGATCAATGTCACGAATACTATTCCAACTAAGGTTAAGCTGAGTTAATTTTCTTAGATGATAGACAGGAGTTGGGATATCAATAAACCTATTTTCAGTAATATTTAATTCTCGCAGGCTTTCAAGGTCAGCGATTGTGTCGGGCAGGTTATTTAAATAATTCCAGCTTAAGTTTAAGGAATTTAAACTGGGTAGTTGTCCGCATGCAGGTGGAAGATAGCGAATGCTATTGTATTGTAGGTCAAGTTTTCTAAGTTGTTTAAGTTTCCCAATGCTGAATGGCAATTGAGTTAGATTGTTCCAACCAAGAGACAGCTTTTTAAGATTCATTAATTCCCCAATACTATCTGGAAGTTTAGTAAGTTTATTTTCTCTAAACTCCAGTTCTTCAAGAAATATCAATGATTTTACAATTTCAGGGAAATTAAAAAATCTATTTTCACCCAGCTTTAATATTCTTAGTTTGGTAAGGTCAGAAATCCAAGTGGGAAGTTCAGAAAGCTTATTTCTTCTAAGATCAAGTATGTTCAAATTAGAAAAAAGCTTGATTTCATCAGGCAATTTTTCAAGTTGACATTCTCTAAGGTCGAGCTTAAATACTGATACCGGATTTTCAAGAGCTTCTTCTAATAAAGTATAATGCTTGCCTACTGAATCGCTGAATAATTCATCCATAAAACTATATTAAACTGAAGTGCAAAAATGGAAATTTTTTTTTAAAATTCTCAACCTATTCGAAAAATTAAACAGATATTTTACAAACAAAATTTAATAACTCTTTATTTTACGCCTTTCATCTATATTTTCAGATGCTTCCACTTTCCAAGTAAAAGATAATAGCCGGAAAATGCGCCCATAAGTATAAAGTATATTATTTCAACCATCCAAACTACTGGGGTAGAAGCCTTTAAAACATTTGCAAACACATATGCAAACGCTAAATAAAGAAAAATGCTAAGAATCTCAATTTTCAAGGCGACTAAGGTTTTTCCGGTACCGCTTAATGCACTGAAAACAATCATACCAACCGAAAAAGCCAATAAAGCAATTGAAACAACATAAATTAAAGGAATTGTAGCTTGAATTACGTTATATTCTTCAGTATAAAAAGAAATTAGAACTTCAGGGAAAATTACAGGTAGAATAATAATACAAAAGCTACAAATAACAGAGATTTTTATTACTTTTTTAACCAGAGGCATAACATGAGAAATTCTTCCTTCACCAATAGTATTGCTAACAAGAGAATGAATAGCAGAACTAAGTCCCCAGACCGGAATCATCAAAAACATATAAATACTTCTTGCAATATTAGATGCAGCTAATGAAACTTCACCATGTTTTTCAATTATTAGGAAAAAGATAAACCATGCCGAGAACGAAATAAAATACTGAAACATTACCGGCACCGACAATCTCAGCAGGTTTTTTATAATTGGTTTACTAATAGCCCAAATTTTGAATATTCGGTACTTTTTGAAGGTTCCTCTGTATAAACTGTATCCGATATAGAAACTAAAAGCGGAGAATTCGGCAATATTTGTTGCTAAAGCAGCTCCTTTAATTCCCATTTCAGGCATGCCTAATTTTCCGAAAATCAATCCATAATCGAAAACTATATTTACTACAGCCATAATAATGGTACTAACAGAAACCACTCTTGTTCTGATGGTACCAATGTATAATGCATTAAAAGACATTACAAGAAATCCGAAAAGAAGTCCAAATTTTCTGTAGCTGAGAAAAGCCATGCTTTCAGAATACACTGCTTCTGAGGCTAGAAAGTTTAGTAGTAGAGAAGGGGCAAGCAAGGAAATTAGGATGAATGCAAATGCAGCAATTGCAATCATTACATAAAAAGTATGCATTAAAATTATTCCTATTTGCCGGTATTTTCTTTCCCCATTTCGTCGTCCAATCAATATCTGAACACCAACAGAGAATCCTGTTCCAAGCATTACAATGCACAGATAGAAAAGCCCTCCAATAGCAGCAGCGCCAAGAGAAACCGCGCCAAGCCTTCCAAGAAAGGCAGTGTCAATTACTACCATTAAATTCTGGGCTATAAGTCCTATAATTATGGGATAGGCAACCTTCCAAATATTTTTGTATGTGTATTCAGTATGAATCATTAAATATAAATATTATCTCAATTTCTAATCAATTCCAATTATTCAATATAAAGAACCAAGCCCTTTAAATATGAACCCTCCGGATGAAATGCATTTATCGGATGATCAGCGGGTTGAGTTAGTTGGTGTATTATTTTTGCTTTTCTTCTAGCTGAAATTGCTGCTGAAATCACGGTTGATTTAAACAGTTGAAGGTCAACAACTTGCGAACAACTGAATGTAAACAAAAATCCACCTGATTTTATTTGCGAAATAGCCTTAGCATTTAATCTTTTATACCCTTGCACAGCATTATGCTTTACATTAACATGTTTTGCAAATGCAGGAGGGTCAAGTATTATTACATCATATTCAGTTAATGGTTTTTCAAGATAATCCATGGTATCTGCAATGATGCTTTTATGATTCTCTGCGGAATTGAAATTGAGAATAACATTTTTATCAGTAAGCTCCATGGCTTTTTTCGAACTATCGAGTGAATGAACCAAAGATGCACCGGCTTTTAGCGCATATACCGAAAATCCACCTGAATAACAATAAGTATTTAAAACGCTTTTGTTTTTTGCATATTTACTAAGAAGGTTTCTATTTTCTCTTTGATCAATAAAGAACCCTGTTTTTTGTCCATTTATAAAGTCTATAAAAAACTTATGTCCATATTCCTGTACTTCAACGCTTTCCGAATTACCAAATAGAAAACCTTCAGTTTTATTATTGTTTGAATATTCTGATGGCAGGGTTTCGCGGCTTTTATCATAGATGCTTATTAATGAATCTCCGTATAGCTTTTTTAGAGCTTCAGAAATATTGATAATGTTTTTGTGCATTCCAATGCTGTGACATTGAACAACTATATTATAATTATAAAAGTCGATTATTAATCCCGGCAGATTATCACCCTCTCCGTGAATTAACCTGTAAACATTAGTCGTTTCGCAATCAGCCAAATTTGTTTGAAGTCTCAGATTATAAGCACTTTTAAGTTTTTCATAGAAAAACATTTCGTCAAATTCTATAGGTTGCTCTGGAGAAAAGGCTAGTATTCTTACAGAAATTGAAGATTCTTGATAATGACCTGCTCCAAGGTATTCGTCCTTATTTGAATAGACGTGAACTATTTGACCGTCGTAAACAGCACCTTGAATTTTCTTTATTGCACCACTAAAAACCCAGGGGTGAAAACGAAAAATCGCATCGTCTTTTCCCGATTTGATTATTACTTTAGGAATGTTTTGCATATGTCTTTTTTAAAATCCCGCAAAGTTAATTTTTTAGTGTGAATTTTTGTCTCTTATAATGACTTGGATGAAAAGAATTTACTTGGAATTTTTACGCAGTTTATGCTGTAGATGTAGGTTGATAAAGCATCTTAGACTGTGTTGATATCCTCAGACCCAATTTTCAAAGTGTATAATTGTTGATAAAATTTAATAGGGAGTTTTGACTCGTTTATACGACTTAAAACTAAATCTTAACGAAAATATTCTAAGGGAAATACTTAAAAACGCATCTAATTTTCAAGTAAAAACACTGTTTTTTATGTTTGTTAATGATAATAATTTTGATACCTATATACAAATATGTATAGATAAGCCAAAAAATATCAATTAAAGATTACAAAAAATGGCTATAGAAGAAAATCGAAAAAGAAGTTTATCAGGAGATAATTCAGGAGATTATGCTACTGATAAACAAGCAGTTAATAGTCGCTATGAAGCACCTATTATCAGCATTATAGATAGTGCACAAAATGCTTTATCAGATTTGGATTATAAGAAAGATCACTTAAAGTCAATAACTAGAAATTTTGCCTACGTAAACCGGAGTTTTGATGAAAGAAAAGGTCTTATATGTTATTTCAGAGAGCTCCAATCGTACTTTGAGATAGTTAAAGCGAAGCTTGAAATCAGGATTGATAACATAAATCTTAATGTTTCATCCATTGAGAAATCGAAAAATAATTATGGTCTTCAGCAATTGCCGCTTAAAAACTATTCTACAAACATAATTGAAATAAGAAATTTAAGCTCTGAGATTAAACTCACCAATACCTTATTTGACAAATATATAAAAGGGTTTTCAGCGGAAGAGTCAAGCAGGATAGAAAAAGTTTTGACAAAAATTCACGCTTCCATTCCATTATTCGAGGAAAATATTTACAATATACAAAAGCATTGTGGAAACATTCAATCTGAAATGGAATTATTAAGCAAGGATTTAATTCCATTAATTATTAGGGTGTTGGAAAAAGCAATAAATAATGTTTCTATGCTTTCAGATTACTACAACAGCCAAAATGAGAATAGCAAATTTGTTTGTACTCTTTTAGATAATTGTTCTTCAATAAGTCGTGAGATTAATTCAAATTTAACTGCAATTATAAGTTTATCAAATCCTGGACAACACAACAACATTAACAATAGCCATAAAGTTAATTCAAAATCTGACCGTTTAAATATTGTAGAATTGAATGGGACAAAGAATAATAATTCGTTGAATTTAAATGGCAATGCCGTTAATGTTCTTGAAGATTTTAAATCAAGATTTCATAATTTGTCTGAGATGTTAGTCGAATTAAGTAATAAAGTATTTGAAATCAATAAGATAAATTACAGTTTTTTGGGATATAGAGATACCGAGAAAATTGCAGACATCAATAATTTATCAGAGAATATAAATGATTTGCAACAACATATTTTGAAGTTAAAGTCTAAGCAGCAATTTTTGGAGGATGAGATCGATAAAGCATTTAATGTTACTGAAGCATTGCGCGATAGGCTGAATGATATTGATGCAATGGAGAATTCTGTTGAGCAAATGATGATAAATAAGATAATTACTGAAGATTTTTTAAATAATCCGGAAGAAAAAATTGCAAGAAAAGCACAACAACTTTTAAAAGTATTTGCAGAAAATCACTTTGATAAAGTAAGTTTGAAGAAAATATTTGAATCAACATTAGAAGAACTTAACTCGATAATTTCAGGAGGAAATGGCAATTTAGTTAACAACTCTAATTCCTTGTCTGTATTTGATTTGATGGATAAAATAATTTACAGCTATACGAATTTAAAAACAATACACAACGAGATTGTACAAAAATGTTTGACAAATAAAGAGTTCATTGAAGAAACAATTTCGAGCAGTAAAGATGCATTGTTAAAAGTCAGAAATATAGAGGTTTAAACAAATAATTTTTTATTATATCTATATTTTGATTAGCTAGGCTGTATTTTTAAATTTTTGGCAAAAAGTCAGTATTAACACTGACTTTTTTTTATTCTAATGATATTACTTTTAAATGTTGAATTTGTCTGAATTGTGATTATTTAAGTATTTCAAAATCAACAATATACAACACACACATAAAAAACTTTATAGATATGACTTATCAGGAAACGGGTTCAGAAAAGTATAACTCAATACCTGTTGTAGATATTGAAACAATTGAAATGCTTAAGCATCATGCCGGAGGTAATTTGGAAATATTAAGTGATTTGTTTGATTCTTTTTTCCCGGAAGCAGAAGAACAAATCAATGAGTTATTTGAAGCGGTAGATAATAATGATAAAGAGAAGTTTTTGAAAAGTGCTCATGGATTGAGTGGTATAACAGCAACTATTGGTGCAACTCAATTAAAGACCTTGGCTGTAGATATGGAAAAATTGGCAAAAGCTGGAAATTTTGATGAAGCATATAAGTTATTGGACAATATTAATGTATTATATGAACAATTTGTAGAAAAAGCAAAGGAACTAATTAATAGTTAATAAAGCGGTTATAATGCAGGCAAAAAGAGTATTAATAGTAGGCAGTGACATTCTAACAATCAATCTGATTGAGAGCGAGTTAGCTAAAGCTCAATTAGAGATTATCGCAAAAGCTCACACATGCGAGGAAGCTATTAATATTGCTCAGGAAGTAAAGCCCGACCTTATTTTAATGGATGTGTGTCTTGGCGAAGAAATTGACGGAATAGAGGCTGCAGAAATTATTTTAAAGTTTAATGATTCTCCTGTTGTATTTATTACTTCCAGCAGTGAGAAAAGCGTTATTTCCAGGCTAATGAAGATAGATCCAAATGGCTTTATAATTAAACCGTTTGATGGAAGAATTCTTCATTCAGCAATAGATATTGCAATTTATAGACACAGATCAAAGAAAGAATTATTTGAAGCAAAAGAAATATTTAGGACAACCCTTGAATCTATTGACGATATAGTTATTTCGCTTGATAAAAATGGTGTTGTTACTCATATTCATTCAAAAATAAAGCCTGAAATTTCTGAATTAATAAGGTTAGATAAGATTAATGGAAATAATTTTTCCAATTTATTTCCTGAAGAGATAGCAGGATTGTTGGAGAAAGGATTAAATAAGTTGATACAATCTGAAAAACCCCAAGAATTTGAATTCGGATTGCCGTTTGAAAACCCTAAACATTATTTTAATCTAAAGACATCATTAAGGAAAAATCTTCATGGAGAGATATCAGGTATTACTGTTGTTGTAAGAGAAATAACAGCAAAAGTAATTTGGGAAGAAACTTTAAGGAAGTTTTCTGCAGCTGTTGAGCAGAGTGCAAATATTGTTATAATTTTCAATAAAGAAGGATTTGTAGAATTTGTTAACCATAAATATGTTGAAACTTCAGGATTTAGTTATGAAGATAATATTGGAAAACGTTTCCAAAATTTTAATCCTTTAAAAAATAACGAAACGCTACTTGACGAAATCTGGGAGCATATTTTAGAAGGAAAAGTTTGGGAAGGCGAGTGGGAAAATCAGAAAAAAGACAAAACAAATTATTGGGAACATGTAACAATTTCTCCAATTAGGAATGAAGATGGAATTTTAACTAATTTCGGCTAAGTTCTAATATTAACAGCATTATCTTTAAATTGCAAAAACAGCTCATATGCGTATGGCGTAGCAAGAATTGCGTAGAACCATTGTTTAATGGTTGACTTCGTTCCATATAGTTTATCTTTATATGCAAACCAGTTTAGATAGTTTTGTAGATATTTTGAACTTACACCATTAAAT